>JBIPMY010000166.1:0-12089 GCA_044376335.1 Bryobacter sp.
GCGAATGGCGAAACCAAGTCGATGAAGATTTGGGATCTCACTGCGGACCGTCAGGTGCAGTTGCTCAATGGAGCCCCGACAAGCGCAATCACTTTGTCGAAGGATCGCCGTTTTGTTGCGACATCGAATCCCAAGGAGCGCACGGTGCGGGTTTGGGATCTTGCTACTGGCAAGGAAAAACATAGCCTGCCGGACGGGCTGGGCGGGGCCGCCGGGCTTACGTTTTCACCCGACGGGGAGACGGTTGTCAGTGCAAATTACGACAACGATATCCGTGTGTGGAAGACGCAGTCTGGTGAGCTGGTAAAGAAGGTTGAAGATATGACTGGCGCGATGTTTGCGTCGGCCTTTACCCCGGATGGCAAGCAGTTGGTGATGGCAGGGCTGGACGAAACGGTTTACATCTGGGATGCCAAAACCTTTGCACTCAATCGCAAGCTCAAAGGGCATGGCGAGACGATTGCTTCTCTGGCAATTTCACCGGATGGACGCACCCTGGTTACCGGCGGGTTTGATGTGATTACGCTTAAGAATCCCGTCAAGCTGTCTGTGTGGGACTTGGCTGCCGGCAAGATCGTGAAGACGATCGCAGCACCTCACCGCGTGACGCGGGTGGCGTTTTCGCCTGATGGCAAATGGGTAGCTTTTGTGACTGGCGATAAAGAAATATCGCTCGTTCAAGTGAACTAGCTTGAGCTACATGCCTGGGTAGTAGACGAGGTCAGTAGAAACGACTTCGCCGCCTGCCTGCTTGATCATGGTGATCACCTGTCCGCGATGATAGGTGCCGTGGTTGACGATGTGGAGGAGGATCTTGTACATCAACTCCTCTTTGTCCTCGCCCTTGATGTTGCGCCAGTAGAGCTTGTCTTCGAATTTCGAATCTTCCTGGGCGCGAATCCAGGCGGTGAAGTCTCCCATAATTTGAGGCCATTCCGCTTTGAGCTTTGCGAGGTCGAAAGCGTCGCCGGGCTGCACAAAGGCGAAGTGCGGATCGCCGCTGAAGCGTTTGAACCAGACGCGGTCTGCCAGGAAGATGTGGGTGAGTGTGGCGAGGATGCCACCGAAGCTGTTGCCTCTGTCTTTTTCCAGTGTGTCGAGTGGTAGTTTTTCGGCAGCTTCGAGGACTTTAAGCGATGCCCAGAGGGAGTATTCAAAGTGACGGGCGAGCAGTTCTTTGGAGATCCACATAAAATAAGAACATAGCATTGCCATGTTGCCTTATTCGATTTTTCTGGTCGCCTCCGGGTTGCTGCTGAGTGTGGCGGAGCGGCTTTGGCCTCGTGAGGCCCGGCAGGGTTTTTTTCGCCGGGACTTCGGCCTGGATCTGCTTTACCTTTTCTTCAATGCGGAGGTAGTCGGAGCATTGGTCGCGATCTGGATTACGCGTACGCTACCGCCAGATGCGATTCTGCCCTTGCGGCATTTGCTGGAGTTGAATGGCCTGGCGGCTCAACCGCTTTGGCTACAGACGCTCGTGTTGCTGGTCTCGAAGGATTTTCTACAGTGGCTGGTGCATAATCTGATGCACCGGGTGCCTGCGTTGTGGCAGTTTCACAAGACGCACCACAGCTCGACCGACATGGACTGGTTGAGCAACTGGCGCTTTCACTGGTTTGAGATTGTCGTTTACCAGATGGTGCTTTATGTGCCTGCTACGCTGCTGGGGTTTTCGGCAGAGGCTGCTTTCGGATGTGCCATCATCAGCACCGCCGTGGGGCACTTTGCCCATGCCAATTTGCGGGTGCGGATCGGGTTTCTCAAGTACATTGTGAACTCACCGGAGATGCATACCTGGCATCATGTGCACCCGGATGCCGGGCCTCCGGATCGTAATTTTGCGATCACGTTTGCATTTTGGGATTGGTTGTTCCGGACTATGTACTTGCCTGCCGAATTCCCCAAACGACTTGGAATCCGGCAGGTAGAATCACGCTGAATGCCCTAGGCTTCGTCGTCGTGCTGAGCCGCCAGCTTGGTGATGACGCTGAGGTCTTCGAGCGTTGTTACGTCGCCGGCAACGGTGTTGTTGGTGACGAGTTCGCGCAAAAGACGTCGCATGATTTTGCCGCTGCGGGTTTTGGGCAGGGCGTCGCTGAAGCGGATTTCTTCGGGTCTGGCGAAGGCACCGATTTCGTGGCCAACCCACTGGCGGAGTTCTTTGCCGAGGACTTCGTGGTCGTAGTCGCCCTTCTTCAAAGTGACGAAGCAGCAGACGGATTGACCAGTGATTTCGTGGGGCTTGCCGACGACGGCGGCTTCGGCTACGGCCGGGTGACGTACGAGGGCGCTTTCTACTTCCATCGTGCTGAGGCGGTGGCCGCTGACGTTCAATACGTCGTCGACGCGACCGAGAACCCAGAAGTAACCGTCTTCATCGCGGCGGGCTGCGTCGCCGGTGAAGTAGTTGCCGGGCATGCGGCTCCAGTATTGGTCTTTGAAGCGCTCCGGGTCACCCCAGATGGTACGGACCATGCTGGGCCAGGGGCGGCGGACGATAAGGAAGCCTTCCTGATTGGGGCCGACCGGGTTGCCGTCGAAATCGACTACGTCGGCGATGATCCCGGGCATAGGCAGAGTGCCACTGCCGGGCTTGAGCGGGACGGCACCGGGCATGGGCGCGATGAGGATGGTGCCGGTTTCGGTCTGCCACCAGGTGTCGACGATGGGGCAGCGGCCTTTGCCGATGACGTTGTAATACCATTCCCAGGCGGCTGGATTGATGGGCTCGCCGACGCTGCCGAGGAGGCGGAGGCTCGATAGATCGCAGGATTCCGGGAAGTGGTTGCCCTGACGGATGAGGGCGCGGATGGCAGTGGGTGAAGTGTAGAAGACGGTGGCCTTGAAGTGCTCGACGATCTTCCACCAGCGGTCGAAGTTGGGGGTGTCTGGAGCGCCTTCGTAGATGATCTGTGTGGCGCCGCGCGACATGGGGCCGTAGACGATGTAGCTGTGGCCGGTGACCCAGCCGATGTCGGCGGTGCACCAGTAGATGTCGTTGGCCTTGAGGTCGAAGACCCATTCCATGGTCATTGCAGCCTGGAGCATGTAGCCGGCGGTGGTGTGGAGGATACCCTTGGGCTTGCCGGTGGTACCGGAGGTGTAGAGGACAAAGAGGGGGTGTTCGCTGTCGAGGGCGACGGCAGGGCAGTTTGTGCTCTGGCCAGCTTCTACGGCGTGCCACCAATGATCGCGACCGTGCACCATGGCGACTTCGCCCTTGGTGCGGGCACAGACGACTACGCTTTCGACGGTGGGGCATTCGTGGAGGGCTTCGTCGACTGCGGGCTTGAGTTTGATTTCTTTGCCGCGACGCCAGCCGCCGTCGGCTGTGATGACGAGCTTTGCGCCGAGATCCTGGATGCGAGCCTTGAGGGCTTCACTTGAGAATCCACCGAAGACGACGCTGTGGGTGACGCCGAGGCGGGCGCAGGCGAGCATGGCGACTACGGCTTCGGGGATCATCGGCATGTAGACGATGGCACGGTCGCCGGTTTTGACGCCGAGTTTGAGGAGGCCGTTGGCGAAGCGGGAGACGTCGGCGAGGAGTTCTGCGTAGGTGACTTTGCGGGTGTCGCCGGGTTCACCCTGGAAGAGGAGAGCGACTTTGTCGCCGTGGCCGGCTTCTACATGGCGATCGACGCAGTTGTAGCAGGCGTTGGTTTTGCCGCCGACGAACCATTTGGCGAAGGGTGGCTCCCATTCAAAAACGTGGGTGAACGGCTCCATCCAGTGCAGCTTTTCTTTGGCCAGATCGCCCCAGAATTCTTCGGGCTTGTCTGCGGCTTTCTGGTAGAGGGCCTTGTAGGCGTCCATGCCTGAAACATTGGCCTGGGCGACAAATTCTGCTGAGGGTGGATAAACGTTCTCTTGACTCATGACGAAGAGTCAATTCTATCAACCCTTGTGCGGTATGGCTTAAATCCCTTTGAATGCGGCTTCGAGATCGATTGTCGTCCTGGGCCTAATTCGGTCGCGATAAACTAATTTCGCATGCCACTTAGCCCAGACCAACAACGCGCCCTGGTTGCGCGCCTTTCCGCTGCGTGCGGAGGCTCCTATACTCCTGACCAACGCCGCAAGCATTTCATCACTGGCCCGCAGTGGGCCGCCTCCTATGAGGGCCACGCGATTTTTCATGCGCCTACCCGCAAGCCCGTTCACTTTGAGACTGTGATCGAGCAGTATGCGCGGATCGGAATTGACTACTGGTGTACCCATGACACCGATGTACTGCCTTATGATGCTCTTGGCAACGACAAGCAACACGAGATCGTGGGCCAGATTGGGGCGTCGCTTAAGAAGAACGGTATCAAATGTTCTATGGTGACGACCGAGACTTTTCACCATGCGGTGTTTGCTGGCGGGCCTGCCGGGGAGCAGCTTGAGGTTCGTGATTATGCCAAGTGGCGGCTTCGCAATACGATCGGGATTGGCCATGAGCTTGGGGCGTCCTATGTTGTTTATTGGCCCGGTTCGCTTGGGTATCAGTTTCAGGGGATCGTTGATGAAGTGCAGACGCTCAAGTGGTTTGCCGAGGGGATGAATGCGGCTTGTGAGGCCGATATCGAAATTGCTAAAGCCAAGGGCCGGCCGACGATGCAGCATTGCATGGAGGCCAAGCCTTTTGAGCCTCAGGCTGAGATTCTGTTGCCGACCTCGGATGCGATGCTCGCCTGGATCTTTTCGGGACAATTGAAGTATCCGGATATGGTGGGGTTGAATCCTGAGTATCTGCACGAGTTGATGTGGGGCGGGGCGGTGCGGGCGTCACTTGCTCGCGCGTTGCTGTGCGGGAAGCTGTTTCACTTTGACATCAATGACGGGTATCGCCTTAAGCATGACGTCGATATCGCGGTGGGCCTTGTGAATCCGTTTGACTGGCTGAATGTGCTGGTGCTGCTGCGGACCTACGACTATAAGGGACCGTTTAACCTCGACTTCAAGCCGCCTCGCACCACTTCGAATGAGGGTGTGTTTGATATCAGCTTCCCAACTGCCGTGGATCGCTTTATTACGCTTTGGGAGATGGCCGGGGAAGTGATGACCGACCCGATTCTGAGTGAGGCCTCCAAGGCACTGAAGGAAGGTTCAGGGATGGCACCGGGCCAGGATGCTACCGCTATCTTTGAAGCCAACAAGGAGCTTTGGAGCTTGCATGAGTTGATGGCTCACCGGCTCTTTCAGATTTTGGTGGGTGCTCATAAGGGTCGAGTGTACTCGGTTTGATGTTTGCTATTCGCGAATTGCGAATGGTATGATTGGGTATGGTTATTAAACCGCAGGATCTTGTTGTTTGTACTCTGTTTGCGGCTTTTCCGGATGGGGCTTGGCCTTATGCCAAATTGGCGGCCAAGCTCCATATTTCGGTTTCGGAGGCGCATGCAGCGGTGCAACGGTCGATTGCTGCGGGTTTTTTGTATCGCTCGGAGGGAAAGCTTCGGTTGAATCCGATTCATTACTCGCGATTTGTTGAGTTTGGCTTGCCTTGTGTCTGGCCTGCTCAGGTTGGTGCTTTGCGTCAGGGTTTGCCGGCGGCTTATTCTGCTCCCGCTTTGCAGAAGATTTTTGTGCCTTCTGATCGGCCAGAGAATAATCTGGTTTGGCCTTTAGAAGATGGGGAGGGGTATGCTTCGTCCATAGAGCCTATTCATGCTTCTATTCCTAGAATTTGCATTGAGGATCCGGTGCTTTACGCGTGGTTTGCATGGATGGAAGTGTTCCGGCTGCGGCGGCCTCGGCTGGTTCATGAAGGGCGGCGATGGATGGAAGCGGCGCTTGATATTGAGCAGGCGGCGTGAGCAAGGATCTTTCTTTTCTAACAAGCTCCATTCCTCATCTGCAGCCTTTGCTCGATGAGGTGCTTTTTATTGGGGGTGCCGTTGTTCCCCTCTACATTACAGACCCGGCGCTGCTTTACGTGCGGCCTACGCTGGATATCGATATCCTGACTGCTGCTACGAGCTATAACGGCTATCAGGCCACGGTGGACCAGTTACTTGGTTTGGGTTTCCGGCATGATATCGAAGGGCCGATTTGTCGTTTTCTTAAGGATGGTCTCATCGTTGATCTGATGACTTCGGATGAGTCTGTTCTGGGCTTCTCCAATAGCTTCTACAAGGAGGCATTAGAATCTCCTCAATTGTTTGAGCTTCCGAATGGTTTGTCGATTCGTATCCCTACGCCTCCGTTGATGCTGGCCACAAAGATTGCCGCATATGAGAGCCGGGGAAAATCAGACCCGGCGGTGAGCAAGGATCTGGACGACATTGTGACGCTGGTGGACGGGCGGGCGGAGTTGATTGAAGAAATTGCGGGAGTTCGCATTGAACTGCGGCAATACATAGGCGCGGGACTGCGCGGGATTGCCACGCACAAGATTGCCCGGCATATTCTGCCGGGGCTGTTTCTTGGACCGGATGCGGAAGCCAGACACGACCGGCTACATCGGCGTATCTTGACAATCGCAAAGAGTCTAGATTAAAGTTCACCCAACGGGGTGATTTATGATTGACACGGTACCGCGTCTACGGGGGCGCGTTGCAGTGTGGACGGCACTCGTGTGTCTGTCGTGCGCACTGCCCTATTTGCGGGCGCTTACACTGCCTGCAATTTCTGATACCTACCTCCAGGTGTGGTTGGGTAAGAAATACCTCAGCTTCGAGACTTGGCCGGAACTGGCAGCCGATGCATTGTATCGATGCCGGGCGACTTCGATCTGGCTGACCGGGGCTACCGAGGCAGTTTTTGGGGCAAACCCGATGCTGCTTAAGGCAGAGAGCATTCTGCTGCACATTTTGAATGTTGCGCTGATCATCAGCCTGGGGCAATTCTCCAAGATCGGATACCGGGTTTCAATTCCGGCAGGGCTGCTTTGGGGATACAACGAGCGTCATCATGAAGCTGTGATGTGGTACGCGTCGCTGCCGGAGCAACTGGTGTTCAGTTTTGTGCTGCTAACTTTGTTTGCCTGGCTCAAGTGGTGGCAGCAGGACAAGCCGATTTATTATGTAGCCAGTTTGGGTGCTTTTTTACTGGCCTTGTTGAGCAAAGAATCCGGTGTAGTTGCGTGTGCATTGCTTGGCGTTCCGCTGGTGTATGAACCACGGCGATGGAGACGGGCGGTTCGCGGGGCGATTCCGTTTCTTGCTATCTCTGTTTTGTATTTTGCGTTCAACATGAGTGCACGGGATCAGCACCTGCACTGGAATGACGGCACCTTCAAGCTTGGGTGGCATTTTCTTCCGGTGATGTTCAATTCTACGGCCCGACTCTTTTCGGTTTGGGGCTTTGCTGCGCTGGCGGTTTTGATCTACTTTCGGAAGTCGATTGACTGGCGGTTGCCGGGGATCGCGTTGTTGTGGATTCCGATTGCGCTGGCCCCCTATTCCTTTGTGGCTTATCAGCCGCGGGTACCGAGCCGGCATGTGTATCTGGCAAGTCTGGGGGTGGCGATACTGCTGGCGCTGGCTTGCCAATTTCTCTTTACACGGCGTCGACTGGCGATTGGTCTGATATTGGTCTATATGATTTTCAACACGGGGTATATCTGGTTCTACAAGCATGGGCAGTTTATGGATCGAGCAGACGTTACCGAGAATTTGATTCGAGACGCTAAGCTGCTGACTGGGGAGAATCGAAATAGCCAACTCAGGGTTTCTTGTTTTCCGCTAGCACCGGAGATTGCCTCGATTGCACTGGGAGAGCGCTTAGGGCTGGATGAATCGGCGATTCGAGTAGAGCCTGCGAAAGATTCCACGTGCAGCAAACCTCGAGTTGACCTGATTCAGGATTAGCTATTATGGGTGCAAGCCAAGGGGCGCCCCGCCCGACGGAAGTCGACAGGGGCTGAGACACTCGAAACGATAAAGGCAGAGAGTCCCTTAGAACCTGATCCGGGTCATTCCGGCGTAGGAATCGGCATTTGCGTCTGTCCTTCGTCCATCTCCCCGGGTCTCCATTACAGGAGAATCCGCATGTCGACAACACTCAGTACTTTCAGCTACCCCAACTCAACCAAGATCCACCTTTCAGGCCTGCAACATCCTGATCTCAAAATCGCGATGCGCGAGGTTGCGCTGGATGCTTCAGCCAAAGAAGCTCCGCTCAAGATCTATGACACCTCCGGGCCGTGGTCTGACCCGAACTACGATCCGAATCAGCCGCTGCCGAAGTTGCGGCAGGCCTGGATTGATGCGCGGCAGCCGATTGACGGTGCGGTGACGCAGCTTGCTTATGCCAAGGCTGGCATCATTACGCCCGAGATGGAGTACATCGCGATTCGTGAATCGCATGGCCGTCCGAATTCGATCACACCCGAGTTTGTGCGTTCTGAAGTGGCTGCCGGCCGGGCAATTATCCCCGCCAATATCCGCCATCCAGAGTCTGAGCCGATGATCATTGGCCGCAACTTTTTGACCAAGATCAACTCGAATATTGGCAACTCAATTGTGACTTCGTCGATTGATGAAGAAGTAGAGAAGTTGCTGTGGTCGATTCGCTGGGGCGCGGATACAGTGATGGATCTGTCGACCGGAGAACAGATTCACGAGACGCGCGAGGCGATCATGCGCCGCTCGCCGGTTCCGATTGGCACAGTGCCGATCTATCAGGCACTGGAGAAGGTGAACGGGAAGGCCGAGAACCTCACCTATGAGATTTACCGCCAGACGCTGGTGGAGCAGTGTGAGCAGGGTGTGGACTACTTCACAATCCACGCCGGTGTTCGGTTGAAGTACATCCAATTGACTGCAAACCGCACTACTGGAATTGTGTCTCGTGGCGGGGCGATCATGGCAAAGTGGTGCCTCTCGCATCACAAGGAGAACTTCCTCTACACGAACTTTGATGACATCTGTGAGTTGCTGCGCAAGTATGACGTGAGCTTCTCGCTGGGTGATGGATTGCGTCCTGGCTCGATTGCTGATGCCAATGATGCGGCTCAGTTTGCCGAGCTTGAGACGCTGGGTGAGCTGACACACAAGGCGCTGGCACGCGATTGCCAGGTGATGATTGAAGGCCCTGGACACGTGCCGATGCACAAGATCAAGGTGAACGTGGAGAAGCAGCGTGAGCTTTGCAACGATGCTCCGTTCTATACGCTGGGGCCGCTTACGACCGATATCGCCCCTGGCTATGACCACATCACTTCTGCCATTGGTGCGGCGATGATTGGCTGGTATGGGACGGCGATGCTTTGTTATGTCACGCCAAAGGAGCATCTTGGCTTGCCGAATCGCGAGGACGTGAAGGAAGGCGTGATCGCTTACAAGATTGCCGCGCATGCGGCCGATCTTGCCAAGGGGCATCCGGCCGCACAGCTTCGTGATGATGCGCTGTCGCGTGCTCGCTATACCTTCCGTTGGGAAGACCAGTTCAATCTCTCGCTTGACCCTGAGACGGCGAAGGCTTATCACGACGAGACTCTGCCGGCCGATGGGGCCAAGAGTGCGCACTTCTGTTCGATGTGCGGGCCGAAGTTCTGTTCGATGGAGCTGACGCAGCAGTTGCCTGCGGCTCAGAAGGAAGACGAACTCGTCGTTCTTGGCTAGAGAAGTATGATGCCGCAATTCGGCAAATTGTTGGTGGTGGCCGGCCTGATGCTGGTGGCTCTTGGGTTACTGGTGTGGGCCGGCGACAAGATTCCTGGCAATCTGACCTGGCGGGGGAAGAACACTACCGTGTTTTTCCCGCTGGGGGCTTGTTTGCTGGTGAGTGTGGTGGGGTCGCTGCTGCTTTTGCTTATGCAGCGGAGGTAGCGGCGAACTGATCGTCGGTTACCTTTTCGAGCCAGTCGGAATCGACGCCGCCGACGATGGGTTGTACGGCAATGTGAGTCATGGGGCTATCGGCGGCTGCGCCGTGCCAGTGTTTTTCTCCAGCCCCAATGATGACGGTGTCGCCGGCAGACATGGCGATAGCGGGCTCACCTTCTTTTTGTGCCCAGCCTCGGCCTGAAACCACATGCAGGATTTGGCCGGCAGGGTGGGTGTGCCAGGCGGTGCGTGCGCCAGGTGTGAAGGTGACGCGTACGCCCTTGAGGTCGATCAGGCTGGTTGCGACGAGGGGTTCGATCCAGACCTCGCCTGAAAAGTAGTCTGAATTGCCCCGGGCGGGCTTGAGTTCTGATGCGCGTTTGAGTTCCACCTTCGCATTATGGCCCAATCTCAAGATCGTGAGAGTATGGATTCGATGCCTACTCAGAATTATGAAAATCACGCTCAGCGTGTCCCTGGATTTCTTGCCGTCGGATTTACCCTGCTGCTTTGCTTCGTTGGGGCTGGAGTCAATTTCTACCAGTCGTTTGGTGACCACCAGCGGGTCTATAGCGCTTCGCTGCTTTTAGTGCTGACTCCCTGCATCTTCTTTACTGCTTTCTTCTGCCGAACGTTTGCGCTGAAGGCGCAAGACCGTGGAGTGAGGGCTGAGGAGAATCTGCGTCACTTTGTGATGACCGGCAAGCTGATGGACCCAAGGCTTACGATCCAGCAGATTGTTGCCTTGCGATTTGCATCGGATGAAGAGTTTCTTGCTCTTGCTGCGGAGGCCGTTGAGAAGAATCTGGATCAGAAATCGATCAAGATGAAGATCAAGAATTGGCGTGCGGATACGCATCGCGCCTAGTGATCTAGTTTGCGGTGGTCAGAAAGACGCCAGATTTGGTTTTGACTCCATCGATTTCGAAAGTTACCTCGTGGTCTGCTGCCTGTATGTTGGGCACCACGAGGTTGAATTGATAGAGGCCAACAAAGTTCGGGGCGAGGCCTTTGAATTCGGCTACAGCAGTTGCGGAACCGAACTGAGCGCGAAAGCTTGAGCCGAGGTCGCTGGCGACAGTGGTGATGGAGCCGGGGTTGATGGCTGGGCTCACCTGGCCGAAGCCGACTCCGTAGATTACGATTCGATCTCCGGGGACTGGGGCACGGAAGTTGAGGCCGGCGATCAGGCCCGGGCGGCCGGCGTAGGTGCCATCGGCGAATTGGGCTACCAGATACTGCTTACCGCCAACGATGAAGGAAGGTGGCGCGAGGATGCCGGGGGCGCGCGCGGCACCGGTGATAGTGGTGGCTTCGCTGCGGCCGAGGGCATTAGTGAGAACTACTTCTATGGGGGCCTGGGCAATGTCTGCGGGGACCTGCACATTCACTTGAGTTGGGCTGATGTAGTTGACGAAGGCGGGTAAGCCGTCGACCTGAACGGAGACTCCGTCGAGGGTGGTGGGAGCAGTCGACCCGTTGAAGTCTGAGCCGGCCCAGGATCTGGTTGTGGTGGAAAGATCTTTGCCGAAGATCTCGATCCAGGAGCCTGGGGCAACGGTTGAGCCGCCGCCAAATGAGCTGGCCGAGACTACTCCGCCGGAGCTGATGGTGGGCCTGGGGCTGACCACGCCGACGGGGGTGAGGCGAAGGCTTTTGAGATGAACTTTTGCGCCGTTCGCGCCGGGGCCGTTGTTGGCATTGCCGGCGACGTAGATGACTACTGGGCCGGCGGCTGCGGTAGCTGGAGGCGTCCAGTCAAAGCTGAAGGTGGTGGAGGCGCCGGCTCTCGAGTGGGTGATGAACTCGACTGGCGCGGAGGCAGGGCAGCCGGAGGCGGGCCGGTCTATATTGTTGTCACAGAGGACATAGGTGGTGGTGCCAACGGGGGTGAAGGTGCCGGCCTGGGCAGAGGAGGGATTGCTTTCGAGGCGGGCTGATGCCTGGAAGCCGTAGTTGCGGGCGGAATCTGTAAGGGTAAGGGTGAAGCGTTGTCTGGTGCCTGGGGTGTAGGTGGTGCCGCCTTCGAAGCTCAGGCTGAGCAGTGGGGAGTTGCTGGTGGTGGTGCCGATGTGGCAACTGCTCTGGATGCAGGTATTGTCACCTGGAGCGCCGGTGGCGCGTCTGGGTGCGCCGTCAGGGTAGGCCCACAAGAGTAGGGGGATTGAGAGCACCGAGGCGAATTTACCGGTGAGGATCCAGTGTTGTCTTTGCATATAAAAATAGAGAACCCCGCAGCGGGTGCGGGGTTTCCCTATTCATACTTCTTAACAGAGTTTCGGCTAGCGTTCAACGACGGTGGGCGGTTTGGGGGCATCGGGGACTTTGGGAGGT
>JBIPMY010000545.1:0-3687 GCA_044376335.1 Bryobacter sp.
GGGGTTGGTTGAAGAGTCTTCCCAATTGTTGAATACAAACCGGGTGCCACTGACTCCAGCCTGTGGTGTGGGAAAGGAAAGTGTACAGGCCGAGTCTGGCGTCCAAAGCAGGATCTTCGAGGTACTGTAGGAAGCGCCTGGTTCACAGCCGCTGCCACTCGAAGAGAACAAAAGCCCGGGGCGCGAACTGTTGACCGTGACATTTACATCAGCAAAAGTTAGCGGAAAGACATAAGAGGCACCTGACCTTGAAGCACTGTTGTCAGTCTGGCTTCCATTGACACCTGTGGCGTTGCTCGATTCAGAAACGGCCCCTACCAGGACCGTGTCTCCACTGATTGCTACGGAATTGCCGAAGTTATCGCCGGCCTGGGTGTTGGAAGCCTTGAGATAGGCGCGTTGTGTCCAGGTGCTGCCACTGCGTGTGAAGAGATAGGCTGCCCCGGAGGAGGTGGCGCTGTTATTGGTCTGGCTGCCGTCGACCCCGGTTGCACTGCTCGATTCCAGCGGAGCACCCACCACAATTCGATCTCCGCTGATTGCAACAGAGGTGCCAAAGACGTCGCCGATCTCGGTATTGGAAGCCTTCAAAAGGGCTTGCTGAGTCCAAACAGCACCGCTGCGCGAAAACACATAAGCGGCTCCCGCGCCATTGGCTAAATTGTTGTTCTGATTAAAAGCGCCAACCACAATCGTATTTCCGCTGATGGCCACTGAGCTTCCGAATAGATCGAGCACGGCAGTGTTGGAGGCCTTCAAATAGGCTTGCTGGGTCCAGTTGCTGCCACTGCGTGTGAAGACATAGGCTGCGCCTGAATTGGTGGCCGTGTTGTTGAGTTGATTTCCGTTGACGCCTGTTGCGTTGCTCGATTCAAAGACGGCACCCACCACAATCGTATCTACGCTCACTGCCACTGACCGGCCAAAAGCGCCCGTAGAGGATAGCGTGTTGGAGGCCTTGAGATATGCCTGCTGCGCCCAGGCGCCCGCAGTGCGGGTAAATACGTAGGCAGCCCCGGCTCCGGAAGCGGAATTGCTGGTCTGATTCCCGCCGACACCCTGTGCGCTACTGGCTTCCAGATGGGCACCCACCACAATCGTATCCCCGCTGATGGAGACAGAGAGGCCGAATTCGTCGCCTGCATCTGTATTGGAGGCTTTCAGATAGGCCTGCTGGGACCAGGTGTTGGCGCTGCGAGTAAAGACGTAAGCTGCGCCAGAGTTGAGCGCGTTGTTATTGTTGTTGGCATTCATGCCTGTGCTGCTGCTGTCTTCGCGGTTTGCGCCAACCACGATTGTGTCGCCACTGATGGCAACGGAAACACCGAAATTGTCGCCGGCGCCGGAGTTAGAAGCTTTCAGGTATGCCTGCTGCGTCCACACGGAGTTGACCCGGGTGAATACATAGGCAGCTCCTGCATTTTCGGCGTTGTTGTTATTGCTGCCATTGACAGTCGTCGAGTCGCCGTCTTCTTCAGTTGCCCCCACAACAATCGTGTCGCCGCTGATTGCGACTGAGGCGCCAAACTGGTCTGTAGTGGCAGAATTTGAGGCCTTCAAGTAGGCCTGCTGTGTTGCGACGGGATCAATCAGGATGGGGTACTTCGCGCTGCTTTCATCAATCTTCAGGCGTAGTGTTTCACCCTCGACAACGAAGGCCGCTCGTAGAGAATTTCCTGCGGCGTCGATTACCTTCAGGCCATCGTAGTTGAGCCTGGGCTGCCCCTGGGGATCGAAGAAAGTGAGATTCCGGCCGTTGCCCGAAGCTCTGGGCAGGAGATTGCCGATCACCTTCAAGTCGAGCAGGAGTGGGCCTGAGCCGATTCCGGGGCGGGCGGCCAAGGTGTAGCCGTGTTCGAGCCCGGCCTTGCCGTTTACGAACCATTCTGAAAGCACGGCATCCCAGGTGTAGGCCAGCTTCTCGACCCTGGTGGTGGTGGCGGCGCGGCGAGCCAGCCTCTGGTTGCCGGCAAAGCCATAGCTCTGCAATTCGAGCCCCCACTTCCATTGACCGCTATCGGGCTGCACCTCGAAATGCCGCCCGTCAAAGCTTGTTGTCCATTGTTGGGCCAGATTGCGTGCGTGATGCCCGCCGGGCACGGGGAGGATTGCCTGCTTGTGCCGGGTATGTTCGGTCTGTATCTGAGCCCAGTCGCGCGGCGAAACATTTTTGGGTGAGGTATCGGCCCAGACTGTTGCTGAAAGAGCCAGGACCAAAACGATTTGTGATTTCATGATTTTCTTTTTCCGCCGATCTAAAGGGCATTGCGCAGTCGAAGTGGACTCGCAACTATAGAAGTGGAATCGAGGGGAGGACCGGACCAAATTTTCGAAGTTTTTTTCAGTTGCCCTCAGATCGGGGGCAGCGATGGGGCTGGGCCCGAATTCATCGCATACACTCAAACTAAATGCTGAACCAGGGCTATGCCTATACGACGATCATCAGCAGCAAATACCATGGCCAGAGGCTGCTCTTGCACCTGGCTAGCCTTTATCCGCATTCCAGTGCGGCAGGCTGGCAAGAGAAGCTCGATGCGGGCGAGGTGTTGCTGGACGGGGTGGTGGCGGATGGGAGCGAGTGTGTTGCGCTAGGGCAGAGCCTGGTGTGGAATCGGCCTCCGTGGGTGGAAGCGGATGTGCCGCGGCACTTTGAAGTTCTGTTTGAAGACGAGGAGTTGCTGGCAGTGAACAAGCCCAGCGGGTTGCCTACGCTGCCTGGCGGGGGCTTTATGGAGAACACGCTGTTGCGGCTGGTGCAAGCGCGGAACCCGGAAGCGAATCCGGTGCACCGCTTGGGCCGGGCTACTACCGGGATTGTTCTGTTTGCCAAAACTGCGCAGACGGCTTCTCAACTCTTTGCTGACTGGAACACACCGAAGATTCAGAAGATTTACCGGGCGCTGGCGCAGAATGTGGCGGCGCAGGAGACGTATGAGATTCTTACGCCGATTGGCCTGGTGCCGCATCCGCTGATTGGTTCGGTGTGGGCTGCGGATGCGGGGGGCAAGGCTTCGAAGTCTGTGGCGCAGGTGCTTGGTCGCAGCATCAGCACTACGACGTTTGCGGTGAGCCTGTATTCGGGGCGGCCACATCAGATCCGAATCCATCTCGCGTCGATTGGGCATCCGCTGGTGGGGGATCCTTTGTATGGCCCTACTGGGTTGCCGCTTGAGAATCTGCCGGGGCTGCCGGGGGATGGGGGTTATCTGCTGCATGCGCAGTATCTGAAGTTTCAGCACCCTGTGACGGGTGAGGCGATTCAGATTGAGGCAGCATTGCCGGAAGGCTTTGTTGAGGTGGTCTCGGCGCCTAGGGGTTCGCGGAAGGGTTCGACGGAGATGTGCTCGTAGGAGATTTCGAGGACTGTGAGGGTTGTGCTGCCGCCGGGGGCATCGAGGGTGACGCGATCGCCTTCTTCTGACTTCATGAGCGCGCGACCGAGAGGGGAGACCCAACTGATGTGCTTGCGCTCGAGATCGACTTCGTCGGCACCTACGATGCTGACGACACGCTCTGTACCTTCGGGGTCGGCGTAACGGACGGTGGCACCGAAGAAGACGCGCGTGGCGGCCTGGCCGGATCTGGGGGCTTCGGGGTCGACGACGATGGCGGCTTCAATGCGCTTCATGAGGAAGCGGAGGCGGGAATCGATCTGGCGGAGACGGCGCTTGCCGTATTGGTAGTCTG
>JBIPMY010000546.1:0-3685 GCA_044376335.1 Bryobacter sp.
CGGCCTGCTTCGGTATGTAGATGCGCTGGAGGGCCCGGCTTCAAACGGGGGCGTCTTGCGCTGGATCCATCCAAGCCACGCTGAACTCGACCTGCATATCCGCGCCGGTGATGCCATCAGCGTCCAGGTAGCGCACGATGCGAGATGGGTTGCCAGCGTGAACGGAGCGCGGTGGCCCATTCACAAAGATGGCTTCGGCTGGATCTGGATCGAACCAAAGGCAACTGGCGACGTTACGCTGACGCTTGAATTCCACAACCCCAAGGTACTCTTCTTGATCTGGGGGACGGCTTGGCTGATCTTCTTTGGGGCGCTTTGGAATTTCGGGCTAAATGAAGGCCGTAGTCTTGACCCCTGAAATCTCAAAGGGGCGTCGGCAGCGCTGATTCTTGCAAGTGGCCTTGTCATCAAGCAGCACCATGTAGCTGAGAGCCTTTTGAAACTTGGCACGATCTCGATCGTCGCCATTACCCGGCAGACGGTCTCGCTTCTTGCGAACGAGCCAGCGCAAGTCATAGGTATCAACGGTTCTGCAGAAGGGGCAATTCAGGCTAGCGGGTTTTGTCGTCTGCGATTCAACAAAAAACTGCCGTTCATCAATAGACACTACAAGTATTTTTGCAGTTGTTCGCGGTATTTGGTGTATCCCCATGATGCTGAGATCAAAAGAAGTCCCAGCACGATGAAGCTGAAGATGCGCGGCAGGGTATCCAGTTCGCTCAAGTCATAGACGAAAACCTTCAAAATGCTGAACAAAAACAGGGCAATGCCGCCCAAACGGATTGGCCGGCGCACCAGATAAAGGCCTGCCGCCACCGCGAGAATCGCCTCGAAGGCCAGAACAATTGTTCCCATTGTTTTGGGAATTGTTACCAGCGTGACCACCGCAACCCCGGCCAGGGCGGCCCAACTCGGCCAGGGTGTGGTGGTAAACCAGCGGCCGGCGGCAAAGAGGCAAACGATCAGCGTGAGCGTTTGCGGGAGTGCAAGATGGATGCGCAGAGGCGCTGCACTGATCAATTTAGTCTCAGGGAAAGTGATCAAAGTGACGAGAGTTAAAAGGGCAAGCACCCCTTCAGCGCACAAAGTGAGAGCAGCGGTTGGTGCCATTGCGTTTCTCGCCAGCCCGATCATCGAGACCGCCAGTACAAGCATCAAGAGCAGTAGTGGATCAGAGTCAGTAAATCTTGCGATCACCCAAACTGACGCGCAGAGAAGTGTCATGGCCTCGGCCAGGGCTTCATGCCGCACACCAAGCCAGGCTCGTGCCGAAGAGGCGATCAGCCCGGCCAGTGTGAGCAATGCGAAGATGCTGGCAATGTGAGCGGAGCTCTCATAGCGCGTGGCGGCGAAGGTCGCAAAGACAAAAAGCAGATCGTTCACCAATATCCAGGCTGGGTTTCTGACTGTGTACTCGCGCATCCGCTCCTTCACTTCAAAGGCCGAGAAAAGCGCAACGTTGAACCAGGCGATTGGGTGTCCCCAGTATTGAAATTCCCAGTCGCGGCTGCCGGTTTGAATCTCGCATACCCAGGTGTAAAAGAGGATGCCCCAAGGCAAATCGGTCCATTTCATGCGATGGCTTAGCCACAAGCCGCAGATCGCTAGTGGATAGGCGCCGCCATAGATGAAGGGCAGGGAAGTGCTGGATGCAAGGCCGAGATAGGCGGCGAGAAAACCCAGTATCGCTGCGCGTTCACTGCCAAACTGCACCGCTTGCCAAACCGCAACGACAGCGATCAAAGTTTGAATTGCGATGCCGATGGCGAGGTTGTCGAAAATGCGTGAGGCGGGTACGGCGTGGGAAGCATAGGCAGTTGCATAAAACACTGCGAAACCACCGCCCAGCATCGCCAGGCTAAAGGGCCTGAAGTTGCCCTTGTGCTCATACCAATAACCCGCACCCAGCATCAAGCCTGCAACTGAAGCACCGACAGCGATCTTGCCCGCAGGCCCCATCGATGCCATCGCATAGCCAAGAAAAAGCGTAATGCCGATCACCAGCAGGATGACGCCGATACGGTTCAGCCAGTTGGTGCCAACGGTAGCTTCCCAGTCTTTGGCTGGTGCAGCCGGTGGAGGCACAGTGACTTCAACGGGTTGTTCGTGAATCGGTGGCGGTGCAGTTTCCCCCGACTCAAGTTGATAGACACGGCGGGTCAGTGCGGCGATCTGGTTCTGGTTCCGGCGGAGCGTCTCTTCGAGCTCCGCCAGCCGGGCATTCAAATCATCAGTCACGGTTTAGTGATTTTACCCGGAAATAGGGTTTGTCTTTTTCTGCCGGATCCATCACGAACTCTTGCGAGGTCTTGGACGGATCATATTCGCGCCACAACCAGGTAAGGGCGATCGGTGTTTCGGCGTTGCCTTGTGCGGTGCTGTGCGGGCCGTTGCCCCACTTGAACTGGAAGTCATATTCGCGCATCTTCAGCGAATTCGCCATCTGGATGTTCTGCAAAGGCCAGGAGCCATGAAAGTTTTCCAGATCCTCACTGCCGTCAGAAAGGAAGGTGCGAATGTTGCGCTTGGGTTGCTTGCGAACGGCAAAGGGGAAGATGTTTCCCCCGTCGAGAACACCGGGCTTCCACTGAATGCTGGTGAAGGTGCCAATGCGGGAGTAGACTCGGGAAAACTCTTCCGGACGCCACCAGGCTGCATTAAATGCGCAAACCGCTCCAGAGCTCTCGCCGGCAATGGCGCGTGAGTAGCCGTCCTTGCGAAGATTCCATTTGGCCGCCACTAGCGGCATGATTTCTTCGAGTACATAGCGGCTGTATTTGTCGGTGTAGGTGTCATACAGGATGCTACGCATGGGGCGGGCTCCAACCTTGCCTGGTGAGATGAGGATGTGAATCGCTGCCGGGATGCGCTTCTGATGGACGAGGTTATCGAGTTGGATGAGCAGCCGATTGTTGGCCGTACGGCTGGCATACTTTTCGCCGTCCTGCCAGATCATGACCGGGGCTGGCGTGTTGGGGTCATACTGAGCCGGGGTGTAGACCCAGTAATCGCTCATCATGCCCTCATAGAGCTTGCTGGCGGTAGTGAACTTTTCGCTGATCTTGCCCTGCGGCACACCGGCCTGCTCATAGGCTTCAGGGCCAAAAGCAGAAAGGTCCATACGGCCGCCGAAGCGTTTGCCGTCCACCATGTAGTGATAGGTGTGTGACGTGTAGATGGCGAGCTTGGCGGTGCCTACAAAATACGGGCCAGCCTTTTTCATTGGGGCCACAGGGACACTGTCGACCAGCAATTGCGGAGCCTTCAGAGCCTTGATGGCAAAAAGAGCATCCGGGCCTACACTCAGGCCGGCTTCCCCTTTTTCGAGTTGTTGCGGAGTGAAGGTAGCTTCAAGAGCTTTCAGAAATTCAGGAGATCCGGGCTTGGCTGCCATCTTCAGGACGTCAGCAGGATCGGGCTTTTGTGCGCAAAGGATCAGCGCGGAGGCGAGCAGTATTAATGTGGGTCGCATAAGGAGACCCTATGATGCTATGGGATGTAGCCGCGTTGTGCAATCCTTGATCCGCTGGCAAGTGAAGATTCTTCTTCCTGCCAGGAGACACCACTGGCTCCCACCCAGCGGTTGTAGAAGTTGAAGAGGGCGCAAACGGTGATTGCGTCATAGATGGCTTCGTCGGTCCAGCCAGCCTTATTGAGCTTGCGAATGTCCTTCTCTTCGATTTCC
>JBIPMY010000547.1:0-3675 GCA_044376335.1 Bryobacter sp.
GTGGTTGAGAAGACAGACCTGCTGCGGCGTGCCTGGCCGGATACGACGGTGGAAGAGGTAGGGCTGGCGCGCAATATCTCGCTGCTCAGAAAAGAAGTTGGCGACTGGATTGAGACTGTGCCCAAGAAGGGATATCGTTTCACTTCGCAACCTCTGGAGGTGGCTCGACCGCGTTTATGGTGGCCCTGGATTGCTGCGCTGATAGCTCTGGTTTGGGGTTACTGGCAGTTCTTTCTGCCTAGTGAATATTTGCCTAAGGGGAAGGTTGCCGTTGCAGTTGCCCGAATTGAGGTGCTCGATGGCCCCGCGACTGAGGCTGAGAAGCTTCGCGAAGTGTTGGTGACCGAACTGGCCAAACTCGATGGGGTTCATGTGGTTTCGCCTACAACAACTAAAAGGTATGAGGGGTTGCATGTGCCGGGGTCGTGGATGGCAAGGCTGCTTGGGCTGGAAGTTTTGGTGGAGGGGACGGTGATGGGGGGAGGGAAGACGACTTTACGGCTGATTGATGTGCATACAGGACGTGTGATTGTGGCGAATGAGCGGCTGGAGGACTTTGTAACCGGTGTTCGTAAGTCACTGAAAACGAAATGAGAACATTTTCCGAAAGAATTCGGAAGGAGCAATTTCGCCTCTTTGCGGGATGTTGTCCATAGGAGGCGAATGAGCCATGAACTTTTGGATGATGTTGTTGCTGATGACCGAAGTTCCTAAGGGGATTACGGGAACGTGGCAGGGTGAAGCAAGACCGGTGAATGACTTTCTTGCGAGAAAACCGATCCCGGTGGTGTTGACCATCGGAGCGGATGGGCGAGTAGACGGGACAGTTGGGTTGGCGAAAATGGTGAAGGCGAGCTTACGCCCGCGCGCCTGGTATGAATGGAAGGCGATGAATCACTATGAGTACCGGGTGGACTTTCAGCTTGAGGGCGAGATGGTGCCCGGGGTGAAGCGCGGTGGTGCCCGGATCCTGCTGAATTGGCGCGAGGATCACTGGGAAGGTTGGATCATGACTGCGGGTGGCCTGTTTGGTGGCAAAGACAGCATTCAGATTCAGGCCCGAGATTTGGTGATGCGTCGCCGGGATTAGCTGCTTCTCAATGCTTCTAGCGGATCAATGCGCATGGCGCGGCGCGCTGGGCCGAGGATGGCGATTGTCGCTACCAAGCTGATTCCCAGCAGGATGGCGGCGAAGCTGCCGATACCCACAGATTGCAGCCCTGGCACGAGGAAGAATGCGAGTGGTTTGGCGATGGCGATCGCAAAGCCAATGCCGGCAATACTTCCCGCTAGCAGAGTTAGAAAGTTCTCTTTGGCGATCAAGAAGAGAATCTGACCCGGGCTTGCCCCTAAGGCCATGCGAAGCCCGATTTCTGAACTGCGCTGACGAACTGAAAATGTAACCGTGCCGTGCAGACCAACGGTGGACAGGGCGAGGCCGAGCAAGCCAAGAGCGCTGAAGACAATGGCTCCGGCCTGACTTGGAAGCAGCGCGAGCCCGAGGGAATCTCCGAGGCGCTTGGTTTCCACGGCGCTGGATGGGTTCAGATCGAGCAGGATCGCATGCATGGCTCGCGCTGTTGTGGCGCTAGCGGCGCGTGGTCGAGCCAGCAGGTCGATTTGTGTGCGCCAATTGCGGTTCGGTTGCATTGAGCGATATAAGGCGAGACTGTCTTCTTCACCGAAGCCCATGTGCTTGATGTCAGCGGATACCCCAATGATTTCGTATGCCTTGGGGCTGCCGGATTCTGCAAGGAAGATCTTGCGTCCGATGGGGCTTTTTCGTCCAAAGAGGCGGGTAGCAAAAGTCTTGCTCAGAATGACGGAGTTGGCTTCGCTGATGGTGTCCTTAAATTCGCGGCCCTCTAGAAGCGGAATTCCTATGGTGGCGAAAAATGCGCTGGACACAGTGTTGTTGTTGAAGCGGAGATTTGTTTCGGTAGCGTCCATTTCGGTGTGGACATTGGTGCGCTGGTTTGCCTGATTGTTGAAAGGAATGATGACGGCGAATGCCGCAGATTCGATGCGGACATCTGCCCGGAGGCGGCGCAGGGCCTCAGTGGCAAGATTACCGATTTTCTCTTTATCTTTGAATTGCGAGGGTACCAATGTCATTTGCGTCCATAATGTATCGAGCCGGAAACCGGGATCCAGTTTTGTGGTCTGTGCGAGGTTTCGTACAAAGAGCAAGCCGGTAGAGAGCAGCAATATTGAGGCCGCAATTTGAGCGCCCAAAAGCCAGCGGCGAAGCGTGATGGAGGGGGCTGCTACCTGATGTTCGGAAGCTTTGAGAGTGTTTGAGATTCCCTTGCGGCTGGCTCTCCAGGCAGGCAGCAGTCCAGCCAGAAGCGCCGCCAGAATGGCTAGCAGGAGTGCCTGAGCCAGGGAAGTCCAATTCGTTTCAGCGCGCAGTACAAGTGGTATGGGAATTGGAAGTGGCAGAGTGCCGATGAAGCGCGTGAAAAAGAAGTAGAGGCCAATGCCTGCAATGGAACCGCCCAAGGAAAGCAGCAGCGTTTCGGCAAGAAGAAGCCGGAGCACGCGTGCGGGCGTTGCGCCGAGGCTTGAGCGAATGGCCAACTCCTGGGAACGAGCCGAGGTGCGTGCGAGCAACAGGCTGGCGACGTTGGCGCAGGCGATCAGCAGGATCAGGAGGAACATTGCTCCTACCAGTCCAATGGCCGCAATGCCAGCAGGGCGGAGGATGCTTTGCAGCCGGTCTGTGCCTGCAAAGGAAGCGGTGCTGACGAACTCCGCGTACTTGGTTTGAATACTCGGATGGATGGAATCGAGCATCCGCGCCGCTGAAGTAGTTTGGTCCGCAACCTGTTTGTGCGGAGTTGCGGGTGGGAATCTGGCCACGACTTGAAGTGACTTGTCTTCAGCGGCCGGAACGAAGAGGTCTGGCGTAAAGCCAAAGCCAACAAGGGAACGATAGCCGGCGGGGAGAATCCCAACAATTGTGTGGGCAGCGCCGTTGAGCCAAAGTGGCTTGCCTATGGCCTGCGGGTCTGCGCCGAGGTGCTTGCGCCAGAATGAATCGCTGATCACCGTAGTGAAGGGCTCATTGCCGACGAAGCCACGGCCACGCGCGAGCGGAGTGCCTGTGAGGGTGAAGTAGTTTGGTGCGGCTGCCATACCAAAGAGACGGGTGCTCTCTTCTCCCGAGCGCCAGTTGAGATCGTCGGAACCCGTGTAGCCGGTGACCTCCGGAAGCAGTTTGCTTTCACTCAGTGTGCGGAATGCGGCGGCGTCAAGGTGACTGCTTCCACCGAATCGGATTGAGTAGAGGCTTGCGGGGTCATGCACGCTTGGATCGCTAAAGATCATTTGCGAGGCGATCCCGAAGAGGGCGAGGTTGACTCCGATGCCGAGGCCGAAGGACAAGACTGCTGCTAGTACAAAGCCGGGCTGTTTGGCGAAGCCCCGGGCGGCGTGGATAGTGTCGGTGTACCAGTCTTCAATCCAACCCAAGGACCATTGGTCTTTCGATTCTTCTCGAATCACGACTGGGGTGCCGAGTTCGAGGCGGGCCTGGCGCAGTGCTTGGGCTCGGGTGATGCCTTTCGCTTCCAGCTCGTCGGCTCGCTCTTCCAGGTGAAAGCGGAGTTCTTCGGCCAGGTCTTCATCCAGTTGATTCCGGTTGTTGCGCAGTTTGCGCCATAACTCTCTCAT
>JBIPMY010000548.1:0-3671 GCA_044376335.1 Bryobacter sp.
GAAGCTCGTGGTTATGTGTTTACGATTTGTGCCACGCTCATCACATGGTTTTGTGTGGAATGTATCGATCGATCCGGAAGATGGGCTAATCTTCGAGCCCTGGGAATTTTTTTTGCGATTGCTATGGCCCTGCTTTCGCATATGTGGGCAATCTTGATTCCAGCTTGTTTTGGTTGCGCCATCCTGATCGAGTGCTGGCAAGAGAGACGCCTGGATCTTAAGCCGCTCATCGCCATTGCACTTGCCTGTCCGATTGCGTTGCATTACCCCGCTTTGGTTGCTGCAACCAAGGCTGTTCAGTTCAACAATGAAATTTACAATATCCCGTTTTTCCAGGCAACCGAACTTATTCTTTACCGGCTTCCCATTCTCTGCCTTTTCCTTGTGCTAATCATTCTGGTTCTGAGCCCTTTCTTGAGATCTGCGGCAAAGCCTTCGCTGGAAGCCAAGATCAATTTTGAGACGCTGCTATGTCTTGGCCTGATAGCAACTCCGTTTCTTATTTATGCCGCCACGCGCGTCACTTCTACAGCCTTTATGCGCCGCTATACTCTGCTATTCGCCTTAGGCGTTGCCATCCTGCTTGCCAAACAATTCAGCCCGATCTTCTCGCGCGCTCACAGGGCGATCCAGGTTGTTTTGGTTACCGTTGCATTTGCAATTGTTTTCGTTAGATTTGCCACTGACATTTCACGCGTGGACAAAACCTCTGATCACAAGTTTGAAGATGTTGAGTTTTCGCCTTTGGTTAACGGCAAAGAACCCATATTCTTTGGTAACGGTTTGGATTATCTGTCTGCGGAGTTCTATGCAGGGCCTCAATTGAGCAATCGGTTTCACTTTGTGGCCGACCGTGGGCGGGCCATCCAGTTCACTGGAACCGATGGTGTGGATTCTGCACTGATCCTCGGAGAGTCTCGACTCCACCTTCACAATCGTCTTGCGAGCTGGCAAGACCTAACGAAGATTCAATCCAGCTTTTGGGTGGTTGATTCTGAATCTCCCCTGAATTGGCTGCGCCCGGCGCTTTTTGCCGCTGGCTATGATGTCAAACGCTTCCGGTTTGGGAAGCAAACTGTTTTGTACGTCACACGGCCCAGCTAACTTTGCCCTTCGGCCGAAGACATCGCATCTTCCTCTATCGGGTACTTGTTTATTTCAAAGTATTTTTAAAGGTGTATGCTTTCGAGTCGATCAGGGTGATGTGACTCTTGGTAAAAAAATTATTCTTTCGGCTTTGGGTGCAGTGCTGGTTACAACGCTTGCAGGGCTTGCTCTTCAGCGTTCTGTGATTCGCAAGCAGGGGATCGAGCTCAACTTTGCCCAGATGCGCGCTGCTGTCGTCGAGGCTGAGAATGTTCGTGAATCGATGTCGCAATTACGGGAGGCGAAAGCCTTTGATCAGGCGCATATTGATGCAGAGCTGAAATCAGCCTCCGATTTTCGCAAAACTTCGGCCTACAACACCGTGCCTGTGGTTGCCGCCTGGCGGGCAATTGAACGTGTGGCCAAGCAGGAAGATTTCGAATTTCGTGTACCGAAGATGCAACCACGGAATCCTAAAAATCAGCCGAGCGAGAAGGAGCGAGAGATTCTTAACTTTCTTGAATCGAGTAATGCTGCCGAGTTTACCGAGGTTTCTGAGGCTAGTAACGAACTGATCTATGCACGGCCCATCCGTCTGACTCAGGATTGCCTGGTCTGTCATGGGAACCCTGCTTCGAGCCTGGCTGGGAATGGCCGAGACCCGCTGGGCTTTCCGATGGAAAACTGGAATGCAGGCGAGGTGCATGGTGCCTTTATCCTGAAGGCCAAACTGGACCGGGTTGACAAGGTGGTGCAAGCGGGTATGCTGCAAACCTTGATTTGGACGATACCGCTCACGATTGTGATTGGCCTTGCCTTTCTCTGGTTTTGCCGCCGGGAAATCATTGCGCCGTTGAAGCTGCTGATTCACGATATCCAAGGTGCCAGCCAATCCACTACTCTTGCTTCCCATGAGATTTCTGCTGCTGGATGCAATCTGGCTTCTGGTGCGAGCGAACAGGCAGCCTCTACAGAACAAACGACAGCTTCCCTGCAGGAACTTGCGCAGGTTGCCATCCAAAGCTCCACCAGTGCTGGCCGTGCCAAGCATCTGGCTGGCGAGGCTCAGGCTGCTGCCAATGCGAGTGCCATTGATATGGACCGGGCCCTTACGGAACTGGAAGCGATTGAGGAATCAAGCAAGAACGTGGTGAAGGTGATCAAACAGGTAGACGAAATCGCTTTTCAAACGAATCTGCTCTCGCTCAACGCGAGTGTGGAAGCGGCAAGGGCGGGTGAGGCTGGTCTTGGCTTTGCCGTGGTTGCCGATGAGGTGCGGCGTCTTGCCCTCCGCGCTGCCGAAGCCGCCAAGAACACCACTGAGATGATTACGCGTTCGATTGAGGACAGCAAGCGTGGTGTTGAGTTGAGCCGAAAAGTGCGTGGCAGTCTGGATGACATTCTTGCTTCGGGCAAAAATGTCAGCCTCGCAGTGGATGAAATTGCCATAGCCTCCACACGGCAGCAGGAAGGTATTTCTCAAATCAACTCTGCCATGCGAGAAATTGCGACAGTGACGCAGTCTATGGCAGCACAGGCTGAGGAAAGCTCTGCTTCTTCGTCGATGCTTTCGTCACAAGCGGAGACGCTTGATCAAGCCATCGAAGAGCTTTCAGTGCTGGTTGGTTGATGTTCTGAAATTGGCTACGCGGTGGAAGGTGAGATAGTTTGCATCGTGGGCGCGGTGGGCTCCGCCGGTTTCATCGTCAAAAGCGGTTCGCGAGGCCACGATGAGATCCTTGCCTTCGAACTGCCAGTCTACGTATTGAAAGGCATGCTGCAGAGGGTCTGGGTGTTCGAGGATGGTGCGTTGGATGGTCCAGGATTTCAAGTCTGGCGAGGACATGAGCACCAGGGTATTTCGCACGGAGGCTGGATTTTCTGCCGATAGCGGATACTTCTCGAGGGCCGGGTTGGAGAGGGTCCAGTAGAGTTTTGTTTTCTTGTCCCAGCGAATAGTGAATTTTTTGGCTCCACCGGGGAAGACGACAAACTCGGTGTTGCCGTCCCGCAAGATTGCGGCGTATTCGCGGTTGGCCACTCGCAACACGTTTACGAGATTGCCGTCGGGTGCCACGATGAGGTTTCCCTCCAGCCAGTGATCGCCAAGGGGCGCGGTTGCTTTTGGAAATTTTAGTCTCGGGCTGAAGGTCCAGCTTGCGGGCTGCATGAGGTCTGCCTTCAAGGGTGCACTTACCGAGAGAGCTTCAAAGAAGCCCCATTTGCCTTGAGGGTGCCACTCCATGGCTCGCCAGATTCGGCCTTTATGGATTGCAACCGGCACTGGTGCGGTGTGATAGCCGGTGTCTGTAGTTAGATACGAGGCGTCGCTCCAGCTCTTGCCGCAGTCGAGAGATTTACGAATCACTACGCGGCCGTATTCGTAGGTGGTGCCCATGAGGTAGAGAACCTTGCGGTGCTCGAAGAGGTTTGACCAGAACTGATCCTGCAATTCGGCAGTTCGGGTCCAGGCTTTGCCGCGGTCCTCAGAACGAAAAACCCGGGTTAGCGCAGAGACGCTCTGCGTTGACCCGGGTCCGAAAAAGTCGTGTGTAGCGACATAAGCTACATCGCGGCACCTCACA
>JBIPMY010000549.1:0-3668 GCA_044376335.1 Bryobacter sp.
GCTTGGTCTGCTTGGTGCTCCCATGATCGAAGGCCGTCGATTTACAGACGATGAATTGCGCGGCGGTAAAGTAGCGATTCTCACGGCAAAATACCGGTCTCTTGCGCGAGTGGGCGACACGATTCGCCTTGGGGCGGACGCTTATCAGGTGATCGGTGTCGTCGACAACTCCGTAGCGCTCGGTGAGGACAGTCATGTGCTCACGCCGATTGCCGCAGACTTGCTGGATGGTCCGCGAAAGGCCGGGTATTTGCCTGTCGTTGCCAGGTTGAAGACAGGCGTCTCAATTGCTGCGGCCGAAGCTGAGGCTTCGAGCGTGGCAGAGCAGTTGGGGCGGGAGTTTCCGGATTCAGATCGTGGCACAACAGTGCGAGTTGTTCCCGCCCAACAGGCCTGGACTGAGGATGCACGAGAGCCGGCACTTTACATTCAAGGCGCCGCTGCGCTGCTGCTTTTGATCACGCTGGTAAACCTTGCTGGCTTGCTGGCGGCCCGGGCGATGGAACGAAAAAAGGAAGACACAGTACGCCTCTTTCTTGGCGCTGGCCGTTGGCATCTGATTCGTTTGCACCTGGTTGAGTCTGCGCTGCTGGTTGGCTTTGGATGCGGGGCGGCGATGCTACTGGCACCCTGGGCACTTGCTCTTCTTCAGGCCAACTATGGCGATGACTTTGCGCCCATCAAGAATGCCGTAATCGATGTGCGAGTGTTTGGCTTTCTGATTTTGACGGGGGTTCTCAGCACCCTGCTTTTCGCCAGTGTCATGGCCTGGCAGAGTTCTCGTGAGAAGGATGTACGGGGGCAATCGCAATTTCAACTGCGCAATTTGCTGATTGTCTCTGAAGCCGCACTGGGACTGGTGCTGCTTGCTGTCGCATTCCAACTGGTTCGTGACTTCAATGCGCTTCGATTCTCCCCACTTGGTTTCAAGGAGCAGGGGCTTTTGAGCGCCCGTGCTTATTTGAGCTGGAGTACAGATGATAAGGATCTTCGCGCAGCGATTCAACAGGGCATTGGAAAGACCGCTGCGCTGCCGGGTGTTTCCGGGGTGGCTATTGTGGATCGATTGCCGCTTGAGGGAGGGTCACAGGATGGTCCGGTATTCATTCAGGGGCAGGCCGAGAAGACGCCGGAAACGGTTGGCCTGAGGATGGCTTCCAACAACTACTTCGGGTTGATGGGCATTCCGCTCTTGGCCGGGCAACTGCCGACGGATGACAGCGCTGTGCTGGTGAATGATGCGTTTGCCAAACGCTACCTCGACAACAATGCGATTGGACGAAATGTGTCTGGGGATGGAAAGTCGTGGAAGCGGGTGGCTGGGGTAGTTGCCAGCGTACGATTCTCCTCCAAAGAAGCTCTTCCCCGTCCGGAGATCTTCTACAGTGAGCGGACGCAATATTGGCCGATGCTGACCTTCGTGATTCAGACCTCGCAGCCGGCAGCGGCGCTGTCGCCCACTTTGCGCAAGCTTTGGTCTGAAATCAATGCTGATGCTGACTTCAAAGGTGTTAGCAGTATGGAGAATCGGATTGACGAAATTGTAGTGCAACCGAGACGCCAGAGGGATGTGGTTGTGATCTTCGGAGTGGTGGCGCTTCTGTTGGTTGTTGCCGGAGTCTATGGCATCATGGCCAGCGAGATGCTGCGACGCCGTCGTGAGATGGGAATAAGGATTGCGATTGGAGCCAGCAGAAGCGACATTATTGGAATCGCCTTAAGCCGGGCCTTGGTATTGGGCGTTGCTGCTTCCGTGCTGGGATCTTTATTGATCGTGCTTGTGCTGAAGCAATGGGTAGATTCATTTTCAACCGGCTGCGGTGTTGCTTCAATTTTGGCGGGCATTCTTTTGGCCGGTTTTATTCCGGCTTGGCGAGGGTCTCAGGCTGATCCAATGGTGGCGCTGCGTCAGGATTAAGACAGGCCCTTGCGGAGCAATGTTAGCGCCTGCTCGGCCGGGAGTGGCTTTGAAAAGAAGTAGCCCTGTCCATAGCTGCAGCCCAATTCTTTGAGTTGTTGTTGCTGCTCGGTAGTTTCAACGCCTTCAGCAACCACCTGCATGTCGAGGTTGTGGGCAATGCCGAGCATGGACTTCACCAGATCGCTGGCTTGCGGATTGCTGCATAGTTCTTTCAAGAACGACTTATCGATCTTGAGAGCATCGAATTTCATATTGCTCAGGTATTGCAGCGAGGAGTAGCCCGTGCCGAAGTCGTCCAGATGCAGCATTACACCCATGGCTTGCAGTTCAGAGAAGATCTGATTCGTCTCGCTGGTATCGGCAATGAAGACAGATTCTGTGATTTCGAGTTGCAATGCTTCAGGCGCGAGACCCGTTTGCTTTAGTACTTCTTTGACATGGCCGATCAAGCTGTTGTCTTTCATTTGGTAGGCCGAGACATTGATGCTGATCACCAGATCGGTTCGCTCGGGAAATTCCTTGCGCCACTGCTGCATCGTTTTGCTTGCTTCATACAGGACCCAGGTTCCGATCGGTACCATCAAGCCGCTTTCTTCGACAATTGGAATGAATTTGTCTGGAGGCACGAGGCCTCTTTCCGGGTGAAACCACCGCAGTAGAGCCTCAAAACCGCAAATGGTGCCTTTCTTGAGATCAATTTTGGGCTGGTAGTAAACCACAAACTGGTTGCGCTGCAAGGCTACACGAAGATCATTTTCGAGTTCGAGGCGTTCGAGTGCGCGTCCACGGATTTTTTCCTCGAAGATTTGAAATTGTCCGCGACCGATGAGTTTTGCCTGGCCAAGAGCTGTGGTTGTCATCAGGAATAGCTCTTCCGGCTCGTGTGGAGTTGTGTCGATCAGGGTGAGGCCTGCATTGGCACTCGAAAATAGCTTTTTGCCTTCAATCTCGAGGGGTTTCTCGATTGCTGTGATCAGCTGCGCTGCCGTCTCTTGTGCCACTTGTGCGCCAGCCGGGCACTCAAACAAAATGCCGAACTGATCTCCTTCGAGAGTCGTGACCAGGGGCAATTGCGCGGAGGCGAATTCTGATTTTGCCCCGAGTGTTTGGCAAATGCGGTTTGCAAATTCACGGATCACCTTCTGTGCCGCGCATGCTCCCATCGTATCGGCTACAAGTCTGAAACGGTCTACTGACAAAATCATCAAGACTTGTCCAGGTTTAGACTCCTCCAGGCGATCCATGAGGAGATTTCGGTTGCCTAGCTCTATCTGTTCATTCCAGTATTTTGCTTTTGTGACATCAAGGATCGAACCAACCAGCCGAATGGCTTCTTTAGTCTCCGAGCGCTGTACACTTGCTTGAAACTGTAAAGCACGGTAGGTGCCGTCACACTGTCGTAACCGCGACTCCCATTCGACGCGTTCTTGTCCCTGGCCAGATTTCCATTGAGCCAACTGACTTTGTAAGCTGTCGTGGTCTTTTGGATGTAACCGGGTGAGCCAGTCTTGTGGGTTGGTACAGTCTGATTCCAGCCCTGCGATGCGATTCCACTCTTTGGACGCGAAAAAGCTGTTGGTGAGAAGATTCCAATCAAATAGCCCGGCCTGATTGCTGCTGGCCGCCATACTCAGACGTTCTTCATTCGTTCGTAGAATCCGGTCAGCGTCACGACGAATTAGTTGAGCCTCGACTCGTGCAAGCGCAACGGGGAAATCGATTGGTTTTGTGACGTAATCGTTTGCAC
>JBIPMY010000550.1:0-3662 GCA_044376335.1 Bryobacter sp.
TAAAGCTGGGCACGACATAAAGAAGCAGCAGCAGCGATGCCGGTTTGGGCAACTGGATCGTAAACAGCCCGAGCACCATCATGAGTCCCAGCGACGCGCTAGCCAGATAGTAGTCTGTGCGATGGTCTCTGAGCGGCAGCATGGGCGCGATCAAACCAATACTGAGGATGAGGCCGAAGAGCGGCAGAAAATCCCGTTTCCAGGTGCGCCAGGCGATGAAGCCAAGCACTGCCGGAGTGAGAATCCAGTTGGAAGGCGTAACCAGCCAGGCCCAGTCGGGGCCAAAGTTCTTGATTCGGACTGCTGCAAAGAGCCATTGCCAGTAGATCGCTACCGACTCGAAAAGACTAAGGTCGAAGAACATCCGGTACGCTGGCGCATCTTTGGCTTTGGGAATCAAAAACAGGTGAGCGATGGTGAACAAGATTGCAGGGGCAAAGAAAGGCAGGCAGAGCCGCCACTTGCTTCGATCGAGCAGCAGTGCCCAGGCCAGCAGCACGGCAGGGAAGACAATAATGCTCTCGAGTGCTCCAAAGCCAAGCAGGTAGCAGACCCAGGATCCAACCAGCCATTTTTTTCCTTTTGAATCTGCGTACTGCAGGAAACAGTAGAAGGCTCCCAGAAACAGGGCAGAGAGCAAAATCTGGTTGAAGGCCGATAGCCAGGCCATCGCTACAGCCAGCCCAAAATTGAGACTCCAGAATACGGAAGCCCAAACTCCGGCCGTGAGGCTGCCAGAGAGCCGTTTCACTACAAGGACCAGTAAAACTTGCGCGATGCCGAGAATCGCAAACTCAAAAATTCGCATCGGCAGCGACTCAAGTCCAAAGATCCGCTCAAACGTGAGGAAGAAAAGGCGTTCGCTCAAAGTCCGGATGGTGCCTTGTGCCATCGGGCTGAAGAGCGCCTTCCAGAGATCTGAGGTATTCGAGATGCTGAGTCCGAGTCCAAGCCAGGCGAAATCGTCGTTCAGAAACCAGATTCTGAAGCTCCGGCGAAATAGGTAAATCGACATCAAAACCGGAAACAGCAGGGCGGCGTAATGTTTCAAACGATTCTCAGGCATGAACCTTTCTATTTTGGCATCCCGATGATTGTGGGAAACTCATTTCACGGGCTGATGCATAAAATTGGGCGCTATCAAGTGGAGCACGAACTCGGGCGCGGAGCCATGGGGATTGTGTACCGTGCCTTCGATCCGGCCATTGGCCGTCGAATCGCAATCAAGACGATTCGCCTCGATGAGCTCGGCGATGACCAGGCCCGGGCTGTCTTGCGCGAAAGGCTGATGCGAGAGGCACAGTCGGCCGGGATCTTGTCTCATCCGAACATCGTTACGATTTACGACATCTCCGAGGACGAGAATAACGCCTACATCTTCATGGAATATGTGGAAGGTGCTACCCTCGACAGTTTTTCACGCGGAATTGCCGTCAGTGACCTGCTCGCAATTCTCGAACAAGCCGCCGAGGCTCTAGACTATGCCCACCAGCGGGGCATCATCCACAGAGATATCAAGCCTGGAAATTTGATGTTGAGTGGGCCGCAACTGAAGATTACCGACTTCGGAATCGCGCGGCTTCAGCACCGGGATTCGACCCAAAGCGGCAGCCTGATTGGAACGCCCAGCTACATGAGCCCCGAACAGATTGCGGGCGGGGCCATTTCTGGAGCCGCCGACCAATACGGGCTTGCCGTTGTTGCCTATGAGTTTCTGGCCGGATCAAAGCCCTTCGAAACCGACAATCTGGCCAACCTGCTTTACCGCATCACTCAATTGCCTGTGCCACCTGTTGCACGGTTGAATGCAGCCACCAATCAAGTGTTGGCACGTGCGCTGTCAAAAGCCCCAGAACATCGATATCCCAACTGCTCCGCCTTTGTAGCTGCTCTTGAGCATGCCCTTGGCCTGGAAGGGCCACGGCACACTCCGCAACGTGATGTAAGCGGCGATGAGCCCACGATGCATGTTTCGAGTGTTGAGGTTGCCGCCGAGCCGGCGATAGAAGCTCCGAAGCTGCCTCCGCTCAATCTGCCTCCACCACCACCGCCTTCTCGCTGGAAGCCAGTTGCCGCGGCTCTTCTCAGTGCAGCCATTCTGGTTGCTATTCTCTGGCTCAGCTTCGGGCGAGATACTTCGGCGCCGCCAGTGAATCCTACTCCTCCAGTTGAAGTTGCTTCCGAAAAGCCGAGCCCAATGGGCCAAAAAATGGATCCTCCCGTGGTGAAGCCAGAAGTCGTTCCGGAAGAAAAAGTTCCGGTGCAGGAAAAACTGCCTACCGAACCGGTTGATGTCCAGGTGCATTCGGTCTCATTTGGCTCGAATCCTGCTGGAGCGGAAATCCTGGTAAACGAAGGTAAGCAGGACCGCTGCGCAAAGACTCCCTGTTCGCTCGAACTGCCTGCTGGCGAGTATCAGCTGACGGGCAAATTGTCTGGATTTGATAACTTACAGCGAAAATTGCAAGTTCCTGCGCAGGGCCAGGTCTTCTTCGAATTTGAAACACCCCAGGGAACGATCATCGTGAACTCCAATCCTTCGGGAGCTGCTGTGCAGGTCAATGGTCGTGATACGGGACAAAAAACACCCGCGATGCTGAAACTTGCCCCAGGAAAATATACATTAGAAGTAGTTAAAGAAGGTTTGCCTGCTCAGTCGCAGGAAGTCACCGTGCGAAACGGTGCGATCCAAACCCTCGCAATCCAGTGGAAATAACGGAATCTATGTCTTCAGAAAATATCCTCGCCCGCCGTGCATTTTTGGGCGCTTCAGCTTCAATTCTTCTTCCCGGCCAATCGAGCAGCACAACAGCTCAGGCGGCCGATGCCAAGTCGAATCAAATGATTGTGCACTCGCGCAAGCCGGAAGATCTGGAGATGCCCATTGATGGTTTTCTGCAGGCAATCACTCCCACTGAAATGTTTTACGTGCGAAGCCATCATTACACTCCGCAGGTGGACCCAGATACGTATTCACTGAAAGTAAGCGGAGAAGTGGGAGCACCGCTTTCGCTATCGCTGAAGGAATTGAAGAAGCTTCCGAGGGTTGAGCTGGTTGGCGTGATGGAATGTGCGGGCAATGGGCGTGCTTTCTACACCCCAAGAATGCCTGGCTTGCAGTGGACACACGGTGGGGTAGGGAATGCTCGCTGGGCCGGAGTGCGCCTGGCCGATGTGCTGAAGAAGGCGAACATCAAGTCCAGTGCCAAGCACATCATGTTCGATGGCGCAGATCAACCCATCGGCACGATGCCCAAATTCCAGCGTTCAATTCCTGTCAAGAAAGCTCTTGAAGGTGACACGATGCTCGCCTACGACATGAACGGTGTGGGGCTTACTGCTTCCCATGGCGCGCCTCTTCGCGTCGTCGTGCCTGGCTGGGGCGGCGATTGCTGGGTGAAGTGGCTTACCGGGATTCAGGTGCTGGATCGTGAGTTTGAAGGCTTCTTCATGAAAACCGGCTACAGACACCCTGGCAAGGGTGTTCCTCCCGGTACTGCGGTGGATCCTGCACAAATGAAACCGGTGGAATCGATTCACGTCAAGAGCGTGATCGCAACGCCGAAAGACAACCTGGTGATGGCCCAGGGTGCTTCACGCATCGCTGGTGCTGCGTGGTCTGGTGATGTGCCTCTGGCAAAGGTTGAGGTTTCAACAGATGC
>JBIPMY010000168.1:0-12003 GCA_044376335.1 Bryobacter sp.
ACTGGCCGAAGTGGAAGACGAAGAAGACTTTACGCGGTAGACGGCTACTTCCGGGGCATCATTCAAATAGCCGTAAACAAAGCGTCCCACCCCAGCCAGAACAAAGAGCAGAATCCCGATTACGATGAAGCGCCGTGCCCAGGGCGACCCGCCCTCCGGCACAACTTTCCTTGATCGATCGATTCGTAAATTCTTGATATCCGCGTTCATCTATACCTCTCGCAATGCCGTCAAAATTTCTTTTCGTGCTGCGCTGCGGGCGGGGAAGACACCGCCGAGCGCACCCAGCACCAGGGCGAAGCCCATCCCGATCGCCATGATTGCGGGAGTGATCTGGAAGGAAAATGCAATTTCGCTGAAGGTGACGAAGTTGCCAATTCCCGTCTCGATATTGTTCAGCGGCAACACAAGCAAACACCCCAGCGCCCCGCCCAAGAGCGAAAGGAGCATCGACTCCAAAAAGAAACTGGTGAGGATGCTCGACCTTGCGAAGCCGAGTACACGTAGCGTTCCGATCTCTTTGGCCCGCCTGGCCACAGCGGCGTACATCGTATTCATAGCCGCAAAGCAGCTGCCTATAGCCATAATCACCGAGACAAAAAGCCCGAGAAACTGAATCGGCGCGGCAGAAACCGTCTGCGCGGCATAATAGGCCAGCTCGGTCTGCGCGTCTACGTTCAGCCTGATATCTGCATTCAAATCATTCACCAGAGCTTGTACCGCTACTTCATCGGTAGCCCGTATCAGGCACGAGCTCAGCACTTCAGAGCGGTTGTAGTCTGCGCTGGCCTGATTGAGGTCGGCAAAGATTTCGCTATTGACGGCGCTACGCCCGCCATCCATTACTCCAACTACTTCCCACTCCCCGCGCGCAAATTTGAGCTTCCCGCCAATCCGCGCATCCGGAAAACGTTTCGCAATCGACTTGCCCACTACCACCTCTCGCTTGCCCGTATCAAACCATCTGCCCTCAAGCAACTTCACCTGCTGCCGCATGGCAATCCCTACGGGCGGCAGGCCGCGCAGGGTAATGTTCATCCCGTCCGGGGCGTCGACGCTGGCCAGATTCAAGATCGTAACCATCTCGAGAGAGGCCATCGGCTCACCTTTGGCATCGCGCTGAATGCCCGCTTTGAATTTCAGATCCTGATAAGCCGTTCGCGCGAAATTGCTGGACAATTCGGCAGTGGAGCCCTTCCGCATCACCAGCACATTCAGCGGATCACCTGAGCTCTCGAAGGCAGTCTGCAAGCCTTGCACTAGAGCCAGCACGCTCAGCAATACTGCCACTGTCAGGCCCACGCCCAGGGCAGTCATAATTGTCGTCGTGCGACGCACAACCAGATTACGAATGTTGTAAGAAATTGGAATCGCCATGTGCCCTTAACCTGAATACTTCAACGTGTCTAGAATGTTGGTGCGCGCCGCATTCATTGCCGGCACAAAGGAGGAAATCAGGGCAACAACTACGGAGAAGCCGAGAATGAATGCAACCGTCGGGGGCGTCAGGCTCAGGTTCTTGAATTGCGCGATAAAGCCGCCAGCATTGGCGGCTACACCGGCTGCCAGTCCGCTAGCCACCAGGCAACCCAGGGCTGCTCCCACCAGAGACAAGACAACAGCCTCGCCAAGGATGAGGAAGAGAATGCCCCCATTGGTAAAGCCGAGCGTCTTCATCACACCCACCTCGCGGACACGCTCTCTCACGGCCATGGCCATTGTGTTGGCCGAGACCAGCAGGATCGTAAACGTCACAGCGCCACAGATCACCAGCAGAAAGACTTTTACGTTGCCAAGAAAAGAAACAAAGCTTAGAGCGAAAGCAGCCTCTGTTTCGGTACGCGTCTGCACTGGGGCGTTCTTGAACATCTCATCCACATCGCGCTGGATCGCGCTTACATCTTCTTTGGATCTAGCCAGAATGTTGAAGGTGCCAGCGAAATCGCGCCTACCTGCAGGCAGGCTTTGGTAGAGATATTCGATGTTGAAGAAGAGAGTCTCATCAGCGAGGGGATCTTCAAAAATCCCTCGAACCATCAACTCTTTGTCACCCGGGAAGATATCGCCCTTCAAGATCAAGCGCTCTCCAAGTTTGATGCCCAATTTGTCGGCCAGCCTCTTCCCAACTAGGCAAGCAGTGCGTTCCTTGAGGAATGCCTGCTTCTGGTCTTCGGGTAATACAAGGTCTGTTTGCACCTTAAAGAAATCTTCAGGCTCCACAGCAAAGCGTGCAAAGTTATTCCGTTGATCTGCGGCTTGGTCTTTATAGGTTCCGCCAAACCACATTGAGATATAAAGATCCTTCACTCCAGGAACAGTCTTGATCTTTTGCTTATAGGAAGCCGGCAGGATCACCGTAAGCGAAATGCGGTTGCGAGTGATGAGCCGCAGCGCCTGCGCTGGTGTTGGATCTTCAAAGTACAAAGCGTTGTACATCGCAAAGAGAACACCCAACAACGTGAAGGACATCGTCACCGAAAGGATGGTCAAGATGCTGCGCCGTTTGCTTCGAAGCGAATTCTTGAAGATCAATGGCAGTAATCGCAGCATGTTCTCAAGTGTAAACGCAAACTCTTCGCTATTTGTTCGCGGAATCTAAATCGTCCCAGCCACCCCAGGCTTTGGTCCATCCTTTGGTCTTGTACCTCCAGAAGAGGTGCAAGGCCAGCCCCAACAAAAATGCTGCCGCGATGCAGACCCCAAAGTAAGGGGCCTGCCAGTAATTCCAGGCAACAAACAGAATTACCGCCCATTTGATCAGCCGGAACCATACTGGCTGAGCCTTTTTTGAGAACGCGACTGCCATTTCACGACGGAGGAATTCCCTCATGCCCACATTAGAACTCAGAAAAATCTTGCAGTCGAAATCGATTTAACGCACAATGTAAGCAATATCATGATCGGCGAATTTGAATACTTCGTCCTGGCCTCCTGCCAACATTTGGGTGAAGCCGCCTACGGTGCCTCGATCGCGAGCCATATCGAGTCGGCGACTGGACGCCGTTGCTCCTCTGGCGCACTCTATCTCACCCTCGACCGTCTGGAATCGAAAGGCCTCATCAGCACGCATCTGGGCGAAGCCACGAAAGAACGTGGCGGCCGGGCCAAGCGCATCGTAGAACTCACAGGCGAGGGCATAGCCGCTGCTCGCGAATTCCACCAGGCCGTCACTCAAATCAGCAAACGAATCCGTTGGGAAGGGAAGGCTAATGCAATCACCGCTCTGGCACTTGACGCAACTCGCTAGCCGAATCCTTGCCGACTCATCCGAGCGCGAAGCTTTCCTCGGCGACCTGGAGGAACGCCATCTCGCGGGTACCTTCCGAGGCCTGGCAGACATCAGCTATCTAGTCGCTTCGCGGCAACTAAAAATGTGGCAAACCTGGAGGCCTTGGCTCACAGCCTTTGTTCTCTTTTTCCCGCTCTCCGCACTGTTGCAAAGTGCACTGTCAATCGCAACAATGCTCGAAAGGTTTCCTTGGCCGGACAACCCCGTTTATGACAGTCCTGACGTGAAAACAAGCATTCTCTGGGGCAGCATGAGTACAATCCTGTGGTCCTGGAGTGCCGGCTTTGCAATGGCGACGCTCGGAAAACATGCAGTTTGGGGGCTCTTTGCTGCCCTCGCTCTGCTCTCTTACCTGCCCATGCTGTTCAGCCCAACACCATTCATGCGAGGCTGGGGGTTTGGCGCTTGGATGCTGATGGTGATTCTCCCAGCCTGGTTGGGCGCAAGGGCCGAGTATTTGAGCGCCAAAGGCAAATGGCTCCTCGCTGGGAGCGCGCTCCTTCCTCTTTATTTCTTGATCCACGACTACAGATTCAATAGAGGAAACCTGGAAGCAATGGACCTCGCTATGGCGCTACTGGTAATGTGGCCCATCGCCGTCCCATTCACAAGCCGCGCTCGTTAGCCCAATTTGGTTGTAGTCTGTTAGACACTCCCAAGGATTCCTGAATGAGCGTCAAACACACACCCTACGTACCCGAACACATGAAGATGAAAGAGTTCTCCTGGGCCGCGCTCGCCCTGGGGCTCGTGATGACAGTCATCCTCGGCGCCGCCAATGCCTACCTCGGCCTCCGCGCCGGCATCACCATCGCCGCCACTTATCCCGCCGCCGTAATCGGCATGGCCGTCATCCGCCTGTGGCGCGGCACGATTCTTGAAGAAAACATCGCCCGCACTGCTGGCTCAATCGGCGAAAGCGTTGCTGCTGGTGCGATCTTCACCCTCCCCGCCTTCGTCATCGCCAAAGTCTGGCCCAGCTTCAGCGGCCCTGAAGCCTATTGGAAGTCCACCGTGCTGATGGTTATCGGCAGTCTTCTCGGCGTCCTCTTCGTCAGCCTCGTCCGCCGTGCTCTGGTTGAAGACCCCGAACTGCCCTTCCCGGAATCTGTCGCCGCCAGCGAAATCCACAAGGCTGGCCAGCAAGGCTCCGGCGCCGCCAACTTCCTCTTCTGGAACATCGGCACTGGCGGCCTGGTCTACCTGATGGGCGTCTTCAAGTTTTTCGCTGTCGACAAAGAGTTCTTCATCCACGTCGGCCAGCTCGGCAAGAGTCTCCTCCGCCTCGGCCCCGCAGGCAGCACGCAAACCGTCCCCGTCGGTGCTACTTCGATGATTGCCGGACCCACCGTCAGCCCTGCCTACCTCGGCGTCGGCTACATCATCGGTCCCAAACTCGCAGCCCTGCAATTCTCTGGCGGAGTCATCGCCTGGGGCATCTTTGTACCGCTGCTCCTGTATATCCTTGGCCCGAATATCCAGCAATACCTGCCCGCCAATTCAACCGATGAAAGCTGGGCCGGCCTCGCCAACGCCGTCTGGCGCTATATCGTCCGCCCAATCGCCATCGGCGGCATGCTGGTGGGTGCGGCTTTTACGATGTTCAAGATGCGTAAGAACCTCTCGGTGGGTCTGCAGCGTGCCTTTGGTGAGCTCACCGGCCCCAAGGTGGACCTTGAGAAGCTCAACCGCACCGAGCGCTACATGAGTTCTAAAGTTGTGCTCATGCTCATCGGCGCTCTTTTCGCTGTTATGTGCGTTCTCTATACGTACCTGGCAGACTCGATTGGAGGCGGCATCACGGCAGCCATCGTCATGATTGTTGTCGGCTTCTTCTTCGCCACAATCTCTGGATTTCTCGTCGGCGTTATTGGTTCTTCAAACAACCCGATCTCGGGGCTTACGCTTTCGACACTCATCATCGCCGCACTGCTTATGGTGGCTCTTGGTGTGACGGGGCCAGAAGGTGTTACGGCTGTCCTTGGTGTTGCCAGCGTTGTTTGCGTCAGCTCGGCGGTGGCTGGCGAGCTGCTGCAGGATTTCAAAGTAGGCTGGCTACTCGGCGGCACTCCTCGCACGATACAACTCGTCGAACTCGTAGCCGTTATCGTCGCCAGCGCTGCCATGTACTGGCCTCTCTGGATCCTGAACGAAGGCAACCTCAAAGCCGGTGGCCTTGGCTTCGGCGACAAAGCCCTGCCCGCCCCACAAGCTGGCCTTATGGCTTCACTAGCGCAAGGAATCGTCGGTGGAGAGATGGCCTGGCCGCTCATCCTCGTCGGCATCGCCTTCGGCGTGGCCCTCATCATGGTGCAAGTCAAGAGCCCCATGCTCGTCAGCGTAGGCATGTACCTGCCCTTCGCCACGACCTTCTCGATCTTCATCGGTGGTTTGCTGCGCTGGCTCAGCGACACGATCGCCGAACGTCGTGGCTTGAACGAAGCCCAACGCGCCCGGGTGGAAAACGCAGGCGTTCTGGTTTCTTCGGGATTGATCGCTGGCGAAGCGCTTTGCGGCCTGATTACGGCCTACCTCGCCTGGCAGGAAATCAAAACTTGGGAATTCACTCCAGACCCAAGCTTTGCGCTTGGCCTGGTCGTAATTGGCCTCCTGGGGCTACTTTTGATCCGAATTCCACTCGGTGCAGCAGGGCGGCCTGAAGATCCTGCACCTCCGACAGCTATGATGTAGAGTTGACACGAATTTCTACTACGCATCCCCTGCCCAGTGGTACCAACTGGTCTACCATCTATACCGGTGTGGCCCTCACCACCATGGCGACGCTTCTGCTTGAGCTCACTCTCACGCGCATCTATAGCGTCATTTTCTACTATCACTTTGCTTTCCTCGCGATCTCGGTGGCCCTTTTCGGCCTCGGTGCAGGTGGCGTTTTCTCTTATGTTGTTAGCGGCTGGTCAGGCACTCTCTACCAGAAGCTGGGACGCCTGGCTGCTTTCAACAGCATCTCGGTTATCGCCTCGCTCGTCTTTCTGCTCACGCGTCAAGGCACGCCTGGCAACCTCGAACTCGTTGTAATTTATTTCTTCTCGGCCCTGCCATTCCTTCTAGCTGGCGCAATCGTCTCGCTAGTGATTTCAGAAACGATTGACCGCATCGAACGTGTCTACTTCTTCGATCTACTGGGTGCCGCCGCTGGTTGCCTGCTGCTAATCCCCCTTCTCGACACCTTCGGCGGCCCCAACACCGTCATCGCCGTCGCAGTTTTGTTCGCCGCCACCTCGGCGATCTGGTACAACCTGGCCAAACAACACAGCGGCCGCGTAGCTGCAGTCGCACTGGCCCTCGCGCTCACAGCCCTCTTTGTCTTCAACATGCGGCTGGACTGGATCGATATTCGTTACGCCAAGGGCATGACCCTCGCCAACGAAACCTTCGTCAAGTGGAATAGCTTCTCACGCATTGCCGTTTCGAAAGAAGGCGGTACCAACCTTCCCAACATCGTCATCGACGCCGACGCGGCCACTGGCATCTTCACACAGGATCATGACAAGCTGAGCGACGAATCCCGCGCGAGCATCCTTAAGGGCGGCCCCGCTCTGGCCTATAAACTGAAGCCTGGTGCCAAGGCGCTCATCATCGGGCCCGGCGGGGGTTGGGACGTTTCTCGAGCCCTCGTTAGTGGCAGCAAAGACATCACTGGTGTCGAGATCAACCCGATCATCGCTAGCACCGTGATGAGGGAGAAATTCCCGAATCTCAGCCACAACCTTTACCTGCGCCCGGAGATTCGCATCTTTGTTGAAGACGGCCGCAGTTTCGTCCGTCGCAGTTCGGAAAAGTATCAGGTGATCCAGGCTACGCTTGTCGATACCTGGGCCTCTACTGCCGCCGGTGCATTCAGCCTCAGCGAGAACAATCTCTACACTTCAGACGCCTTCTACGACTATCTGAGCCATCTCTCCGACGACGGTGTGCTCGCCTTCACGCGTTGGGGCTTTGATCCTCCCCGTGAATCGTTGCGTCTTCTTTCGATCACCATTGACGCGCTTGAGCGCCTCGGCGAACGCAATCCCGCGCAGCATGTGATCGTTGCCCGCGAAGGCTCAGGGCAGATTCAGGGATGGGGTGCTACCGATACCGTCATCCTCTCTCGCAAGCCGATGAGTGGGGCTTTCGTACAACAGGCGATCGCAGCGATGAAGGAAAGCAATATGGAGCAGGTCTACTATCCCTCCACCACCCGCGTTACTCCCTTTCAGCAACTGCTGACCACTGTCGACCGCGAAGCCTTCTTTGCCAACTACCAGTACAACGTCACCCCGGTGAATGACAATCGCCCCTTCTTTTTCTATACCGTTCAACCGCGCGACATCCTGAACTTCCTCACCATCACATCCCAGGAAAGCGCAGACTACAAAATCAACCGTGCGGTGCCGATGCTTTTTGGCGTTCTCTTTGTCAGCGTCGTAGCAACCCTGGTGACGCTTCTGCTGCCACCACTCGTACTTGGCCAGCGCCTACCGCAAAGCCGCAGCCTGCGTCTGTTTCTGCTTTACTTTGTCTGCCTGGGTGCTGGCTACATCATGATCCAGGTCTCGTTGATTCAGAAGTTCGTCCTGCTGCTCGGTCACCCCACCTATGCCCTCACGGTCATCATCTTCTCGATGCTGATCTCAAGCGGCCTGGGTAGCTTTTACTCGAAGCGGATCGTCAAGAACAACCCTGAGCGCCTCCGCATCGTGCTGCTGCTGATCGTGATCCTGGTGCCGGTTCTGGGTTACTTCGCAGGGCTGGTCAGCGACCTCGGCCCCGCGTGGCCGCTCGCAGTCAAGATGCTGATCACGGTACTGGTAATCGCCCCGCTTGGCTTCCTGATGGGTATTCCGTTCCCGACGGGCCTTGCGACGCTGGAAGGTTGGGACAGCTCAGCGGTGCGTTGGGGCTGGTCTATGAATGCCGCCTCAAGCGTGCTGGGTTCCGCCATGGCGATCTTCTTCGCAATCTATCTGGGCCTCTATCAGACGCTGGTTCTTGGTGGCCTTCTCTACCTGGTAGCAGCCTGGATCTACCGTTCCACCGCAGAGCGTGCCACCCATGAGCAAGCAAGCGTTTGAGAAAAAGCTCGAAGCCCTGGCAGACTTCGGCTCAGCTGAGCTACGCAAAGCTTTAGCCGACAAGAACAACTTCTACGTTGGCAAGGCTGCCAAGCGGGCTGCTGCTCTAAACGCAACGAATCTGATCCAGGATCTGCTGGAAGCCTTTGACCGCTTCCTCGAAGGCGGTGCTGAAACCGACCCCAAGTGTTGGGCGAAGGCCCCCATCATCGAGGCCCTCTTCGAACTGGGGCACCGCGAACCTGCTGTTTACCTCAAAGCATTTCGCTGCATTCAGCTTGAGAACGTCTGGGGAGGCAAAGAAGACAGCGCAACTCAAGTTCGCAGTCTGGCTGCGCTGGCGCTAATCGAATCGAACCTTGACCCCATACAGCTTCTTCGCGTCCTCCTTCATGGACTGACCGACATCTCTAAGCAAGTGCGCGTGGACACAATCCGTGCGATGACCAACGTGGGCCGTTGGGAGGCGGAGCTTCTGATCCGGCAGAAGGCGCTTACCGGCGACGGCGAGCCTGAGGTAATTGGAACGGCCTTCAGCGCGATTCTCGAGCTGGACCAATCCGGTGCAATCCCCTTTGTTGCAGGTTTTCTTGGGTCTGAGGATGAAGCGACTCAGCTGGAAGCGGCAGCGGCGCTTGCCCAATCCAGGCACGAAGAAGCTTTTTCGGCGGTAATGAAGCTGTGGCCCAGAATCCTCACTCGCGACATGCGTCGCACGATCACGATTAGTCTTGGTGCATCGCCGCTGGATGAAGCCAAAGAGGCACTGCTCAAAATCCTAAAGGAAGCGGATGATGAACCAGCCGTCTGGGCCATTACGGCGCTGGCTAGCAGTCGCCACCGTGAGGACTTGCGCGAGCAGATCACCGAAATCATCGACTCCAAAAGAAGCCGCCAACTTGCTCAGGCCTTTCGCGAAGAATTCGATTTATGAAGAATACCCGTGCAACCGCCTCTCAGCCACCCACAACTAGACTCAAAGCCTACATCTCCCGCGAGTGCAAAGCCACACGGTTCCCTTCGCTATCTTCAAACTCCGCCACAAACCCTTGGCCTCCAAGTGAGGTTTTGGGGTAGAGAGTCTTGCCGCCCGCCTCGGCGACTTTTTTCAATGTGAGCTCAATATCTGATGTGTGCAGGTAAATCAGCGATCCGGTCTTTGACGGGACGTAGATCTCACCTTTGGCCAAAGCTCCGCTGACTCCGGGCGCATCCTCGGACAAAGGGAAAAGGGCCATCTCGTTATGGTCTATGGTTGCGCGCTGAAACTGATAGCCGAAGACCGCGCCGTAGAATCGCACTGCGCGGTCTAGATCCGATACCGGGATTTCAAAGTAGACGGCTGGGTTGCTCATTTTCTTCACGCTGGCCTTTCCAATCCAGAACCATGCCAGGCAGGCTCCCAGGGCAACGATACCGAGAAGGGCTCCCCGTCTCATGACAGCTACGGCCGCAGAATGCGCTCCAGGGCTTCCACAAAGAAGTAATCGCCCCACACAGCGCTCTCATTGATGCCGAGGCCGCGGTGCATGTGATACAACGACCCCTGTAGAATTCCCTGCCAGCCCTTGGTCTGTTTCCCAAGATACTCATCACAGAGCGTGCGCAAAATCCGCACGGCAGTCATGTAGTAGAAATGGCCCTTCACGGGATCCTGAATCAGGCGCGACAAACGGATCAGCGCGCTCGCCATGATGGCCGCAGCCGAGGTGTCTACGAGTTTGCGGAACTCCAGTGGTGCGCGGAAGTCCCAGGGCGGGATCCCGTCTCCGTTGGCATGGGTCACATAATAATCGGCACAGGCTTCAGAGGTAGCCAGAAAACGTGGATCGCGCGAGTATTCATAACAAATGCTGAAGCCATAGGTTGCCCAGGCAAGACCTCGAGACCAGCAGGAATCCCGGCGGAAGCCCTGATGGGTTGATTGCTCGAGGAATTCACCGGAATCAGTATCAAACAAGCCTTCCTGCGCGCAGGACCCATCGCCGCGAATCAGATTCTTTCGCACTGTCAGCGCATGGCGCAGTGCAATCTCTCGCAGACGTTTGTCGCCGGTCTCACGAGCGGCGTAGAAAATGATGCCGACATTCATCATGCTGTCGATGAAGAGAGAATTCGGGGCGACAAAGCTGCGCAGGTAAGCGCCCTTTTCCTGGTAACGCAAAGCCAGCGTTTGCCCAGCCGTCAGCAAGACTTCTTTGAGCGCGGGATCTTTCTCCATGGCCAGCCAACGATAGTAGGTGGAAAAGAAAAGAAAGCCCTGGTCATATACTTCGCGATCCGTCTTGCGGGGCTCAAGCGGAGTCGTGTATTGAATCGCCTTGGCCTTCCAGTACTGGGCGGCCTCGCCTTTGTTGTGGCGCGCAAAGGTCCACATCATGCCGGGGAAGAATCCGTCGCACCAATGAGCCCAGGCCTCACCCTCATGCTTCCATTTCCCATCCTGGGTATAGAGCGGATAAAAGTTCGGGTGGCTATTGATCAGGTTCTTAACCTGTTCTTGCGAGAAAACGAGTGCGTCCTCGAATCGGGCGCGGTCTGTGGGGAGCTCAAATTGAATCAACGGTGTGTCCTTAGCTACTTCATTACTGAGTCTGCCATATCGTGGTGAAGCCGCGCGACAACTTCAGCTTCTTTGAGAAGACAAGAAAGCCATTGGGCTGGGTATCGGGTACAGTCACCAATCTCACAGTTTGCCCTTGCGCACGCATATCGGGTGGTGTTCCCGTTGGCGGATCCGTCCGCGAAAACCGCAATTTCAGCGCTGCGCGCCAATCGGGGCCCAGCAGCTCATCAAACTGTAGAGTGATGTTGTAGGTGGAATAATCTCCCACCTGATGTTCCAGCCTGAGAATTCTGCCCTTTGCGATGCTGCCTTTCTGGGCGATCACGGTCTTGCCCTCGCGAATCTCGTTTCTGAGCACCGCCTGAATTGCATCCCCTACGGCGAAACTCTCGTGATTCAGCTCAAAATCGAGAGCCAACTCCAGTTCTGTGTACGGCTCAAACTGCAATATTCGCGTCTGCTTGGAGGACGCCTCCCCTGCCTCGCCCACGTCGTCAAAGCTGAGTGTGCTTTCTCCCGAATATTGTTTGCATCGGCTCAGCCGGGTTTTGTTGATCGCCAGTTTGCCGCGATTGTCCAGAATCTGCACCTCGCTCTGCCGCGGCAGCAGTGCCTCCCCAGATCCGATCTTCATCAACTGATAGTCCAGCCGGTCGGACGCTTTGACGATTTCGATCTCACTTGGGATCTCGTCGGCTTCCACCGAAATCCGTAACAACTCAAAGGTCTCACGATGCGCCCAAATACTGCCGTGGTACGCAACGACAGCCCCGATCCCCCGGCGCGGATTGCGAATCTGGTAGCCGCTGCGGAACTGCGCTGTGTCGTAGTCAAAGCGCAGGGCAGGCTTGCCTTCAAAATCTTCTTCGCCGCCAAAACGGAAGGTTGTGCCATCGCCCAAAAAGATCGCCCGTGCGTGTAGCGCAAACGCACCGGTAGAAAACGCGCCCGTAGTCACGATCTCCCGCAACTCGGTATCTTCAAACTGAGTCGAGCCAGGCCACGCATACATTTCGCGCCCCGTGACATAGGCCACCTCCAGGCGCAGCACATCAATGAGGGATTCTGTCTTC
>JBIPMY010000169.1:0-11990 GCA_044376335.1 Bryobacter sp.
CTGAATTTGTTCTGGATATGTCTGCTGGCGAGTCTATTGAATTGAGCGTCGATACGTTGCCAACTCGTGTAACTGGTTGGCTCCTTTATCTCGGAGACAGCGCTGAGCCACTCTTCAAGTCAACCTCCACCCCAATTCAAGCTGGTGTTTCTTTCGAGGTAACTTCAGATCTGCCACCGATCCTTGCTGAGCAGATGAGCAAAGTTTCCCAGCTCCCGGATCGTTTCATTCGCTATTCCACCGAGCTGTGGAGGTAAGTGCCATGAACTTGTCAAGCAAAGCCGTAATCGCTGCACAGGATATGTTGGCCGGTGAATCCGGCTTAAAGGTAAGCGTTGAAGCCATACAGGAAATCCGGGGAGAACTCGCGAAAGAAGCCCGGTTCCAGGTCGACACCGACCACTGGAATCAAAAAATGACGGAGCGAATTCCCTCAAACCGAAATCCCAAGATTTCTGTCTCCCTGGTTAAACTTCATCGCGGACAGAAAGAAAAACTGGCTGAATTTACAGCCCTCGCGACTCTTCAGATTGAGTTGGCTTCAACTCACGAACGTGCTGATTCGCTTCAGGGCATGATCAGCGACTATGTCGACGCTCTCTGCGATGTACTCAATCGCAACCAGGGCCTTTGGAGCAAAGGCGTTTATTACGCTGGCGGCTTCGATGTCGACGTTGCGCCCATTTCCAAGGGCGGCCTCAACTTCGTGCAGAGCGCCACGATCTCAATTGAAATTCATCTTTGGCAGGAATAACCATGGCTAACGAATACATTGCATCCTTATCGAATCGGATCTTCATCAAGTCAGAAGTCGATTCGCCAACCCTTAACAATATGGCCGAGGCGCAAATCGCTCCGATCACTGCTTTCGAACTCTCAAGTAACCGCAAGCAACTTTACCGCAGAGACAAAACTGGATTTCGTTCTGAGTCCCCAGTCATGGGGCCGCAAAGGGAACTCATCGAGTTCAATCTGGATAGCTATGGCACAGGCTGGGCTGGTGGCAGCTCCAAGCCTGCGATTTCTCCGATTCTGGAAAGCGGTCTTTGCAAAAGCGCAGAGCTCTCCTCATCGTTTGCCGTTCAATCCAGTGCAGGCACATCCATTTCTCTTCAGGCGGACGCCGCACTGTCGATCGGGATGGGCCTGTCGTTTGGCTCTGAAATTCGATTTATCGAATCGATTTCTGGCCCTCGTGATTTCACGATCAACGCCGCATTCTCAGTCCAGCTCGACTCAGGTTCGCAACTCGACGGTTGCGCAAATTTGTCCCTGGGCGAAAGCGTCAACCCAATGTCCATCCTGGATTCCTGGGCCCCTTCTCAAGCCATCCAGCGCTTTGTAACAGGAGCTGTCACCGACGTTCTGAAGGTAAACATCAATAACGATTTTCTCGAGATCTCTGCCAAGGGTTATGCCCGCAACCTCTACGACAATGTAAGCGGTATCGGTGGTTCCGAGTTTCAGTTCCCTGAGGCTCCTACCAATTTCTCCGCTCTCGAAAATTCGCCAATCGCCGGACACCTGGGACAAGCGTTCATTGGAGTTCCGGCCGCAAGTCTATGCACTCTGACTCAGGCTGAACTTCGTATCGACAACAACATTGAGCCAAGAACGGATGAATTTGGTTGTTTTTCAACCAAAGCCTTCGTCCTGGGGCGCCGTAGAGTCTCGCTCGATCTTACGATTTTCGAGCGCAACGATGCCTTAAGTCAGGCGCTTTATGCCAAGGCAGTCAACAACGAACCGGTTCCGGTCATGCTGCAGATAGGGAATCAGCCCGGTTCCATGTTTGCGATTTACTTGCCGTCGGTTCTCTTTCCGGTTCCCGCCTTTAGTGACGCACAGCCGCGTCTCTTGTGGCAGTTCCGTAATGCGATCGCGATGGGCCTGCAGAACGATGAAGTCTTCATCGCTTTGAGATAAGTCATGCACCTAAACTACGAGCGGGAGTTCGACTCAGCTTCGATGCCGGGCTTCCGCTTTACCGTCAAGCGACTGGCGCTGTCGCAACGCATTCTCTTTCTGGCTGACAATCATGATCTGATGCAGCGAGTAAAGTTTCTCAGTGCCGCGCCACACCCTGACACTGAAGCTCGATTATCACTTGTCGATCTGGAACTCGAACTCAGCCGTCGCCTTCTTGAAAAGTGCCTTGTCGCGATTCGCAAGGATGTCGATTTCAAGCCAGCCAGCTCGGATGACATCGCCTGGCTTTTGAATACGGCACCGACAGAGCTTTGTGTCGAAGTGCTCAGCAGAGTTAGCGATGAACTATCGCTCTCCGGGCAGCGACGAAAAAACTAGCAGCCGCCTTCCAATACCTCTCCTCCGCGTCCCGGTGGGAGTGCGGCTCATGTAGGGACCGCGGACTTGAAACCGCCAGAGCGTGCGGCTTCTTGAATTACCAGCCATCAGAGATACCAATTTGGGCAGGAAAAACTGAAGTCTTCTTTCAGTGCCCGGAAAGCGTACTCGATGGTGACGCTGCCTATTGGATCACACTCGAACGCTGGTGCCGCCTCATGGAGCCCAGTCGTTTCCTCGACTTTCCCGCTGTCGATTGTGACGCAATCAATGCCATTCAGGCATTAGAAAAGGAATCATGAAATGAACCAGGAATCGAACAAGGATCGTGCAGGAGCCAACCCGTCTACCGTTGGCGATGTGCTTTCAAACATGATCCAACAACTCAGTACAAGCAATACCAACATCGTTGGTCAGATTCGCGACATTGGCACAGCCACTACATCAAACCTGGATCGCATCGGACAGGCCCTGGCTCCATCGACTTCGACCATCACTTCGAATTCGACAGGCAAGGATCTCTTGAATGCGATCAACCCCATTGGTAACACCAAAGGAACGAACATTCTCACCAGCCTTTTTCTGGGCCCGGTTTGGAAGAGCCTCTTCAGTCTTTTCGGTGGTGGGGGCGGGGAACAGGAAGCCGTCCCTCTCACGAAATTCAGTTTCCCTGATCAAACCAGAACTGACCTTGCTGCATCGCTTCGCAATGATGGCCAGTCAAGCTCTGTCAGAACGGATGCATTTGGCCTGACCCAGGCTGCACCAGTTGCGCAGCCATCGATTCAGATTTCTATCCAGGCCCTGGACGCCCGTTCCATCCTCGATCGCAGCGATGATATCGCCGCAGCCTTGAAGCAGGCCATGCTTTCAAATCATGAAATTAACGACAACCTGAACGAGATTTAGCCATGGACTTCCCGATCCTGATATCCGGCGAGCAAGTACAGTCGAGTGCGATTCGATCCGAGCCGGCACAACATATAGAACACTTCTTTGAAGGCGATTCGCGCCAGGCTCAGCTTCGCACCAATGCTGATCGCAAGACTTGGCGCCTCACTTATCAGAATTTGATCGGCGAAGAAGCAATGCGTCTCAGAGCCTTCTTTGAAGGCCTCGCTGCAGAAGAAGAATTCTCTTTCACCGACCCATGGACAGGTATTGCCTATCCGAATTGCCGCATCGCGGATCCTCGCCTTCAAATGGCATGTGACAAAGATGGCAGATATTCCGCACAACTGGAGATTGAAAATGCCCTCTAATCCAATTCATTTTCCCGCGCTCGACAACGGAATGTTGGCGCACTTGCCAGTGGAACTCTCGATTGAAAAGATCACTCGTGCCACTCGATTTCCGGATGGCAGCCTTCTCTTCGCAGCCAGTGAAGCCAGAACCCGATACAGTTGGTTGCTGCGCTACGAAAACCTGAACCCGCAGGAATGGCAACGATTGCTGGACTTCATTACCGCTTCGAAGCGCGGGGCATCTTCTTTTACCTTTTACGATCCGATTGGCAATCTCCTCGCTCAATCAAATAATTTGGAAGATTCCATTTGGCTGGCTTCGCCCGGTCTGACAGTCGATCCGATCTTGGACGCAGACCAGTCGAATGCCTTCATTCTCACCAACGCAACTGCTCAGCCGCTTGCTCTGTCGCAGTCTGTTTCTATAGCAGGGCCGTTCACTACCTGCTTCAGCCTTCGCGCAAAGTGGGCTGGCGGAGCCAACTTCTCCCTTGCTCTCTCGGATGCGGCGCAAACCTCATCGGTTTCTCGTAGCGCCACAGCCTGGGCACGTCATCATGTCCGTCTCACCTCTTCAGGTGCTCCTGAGACGCGCATGGTCAGCATCGTCGTTCCGCCCACAACTCAAATCATCGTCGCGGCACCGCAACTTGAAATTGCTGCCCATCCTGGTGTGCCGCTTGAGACTGGAGCCCAAAGCGGAGTTTTCCCAAATTCCTGGCTTGCCCAGAAAAGTTTCGATACCCGATCTGCTGCGCCAGGTGCGCATTCCATCACCCTTAGAATCGAGAGCCTGCGATAGCCATGAGCCTCCTTGAACTGAAAGAACAACCCGTCGTACCTGCCACCGCACTGCTATGTGAAGTCACGCTGGCCGACGACACCAAACGCTACTGGGCTTCGGCTCGCTGCCAGGATGGAGCCAACAATTACCAGGCCCGCATTCAGCCCGATCAACTCAATTCCTGGAAACTCACCAGTGATGTTTCAAGCGAAAACGCTGGCCAAGTCTCTGTCGTCTTCGCCGACAATGATGGTGCAATCTCCCAGCTCTTCCAAACCGGAAAACTGATTGGCGCCAGAGTGCGCTTTGCTGCTGCAGTTCTGAATGCCTCGACCGTTGAAAGCAAGACAGTGCTTCTCACCGGTCTTCTCGATACCGTAAGCGAATTAGATGGAAAATCAGCCCGCCTGAACGTTCTGAGCAGGCTTAGCTCGATTCGTGCCAACTTCCCACCAATGCGCATCCAGCGTCAATGTTCATGGGCGTTTCCTTCAACATCCGAGGAGCGTGACCTTGCCCTGAGTTCTGGCGAAGATGGCCGTTACGCCCCAGTCTTTCGGTGTGGTTATTCACCAGACAAAGCAGGTGGTGTTGGCAATCTCGATGGCACCGTTCCGTTTACAAGTTGCGACTATACTCGCAAGAGTTGCGAAGAGCGCGGCATGTTCTCAAAAGATTCGGCAAACCGCACTACACAACGGTTCAGCGGTATCGAATTTGTTCCTCCGTCTATTCTCGTGCGCGGCCACGGCGAGTCCTCCGGGCGCATCTCAAATCTTGTAAGCCTCGACACGCGATTCAACGATGTTGTGCCTGCCGTCTATGGCACAGGCTGGCTTCAGGCCCCAGTAGTCTTCTCGCGTAATGATGGCAACTTGACCCGATGCGAAGTCTTGCTTGGCCTTGGCGAAATCGACAGTGTCATCAAAGTGGTTGCTGATGGATTTGAAATCCCTGAAGGCATCAACGGTCAGAACATGACTGGAACCGGTTGGTTCAATTTGGTGAGTCTGGGCAATCGCACAGGTGCGCTCAATCTCGGTTTAACCGATGCCGCTGCAAACCCGGTTGGCGATCCCTACGCCAGCATGGCCTATCTCAACCTCGTATTGCCCAATCGCATCAACGACGGCAAGAAGAGTCCAAAAGTTGAGGTTCTGATCAAGGGGCTGAAGGTGCCGGTTCTTGATGCCGCGGGTGCTCTGGTGTCTTCGGATTGGTCTTCCAATCCAGCTTGGATTCTTTGCGATATCCTCCGCCGCACAGGCTGGAAACTGGATGAGCTCGATCTTGCCTCCTTCGTTTCCGCCGCGCAATTCTGCGATGAGCTCGTTGAAGCCAGGGATGCAAACGGTACCCTTCGTCAAGTTCGCCGCTTTGAAACAAGCCTCGTTCTCAAGCGCCGCTACAGCGTTGGTGAGCTATTACGTTCACTCCGCATTGGTTCACTTCTCTTTCTGTACTTTCAGCCCGATGGCAAACTTGCCATCCGTCCAGAAACCACCATCGCTCTGCAACAGCCAACCAAACCAGCAGGCAGCAATGCCTTGACGGCGCTCAATAGTGGCTGGCCAACATATGAATTCGGCGACGGCATGAATCAGGCCACCGGCATTCTTTTGAAGTCGAACAGAGAACCCGACTTCCGCATCTACTCAAAGCCCAGCCAGGATTCTCCGAATCGTGTCAGCTTTGAAATTCAGGATTCTCTCAACGAGTTCCAGCAGGACAGCATCTCCATTGCCGACACTGACGACATCCGTCTCCGTCGACAGGAGATCACCCAGGCTTTGCCGGCCGTTGGCGTGCCCAACTTCCCACAGGCCCAGCGCATCTGTCAAACCTGGCTCAACAAGTCAATCGCTGGCAACGTGTATCTCGAATTCCGAACCTCCGTGCGAGGCTTTCACATCAGGCCGGGAGATCTTATCGCGGTGAGCTACCAGCGCTACGGCTTCGATCGTACGATCTTTCGTGTTCTCGAGTTTCAGTTCTCACCACGCCTGGATGTGATGAAGGTCGTTTGCCAACTGCATCAGGATCATTGGTATTCCGACAACGCGCAGATTCGTTATGACCGCTCTCGTATCTTTGCCTGGCGCAACGGCTCGGCCCGAGCCGTTTGTGGCACGATTCTCGATGGCAGTGAAGTCCGCTTTGATGCCTCTGAGCAATTGGCAGTCGATTCTGATGGTGTCCAAAAGTGTGCCCTCAGAATCCCCTTCCGCAAACCTCAATCAGAACTTGGTGCCTCTGGTGGTGTCCCACTGGTGAGCTTCGCTTATACGGTCCAGTCCACCGGTGGCACGCTACCTCAGGGCTCTTATTTCTACGGGCTCACAACCATCGATGCGAGCGGTGTTGAAAGCGGATTGTCGAGCTTGATCCCTGTCCGGATCGGTGGTCTCACGGCTACCAATCGTGTCACCTTAAGTGGAATCAGCGTCGCCTCATCCGCAGTCAGTTTGAATCTCTATCGTGGCGACTCACCGCATCGCTTGCTTCGCATCGCAACAGGATTAGCCGTCGCTGATACTGTTTCTGACGTGGGCGCTACGCCAGAGGCGCAGATCCCGCCAGACTCCAACTACAGCAGGCTCCGGTCCTGGTTCAGGCAAACTTTCCTCGTGGATCAAACTCCCACCTCCTGGACAACAACCTCCATTACGCGCACGGCCCTCAATCTCGTCGTAGATCGATGGATTGGTAAAAAAGTCGTGATTCGCTCAGGAAAAGGCATGGGCCAGGAGCGTGTCATCTCTGCCAACACTGCCGACACCATCACGATAGAAACGCCTTGGGATCTCGTCCCCGACGCTACTTCTAAATTCGCGATTGTGGAAACAACCTGGGCACTTGCTTCAGAATCCGACACCGACATCATCACCGTGATGTTGCCGCTCTTTACCGCTTCGACCTTCGAGATTAGTCTGCGCTCGGTAGGCAAAGACAATCTGGAACTCGACCAGTTGGAATCGCCTTCGCTGCTCTGGCAGGTTGGAGTGGGCTCCGCTTCTGGCTCAGACAGTGGTGTCCCCGCTACCCCAGCCTTCGGCTTTGCCTTGATTGAAGAAGGAACTGTTTCAATCGGTGGCATCGGCTTCAGCGTTCTCGAAAATCTAAGCTCCGTCTATGTCGGACAACTCGGCATCCTTTTCTGGGATGAGCTTGGCGCACCAACTCCGGTCAGCCTGGGAGCTGCACTCTCTCCCTCAGACACAACGGTTACTCTCGACGGCCTAAGCGCAAGTCTTGTTGAAGGTGACCTTTTCCAGATCGAAGAAGAGATCTTTGAGATCACAGGCGAGCCCACCAGCGGCAACATTTATCCAGTCACCCGTGCTCGCTACCAGACCTCAGCAGTGGCGCATGACCTTGCCAATCCCGTGTTCGTACTCACACGGCGCGACATGACGATTCCATTCGTCCCCGGTTACTTCAGTTCCACGGCGGCTGTAGGCTTCCGCTACAACTTCAGGCTCCCTAACGTCCGCATCTCTGCGGCCGACTTCACGCTCTACAATCGTGTCGGTGCAAGTGCCCGGGCCGAAGAAAGCTACACCGGCGTCACCAGCTTCGGTGTCCGCACTCTCTCAGGAGGTCAGATCACCATGAACGTTCAAGGCTATCTCGCCATTGAGGCTTCCGCCGGCAACAGCTATGTAGTAGACCGCACAACAGTTGTCCGCGATGTCTCAGCTTATGTCCAGGAAGCTCCCGTCGGTGACGACATTGAGATCCTCGTTCGAGTCAACGGCAATCCATACTGTGATCTGGTAATCCCGGCTGGCAGCAACGTTGCGACGACAGTAAGCAAGTTCAACACCCAGGCCTTGCCGCAGGGAGCGAAGCTTTCCTTCGACATCCTGAACGTCCCTTCAGCTTCACTCGGAACCCCCGGGCGAGACCTGACAGTCCTGCTTCAGATCTGACCTCATCGCCTCTGCCCGATACTAGGAAGCGTGATCTCTGTTCAGAATGTATCCAAGCGATACATCACGCGGCCTGGCTTCTGGCGAGGCCGTAGCCCGCACGAAGACGAGGCCCAGAACGAATTCTGGGCCTTGCGCAACGTTTCGTTTGATGTCCCCCGAGGCGAAGTCTTTGGCCTCGTCGGCCCCAACGGCGCGGGCAAATCAACCCTCCTGCAAATCCTCGCTGGCATCCTTCAACCCACTGAAGGCCGTGTCCTAACGCAAGGCCGCATCAGCGCTCTCCTCGAACTCGGCGCCGGCTTCAACCTCGAATTCACTGGCCGCGAAAACGTTCGCCTCAATGCTGAACTCCTCGGCCTCTCCCGCAAAGAAATCGACGCAGCAATCCCCGAAGTAGAAGCCTTCGCCGAACTCGGCCGCTTCTTTGATCGTCCCGTCCGCGAATACTCAACCGGTATGTACGTCCGCCTCGCCTTCTCCGCCGCGATCCACCAACATCCCGAAACCCTGGTAGTGGATGAAGCCCTCGCCGTAGGCGATGCCCGCTTCGCCAATAAGTGCATCAGGCGTCTCGACGAACTCAAAGCACAAGGCACAACCATTCTCTTCGTCTCGCACGACCTCGGAATCGTCAAACGTCTCTGCAACCGCGCCGCCCTCCTCTGGCAAGGCCAACTCGTCACCTTGGGTACCCCACGCGAAATCTCCGACGAATACACGCGCCGCGTACAACTCGACCTCACCCCGCTCACAACCACCAACACCACCAACAACAATCGAACTCAAATTCTCTCAGCCCACCTCCACCACCCCCAAGGCCCGCCCCGCACCCAATTCGAGATCAACGACTCCATCACCCTCACTGCCGAAGTCAAAGTCCAACACCCCAACACCCAGTTCCAGTTCGGCCTCCTCATCCGCAACCGTCAGGGCATCGACATCGCAGGCACCAACTCTCAAATCGAGAATTGCCCCATCACCGTCGATGGTCCTGCAACCGTAAACATCTCCTTCACCTTCCCCTGCCACTTCACCCGTGGCGACTACACCATAACCCTAGCCACCCAAGACCTCGATGGCAACCGTCAGGACTGGCGCGACGACTTCCTCGAATTCCGCGTCAACGACCGTCGCGACTACGCCGGTTCCACGTGGCTAAATGGTAACTTTGAATGGATAATCCGATGAGCTTTCCTTCTCACATACAAACGATCCAGCAGACCCTCCGCGATCTCGACATCGACGCCTGGCTCTTCTTCGATCACCACCAGCGCGACCCCATCGCTTACCAGGTCCTCAACCTCGAGCTCAATCAGATGGCCTCGCGCCGCTGGTACTACCTGATCCCCAAAGAAGGCGAACCCCAGCTCCTGGTCCACCGCATCGAATCCAAAATCCTCGATTCCCTCCCAGGCCAGAAGCACATCTATTCCGGCTGGCGCACACATCAGGAAGGCCTCGCCACGCTCCTTTTCGGCCTCAAGCGAGTGGCCATGCAATACTCCCCGGGCTGCGCCATCTTCTACGTCTCGATGGTCGACGCTGGCACGATCGAGCTCATCCGCTCCTTTGGCCCCGAGATCGTCTCCTCAGCAGACCTAGTCCAGATCTTCAACGCCACACTCACTCAGGCCCACATCGATTCGCACCTCGCCGCCGGCGTCAAGATGGACGCCCTCCGCCGTGCCGCCTTCGCTGAAGTCTCATCAGCACTGGCCAACAACCGAACCCTCACCGAATACCAACTCCAGTGCTGGGTCCGTCAAGGGATGGAGCGCGAAGGACTCTTCACCGACCACGGCCCCATCGTAGCCGTCAACGCCCACGCTGCAGACCCCCACTACGAACCCAGCGAAGCCTCTGCTCTCCCCATCCGGCCCAACGATTTCCTCCTCCTCGACATGTGGGCCAAGCTCACCACTCCCGGCGCTGTCTACTACGACATCACCTGGACCGGCTTCTGCGGCACTGCCGTCCCCACAGAGATGGACAACGTCTTCAACATCGTCGCAGCCGCCCGCGACGCAGCCTTCAATCGAGCCAAGGCCGCTAGAGAAAGCGCATCAATCCTCCACGGCTTTGAAGTCGACGACGCCGCACGCGAAGTCATCACCGCCGCCGGCTACGGCGACTACTTCGTCCACCGCACCGGCCACTCCATCACCCAGGACATCCACGGCACCGGCGCCAACATGGACAACCTCGAAACCCATGACGTCCGCCAGGTGATGCCCAACACGATCTTCTCGGTCGAACCCGGAATCTACCTCGAACACTTCGGTCTCCGCTCAGAATTCGATGTCCTCGCAAAGGCCGACACCGCAATCGTCACTGGCGAAATCCAACAATCTCTGATAAGGCTATAAACAATGAAAACGATCCTGCTCACTCTCATCGCAGTTCTCGGCCTCTTCGCCCAAGACGGCCTTCCCAAGGATGGCAAGAAGTATCACGTTATCTTCGAGATGTCCAACGGCGAACAACCTCGCCTCGAAGGTGTCATCCGCAACATCGACAACCTCAAGATCGCCCTCGGCGCAGAGAACGTCACCGTTGAATTGGTCCTGCACGGCGGCGCAATCGTCTCCTACACCAAAGACAAAACAACCCTCGCCACAGAGTGGGAGCGCCTCGCCAAATCCGGCGTTGGCCTGCTCGCCTGCAACAACTCTCTCAAGATGCGCAACATCCCCAAGGACACGCTACTCCCCAACATCAAGGTCGTCGATTCCGCAGTAGCAGAATTAGTCCGCAAACAGCAATCCGGCTGGCAGTACATCCGCAACGCGAACTAACTAAATCCCAACCAGCATTGCCAACAGAAGCGCCGCCATCTGCGGCGCTTTAGACGCTTCCTCACCCTCCTCAAACCACTCATCAATCGAGTGCGCATTTGGGCTCTTCCCACCCCCACCAATCGTCACTGCCGGAATCCCCAGGCTCATCGGAATATTGGAATCCGTGCTCCCACTCCCCGTTGCGAACATCGGACTCCCCAACATCTTCGCCGCTGCCATCGCCTTCTGCACAATCGGCGTCTCATCACTTGGCGCCGCAGCCGGCCGCAACCCCATAGTCTTGATCTCGAGCTCCAGCGGAGCCTTGCTCTCCGGCCAACGCTTCTTCTCCGCCTCAAGCCCAAACAACAAAGCAGCCTTCAACCGCTCATCCAGCACCGCCAACTCCTGCGGCGACTCACTCCGAAGATCAAGCTCCATACTCACCTCAATCGGCACCGAATTCACACTCGTCCCACCCGTCACCGTCCCTACATTAAACGTCGTCCGTGGATCCTTCGGCACCTCAATATCAGCGATACGAGCAATTGCCCGTCCCATCGCATGAGCTGGATTCGGCATCCCAAACGCACCATAGCTATGCCCACCGCGACCCTTATAAGTCACCTTGTAGCGATTACTCCCCACCCCACGCGAAGTCACCTTGAACCCAGTCCCGTCCACAGAAATAAAGGCATCCACCTGCCCCTTCAACTCCTTCGTGAAAAGATGCCTCACCCCACGCAAATCTCCTTGACCCTCTTCACCCACGGTGGCAACAAACAACACCGTCCCCGCAGTCTTCACCTGGGCCTCGCGATAAGCTTTCGCCACCGCCAGCACCACGGCTAACCCGCGACAGTCATCCCCAATCCCCAACCCATGGAGCCGCTTCCCCTCGGGCCGTACCTTCACATCCATTCCTGCCGGAAACACCGTATCG
>JBIPMY010000170.1:0-11985 GCA_044376335.1 Bryobacter sp.
AGAAGGTGGCGCTCCCCGACAAGTCACAACTGGCGACTACGCCCATATGGGGCCAGCTTCATGGGCTCCCGATGGCAAGACGATCGTCCTCGCAGCCGCGCGTCGTGACGACGCAGATGCCATCCTCTACCCGAACGATCTCTATGCAGTGGACGTTCAGACCGGGAAGGCTCGTCTGATCGTAGAACGCAAAGGTGCCGAGTCAGACCCAACGATTTCACCCGACGGCAAATGGCTCGCCTTTCTTGGCTTTGAGGACCAGGGCAAATCCAATCATTCTGCACGCCTGTGGGTGGTGGGTATGGATGGCAAGGGCTTGAAGCTACTGGGTGCCTCAATCGATCGCAACTATCATTCGCCGATCTGGAAGGCAGACAGCTCCGGCCTCTACACGGTGCTTGAGAACAGCGGCCAATCTCACCTCCACTTCGCCTCGCTAGCTGGCAGCATCGAGCCGCTCACCAGCGGTCAGATGCGCTTCTCCACAGCATACGGGCCTTCGGAGAGATTCTCCATGTCAGGCAATGGCGTGATCGCCATCAGTAATTCTGCTCCAGACGCTCCTAAAGATCTGTTTGCAATTCGCCCCGGCTCAGCCCCCACCCGGCTCACTCAGGTAAACGAGGGCCTCCTTGCCGCTCGCAAGATCGGACGCACCGAAGAACTCACCTGGAAGAGCTTCGATGGCAAGCCAATGCAGGGCTGGGTGATCCTCCCGCCAGACTTTGACGCATCAAAAAAGTATCCGATGATTCTCGATATCCATGGCGGCCCTCACACCATGTACGGAGTGGAGTTCCAACACCAGATGCAGACCTTTGCTTCGCGTGGCTTTGTGGTGCTCTATACGAATCCGCGCGGCTCAACCGGATATGGTGAAGACTTCGGAGACATCATCCACGGCAAATATCCAGGTGACGACTATCAGGATCTGATGACGGGCGTGGATGCTTTACTCGCCAAAGGCTACCTGGATCTCAAACGTCTCTACGTCACCGGAGGCTCGGGCGGTGGCTTGCTAACGGCCTGGATCGTGACGAAGACAGACCGCTTCAGAGCCGCTGTCAGCCAGTACCCGGTCACCAATTGGTTCACCCAAGCCGGTAGCGCGGACATTGGCTTGTTGATGACCCGCTGGATGAAGGCGATGCCATGGGAGAAGCCGCAGCAGTACATCGATCGCAGCCCGGTATTCTTTGCCGACAAGGTGAAAACACCAACGATGATTTTGACGGGCGAAGAAGACTGGCGCACTCCGATCGCCCAGAGTGAAGAGTTTTACTTTGCGCTCAAATCACGCGGCGTCGACACTGTGCTGGTGCGCTTCCCGAAAGAGCCACACGGCATTCGAGGTGCCTATCCTTCACACCGGATCCTGAAGATTGAGCACATCCTCCAGTGGTTTGAGCGGCACTAACTCAAAGCCCTCCAGCCGGTAGCTTGGGGTCCACTGCGGTTCACGATCAATGCGGCGCAGACCCGTCTCGACGCTAGCCAGTTCTGCCAGCCACCACTCGCTATCCCAGCCGCTGGCGTAGAGTTGATGACAAAGCTCGAGATGACGCCGGAAGCCGCCGCGCAGGCGCTGCTCATACAAAGACTGCAAAGGACCCCAATCCTGCCCGCTCACATGTACCTTCAAAATCGCTGTTGCCAGAATTGCCTCTCGCAGCGCATGGCCCGTGCCCTCCCCGCACAAGGGATCAAACGACAAGGCCGCACCCCCGCAGGCTAGCCAGTTGGGCCCAGTCAAAGGATCGGCAATGCGCGGATAGGCGGCAAAGCTCAACCGCTCCGTGGCGAGCGAATCGACGATGGCAGAAATCGCCACGCTCTGCTCCAGCAGCGCTTCACTCTGGTTGCCTACGGCCAGCATCCAGGCCTCAGTTTCACTCACAGAAACGGCAAAGAGCCAGCCACCCGGCACCGATTCTACCCAGCAGGCATTGCGCTCTGCACTTGCGCGCAAGCGAACCGCAACGGCTTCGGCCCGCCGTGAGCCAAAGGCAGCCTCGGCATTATCGCCGGGCAATGGCTTCATCGCATGGATGCTATACGGGGCTGATCCATTTGCCCGCACCGGGGTATCAATACGATCCAGCAGCGCCTCTTCCGATACGGCCAGGGCTTCATGCGGAATCGTTAAAGTCGAAGCCTTTTTGCCCCATCGGACGATTCTTTTGTCTATCGGGTGCAAGCCTTCGAGCAATGCCGGCTTCTGAAAAACATCCCGCATCAGACTCTGGGAGGCGTTATTGAGCAGCACTACCGGCAATTTGGGCCGCTCCACCAGATCGTGAAAAACTTCCCAGCCAGCGCGCTCCAGCAGGCTGCTGCAAGCAGCCGTCGCCAACCCATCGCCTCTAACCAACACCTCAGGCATAAAGTGAAGATAGCACTGATGCCTATTTGGTAAAGCTCCAGCCAACAGGTTAGGATCTTATCTATGCTTTTCCCGTTGATTCTCGTTTTTTCGCTCTGCTGTCCTTTGCTTGCGCAGACCAAAGCCAACTACGATTTGGCCGCCCGCTGGACTCCGCAAAAAGTGTCGAAGATGGTCTTTGATGTCAATGTGAGTCCGAGATGGTTCGAGACGGGCGACCGCTTCTGGTACAGCCACGAGACCAGCCAGGGCCGCAAATTCACACTTGCCGACCCGATCAAGAAAACGAAAACGCCACTCTTTGATCACGCGAAGATGGCCTCGATGCTGACGACGCTGACACGTATCCCTTACGACGCTCAGCACCTTCCCATTCAGAACGGGCGCCTCGTCAAGAAAGATGCTGCGTTGCTCTTTGAAGTGAGTGTGCCAGCCGATTCTGATATTCCGGGTTTGCCTAAGGAAAGCGTCAAAGACGCCGTTGCCACCACAACAGAAGCTCCCGAAGAAGACGACGAGCCACAGCAACGACCAGCCGCCGCGCCAGCACCACGTACCCGTCTCGTCTATTTTGAATATGATTTCGCCACCGCCCGCGTGTCCTTGCTGCCGGATTACAAAGCTCCCCGCAAGCCTCGCTGGGCATCGCTCTCTCCAGACGAAAAGACGGTCGTCTACGCCCGCGGCCAAAACCTCTATGCAATGGATGAAGCCAACTACAACAAGGCCGTGGCAAAAGAAGATGACGCAACGATTGTAGAAACTCAGCTCACCACCGACGGGGAAGAGAATTATGGCTACGCTCGCCGCCTCAGTGCCGAAGAAAAGCGGCTCATGACCAGCAAGATGAAGAATCCACGCGTGCCGGCGATTCAGGTCTTCTGGTCTCAGGATTCAAAGAAGATCTCAGTCATTCGAAACGACCAGCGCAAGGTGGGAGAACTCTGGGTGATCAATTCGCTTACCAATCCAAGGCCAAGCCTTGAGACCTACCGCTATGCCATGCCAGGTGAGGTGAACATGCCGCAATCCGATCTTGAAGTTTTCGACATTGCCGCCAAGAGCCGTCTCAAGATCAAGGCCGATCAGTTCAAAGATCAAACTCTTGCGATCTACACCGCGCCTGTCTCCTATCGCGAACGCGAAGCCGCCCGCCGCTTTGCCGTAGAGCGCACCGGCGAACAGGATCAACAGCAACAGGGCCAGGCACCGCAGGCAGCAGGCCCAAGTGCCAAGTGGTTGAGTGCGTCTTCGTCAAAACTCTACTTCAACCGCACCAGCCGCGATCTCAAGAAGATCGATGTCTGCGTCGCCGACACCGCAACGGGTGAAGTAAAGACGCTCATCGAAGAACGCCTCAATACCTACCTTGAAGTGAAACCCCTGCGCCTACTCGCCGATGGCAACGAACTCGTTCATTGGTCAGAGCGTGATGGCTGGGGCCACTACTATCTCTTCGATGGAAACGGCAAGTTGAAGAACCAGATCACCTCTGGCGAATACCACACCGAGAGCATTGAGGCGATCGACGAAAAGACACGCACCCTCTACTTCGAAGCCAACGGTAAAGAAGCCGACGAAGACCCCTACTACAACCATCTCTATCGCATAGGGCTGGACGGCACCGGCGTGAAACTGCTCGATCGTGGCAACGGTTCGCACTCTTCTTCGCTCTCCGATTCCGGCAAATACCTCGTAGACACGTATTCGCGCATCAATCGCGAGCCATCTTCGGCCCTGCTCGATATCGCAGGCAACGTAGTGATGGAGCTGGAATCCACCGACACTACTGCGCTGAAAGAAGCAGGCTTCGTTGCCCCTGAACCCTTTGCGGTGAAGGCTGACGACGGCGTCACCGATCTTTACGGCGTCCTCTACAAGCCCTTCGATTTCGACCCGAAGAAGAAGTACCCGATCATCGCCTTTGTCTACCCCGGCCCACAAACCGAAAGCGTCACCAAGACCTTCAATCCCCGCAGCCCCAACGTTGCCCTCGCGCAACTCGGCTTTATCGTGATGGAAGTGGGCAACCGCGGCGGCCATCCTTCGCGAAGCAAGTGGTATCACAACTACGGTTACGGCAACCTTCGCGACTATGGCCTCGCCGACAAGAAAGCAGCCATTGAACAGCTCGCCCGTCGCCACTCCTTCATCGACATGGACCGCGTCGGTATCTACGGCCACTCCGGCGGCGGCTTCATGTCCACTGCTGCCCTGCTGGTCTATCCAGACTTCTTCAAGGTCGCAGTCTCTTCCTCGGGCAACCATGAAAACAACATCTACAACCGCTGGTGGAGCGAAAAGCATCACGGCGTCAAAGAGGTAAAGGACAAAGACGGCAACATCAAGTTCGAATACACGATTGAGCGCAACTCCGATCTGGTGAAGAACCTGAAGGGCCGCCTGATGCTCGCCACCGGCGACATCGACGACAACGTCCACCCCGCAGCCACCCTGCGCGTTGCCGATGCTCTGATCAAGGCCAACAAGCGCTTCGACCTTTTCGTGATCCCAGGCAAACGCCACGGCTACGCTGATGCGGCCAACTACTTCTTCTGGCTGCGTGCCGACTACTTCGCCAAGCACCTGCTCGGTGATCACGCCCAACCGGTCGATATGATCGAGCTAAACCGCGAGCGCGAGCAGTCCACAGATAAAAATCGAGGTCGCGGCGGCAATTAGCTGAACTTCGGCTATTCTGGAATGGAAGCGTGCGTTGGCTGTTTGGCGGGTCCTCAATATTTGATCCAACAGTCAAAGTCATCGGGACCTTAACTCGTTTTCAACGCCGGTGAGCAAGATCGGCCATCTTTGGGTGGCGTCGGATAAGCCTAATGGCGTGCGGTGGGTTCCACCCTAGCTTAAGCGAGGGTCAATGACGGGGATTCGTACGTCAATGTACGCTTCACTACTCTTTCCAGCTACCGAATGAACCTCCTTTTTATTGGCGACATTTACGCCTCCACTGGCCGTAACATGGTCGCCTCCCACCTGGCCGAGCTTCAGGCCACCTACGGAGTTCAAATGACAATCGCCAATGCCGAAAACTCGGCTGGCGGCTTCGGTGTCACCCCCCAAATTGCCGACGAACTCATCTCGATGGGCGTTGATGCCATCACCACCGGCAACCACGTCTGGGACAAGCGCGACTTCTACGAATATCTCGACCGCAGCCCCCGCGTCACCCGGCCCGCCAATTACCCCCACGACCTGCCCGGCAAAGGGCTGATCTACGTCGAAGCCCGCAACGGTGTTAAGGTTGCCATCCTCAACATCCAGGGCCGCGCCATGATGACTCCTCTCGACTGCCCCTTCCGCGAAGCCGACAATCTGATTTCGCAGATTCCAGCCAACATCAAGGTTCGTTTTCTCGATTTCCATGCCGAGCTCACCAGCGAAAAAGTCGCCATGGGCTGGCACCTCGATGGACGTGTTTCTGCAGTTATCGGTACCCACACGCATATCCCCACTGCCGATACCCGCATCCTCCCCGGCGGCACCGCATACCAGACCGATTGCGGCATGACCGGGCCCTACGAAGGCGTCATCGGCGCAGACAAAGACCTTGTCCTCAAGAAATTCCTTACTTCGCTTCCTGTTCGCCTGGAAGCCGCAAAACGCGGTGGTGAACTGCATGGTGTGGTCGTAAATATTGATGAAAACTCAGGCCGAGCCCTTCATATCGAACGGGTAGTACGACCTGCTCAACAATAGAGTAAGGGTTTTCGCTTAAACACCCTCAAGTTCTCACCCGTCCCCGACGATACCCATGTGAACCAACAATTTGCGTCTCACATGAAGCGATTCCTTACATCGGCGTTATGGACCTGGGTGATCATCCTTTTGGCCCTATTGAGTCTGCTGGCTGGAAACCAGCAGATACACACCGTACAAGACCATCAAGAGCGGCTCGAGCAATGCACGACATTAGCGAGGGCATTTAACCGTCTGGAGGAGGGCCTCTGGAATCTGGAGTCCGTCATTGGCGTCCGCAAGCAGGACCCCTCGGTAGAAGTACAGCAGCGGATGATCCAGGATCTGATCCGGCTCAAAAAGGCAGTAGACGAGGCCAAGCGCCTGCCTGCCATGCATACGGAAACTCAGGGTTCCCTGATTCGACTGGAAACTGTTCTGATTCTGCTGGAGCGCAACCTCAGCATTGAAGCTACCGACCTTGATGAAGCCGATGGCAACATCCGCCGCGCCCTTCAGGAAGTGCGCAGTGCGTCTTCCCGGCTTTGGCAGCAATATCGTGAGATCGCAGTAGAGATTACCAACCGCTGGCAGGAAGTGAATCTGCTGGTGCTTGCCTCCTGCTTGCTGGCAGCCTTCCTTGCTTTCCTTCTTCGTGCATACCATCGCGATCTGATGGAGCGTAAAGAAGCCGAGCGTGCCTTGCGCGAAAGCGAAGAGCGCTATCGCCGGCTGGTAGAAGTAAGCCCCGATGCCATCCTCGTGCATCGGGAAGGCAAGATCCTCTTCGTGAATGCAACGGGTGTCTCCCTGTTTGGCGCAGAATCGGCCAAGAGCATCCTCGGTACAGATTTGAAGTCGCTCAGCAGTGATGCCGATGCTGAACTCGACTGGGCACAGATTCGCAATGAATCCGGCGAAGTTCGGCCGACACACCATCGATTCTCACGTCTCGATGGCAAACAGATCGACGTTGAAATCGTTGCTACCGAATTTGCCTATCAGGATCATCCCGCTGTGCAGATGGTGGTGCGTGACATCACCGAGTTGAAGCAGCAAAGCGTGGCTTTGGCGGCGAGCGAAAAACGATTTCTCTCGCTTTTTGAAAACGTCTCTGAAGGCGTTTACCGGTCCAGTTCGGATGGCAAAATCCTCGAAGCCAACCCTGCTCTTGTCGAAATGCTTGGCTACGACTCGCTTGAAGACCTCCGCCAGACATCGATCGAAACCGATCTCTATGTTGACCCGGTTGACCGCACTCTGGCAGTGCATCAATTGCAGATCGATGGAGCTCTCAATAACTTTGAGCTGCGCCTCAGACGTAAAGACGGCACGATACTTACTGTCCTTGAAAATGCTCGTGTTGTGAAATCTGCTGAAGGTGGAATCGAATTCTACGAAGGCACGCTCACCGACATCTCACACATGAAGCAGGTAGAAGCGGCACTGGTCGAGGCTCGCGACGAAGCCCTTCATGCCTCCCGGCTCAAGAGCGAATTTCTCGCCAATGTCAGCCATGAAATCCGCACTCCGATGAATGGCATCATCGGGATGACCGACCTTCTTTCCGACACCTCGCTCGACACCGAACAACGCGAATACGCCGATGCCGTCCGTCGCAGCGCCCAATATCTGATGAACATCATCAATGACGTCCTCGATTTTTCGAAGATCGAAGCGGGCCGCGTCGAGATTGAAAAGATCGAATTCCAGCTCCGCGAAAGCGTTGAAGATGTCGTGGAACTTCTCGCCGAACAGGCACAGGAAAAAGACCTCGACTTCGCGGCCACATTCGATACCGATCTGCCCGCAACCTTCATCGGGGATCCATACCGCATCCAGCAGGTGATCACAAATCTCACCGGCAATGCCATCAAGTTTACTGCTGCGGGTCAGGTTGTGATCCGTGTGCACATCAGTCGCAAAGAAGCCAATAATTGCGACATTGAAGTTGAAGTTCTCGACACCGGCATTGGTATTGCGCCGGAGTTAAAGTCTCACCTCTTCCAGCCCTTTACACAAGGGGACGGCTCAACCACGCGACGCTTCGGCGGCACTGGTCTGGGGCTGGCGATTAGCCGGCAACTGGTGGAGATGATGGGGGGACAAATCGGAACGGAGTTGAGGTCCGGAGGGGGCTCACGCTTCTGGTTCCGTGTTCCCCTTCAGATTGCGTCCGAGCGCGCGGCGATCACGCTAACGCGCATGGATTGGACTAAAGTGCGGCGTGCCCTTGTGGCGATCCCTCGTCATGAACAATGGGAAAGCGCCCGTCACGTCCTTCAAGGCCTCGGCTTTGATGTCACCACGGCGAGCAGCGGCCAGGAACTCATTCTCCTTGCTGGCGATGCTCAGGCCCAGGGCGAGCCCTTCTCTCTGATTCTGGTGCATGACCAATTGCCGGATATGAGTTCGGTTTCACTCGCAAAACTCCTGGTTGGCGCCGGTATTGATCCAGCCCGGGCCTTGATGCGATTGGTTCGAATGCGCGATCGCGCAGTTCAGCGGGAGCATGATTCTCTCTTTGCCGCAACGCTCTCAGACCCCTTCCGTCAGAGCAATCTGATTGAAGTGATTGAAGGTCTCAGCACCACTCCTGAGCCCTCGTCCGAGCTGCTCGAGCTGAGCCATCGGTTGGTAGAGGAAGCCTTATCGCGATCCGATTCAAGCTCTCGAATCCTGATTGCAGAAGACAACCTGATCAACCAGCGCGTAGCCATTCGTATGCTTGAAAAACTCGGTCTCTTTGCCGACATCGTCGACAACGGTGCCAAGGCGGTAGAAGCCCTCAAAGCGACTGCCTATCCACTCGTGTTGATGGATTGTCAGATGCCGGAGATGGATGGCTTTGAGGCCACCAGAACGATTCGTGAATGGGAGACAGCAGAACATCTGCCGCGCACTCCAATTCTTGCCATGACCGCTCATGCCATGCCCGGGGATCGCGAACGCTGCCTCGAATCGGGGATGGACGATTACATCTCAAAACCGATTTCACTCTCTGTTCTTGAATCGACGCTCTCTCGTTGGCTAGACCTCAATCGAGTTGCCCCAGCGGCAACGCGCGAGCTTTCTGAAGCCGCCGGAACCTAAACACAAAAGCCCGCCAGCTTTTCAGCTAGCGGGCCCCAATCCATCTCAGCGGCTCTCTCTTTCCGTCTGAGAAGGGCTCGAGATTATGGCATCTATTCGGTCTTGGTGCTGCCAGAATTGAGTTTCACGATCATTCGTTCACTCGTGGCTTTCACCTTTTGTCCGGTTGAGAACAGGTAGCCCGAATCCAGGTTGAAGATGCGACTGATCTTGCATTCCTGGCCCTCGCAGACAAACTCAACTTTTCTGCCGGCCTGGTCGTCTCGGGTCAGGTCTTGCACAGGCACTGCAAGGAAGGCAGCCGGGCCTGTGCCCATGCTCTCGATCTTCAGTGTCCTCACCCCGTTAGACGGGATTGAGATCCGGTACTCGCCCGCAGGCATCTTTGTCTTGCCCACAACGAAGGGAAAGCCAACCTTCAGTTTCGCCATCGGCTGGGCACCAAATCCCGCTACTGCCAGCGAGGTCATCATTACTGCTTTGAGAATCGTTTTCATTGTCTTGCTCCTTGTTTCGGTTCATTCGGCTTCGTTGCCGGACGCAGTATTAGGTTGCAATCCCCTCACCACAAATCTCCCAACGTAGAATCAACAACTTACGGGCGGAAGCCCACTCCAACGCAAACCCGCGAGTGAATCCATGAACCCCAGGGTTAACAGCCCTCCCCCGGAAGGTGTCATCCTCGTATTTGTTCCTATGAGTCCTGCTCTTTTGTTAGTGGTCCGTGGCCCGGAAACCGGTCTGCGCTTTGAACTCGATTCCGGCCGGGTCCGCATCGGCTCAGACCCAACAGTCGACATCGTCCTTACTGGCCTCGCCCCGCGCCATTGCGAGATCCAGTGCACAGACGGCAAATTCACCTTCTCCTCCCTCACCGGCAATTCAGCCTGCACAATCAACGGAGTCCCGGCAAGCGTTGCCATCCTCGACGATGGCGATCGCATTCGAATTGGTGAAATCGATCTGCTCTTCCGGCAAGCTCAGGCCGATCGTCTGCCCGGCCAAAGCCTGATCGCGGCGTGCAGTCTCTTCTATCTCTTTCGCGCCATGCATGGCCTCGACCTCGAAGACCAAATCGCCCTCGAAGCACAGATCCGCGAAATTGCCGCTGGCGAACTCGGGGCAGGGCAATTGGACATCTTCATTGGCGGCACACCTGCAGATTGGGCCCAGCGTCTCGATGCCCGTCTGCGCGACACAGATGCCCCCTGGCTCTCTGTCCTTACAAGTCAAATCACCAACCACGCCAAGGCATTGATCCAGACCTTCGACTATGGGCCAAACCACAGAGCCTGTCTGCTTTGGCATTGCGAAACCCCAGCCGATTCCGAAGCCACCTTCGCCGCGCTAGCCGCCATCGCCGCCGGAGCGCTCGACACCGCCTCGGAGATCACCAATCTCGAAATCCGTACTTCGCTAGCCGAAGAAGAAATTTCCTCACGCACAGGAATCATTGGCGCCTCGGCGGCCACTCAAACACTCCTGCGGCAAATCGACAAGGTTGCCCCTCGCGAAACCACCGTCCTCATCCAGGGTGAAAGCGGCACCGGCAAAGAACTCGTTGCCCGCGCCTTGCACCGCCTCAGCCCTCGCAATAGCCGCCCCTTCGTCGCGCTCAACTGCGCCGCCATCACCGACACGTTACTCGAGAGCGAACTCTTCGGCCATGAAAAGGGCTCCTTCACCGGAGCAACAGAACAGCGTCAGGGCAAACTGGAACTCGCCGCCGGCGGCACTGTCTTTCTCGACGAAATTGGCGAAATGGCTCTCCCGCTCCAGGCCAAGATGCTGCGGGTTCTGCAGCAGCGCGAATGCGAGCGTGTCGGTGGCCGCAAGACCATCACCCTCGACATCCGCGTGGTGGCTGCCACCAATCGAGACCTTGCCGCTGAAGTCAAAAAAGGCAGCTTCCGCGAAGATCTCTTCCACCGTCTCAACGTCGTTAGCCTTCGCACTCCGCCTCTGCGCGAACGGGGCGAAGACATCGAACTTCTCTCCAACGCTTTTCTTGCTCGCGCCGCTGCCGCCGCAGGCCGCAGCGTTCGTGGTTTCACCCCGGCCGCACTGTCTGCACTCAGAGCTTACGATTGGCCAGGCAACATACGCGAGCTTGAGAATGCCATCGAGCGCGCTGTTGTCCTCGGAGATCTACCAGAAGTCCAACTCGAAGATCTTCCCGACTCGATCCTGGAAACTGCGGCTTCTTCGCCAGACGCAGCCCCTGCCTTCCATCGCAGTATTCACGATGCCAAGCGCGGCGCTATCGTCGAGGCATGGCAGCAGGCCAGGGGCGATTACAAGATTGCCGCAGGCCTTCTGGGGGTGCACCCCAATTCGCTGCTCCGCATGATCCGTACTCTGGGGCTACGCGCGGAGCTCGGCTAGTGCTGCTTCCAGATCTCGAGCCCCAAGCAGAATCCCGTCCACCCGTGCCGTTTGCATCACACCCTTGATGCTTTCCTTTACCCCAATCAGCAGTACCTTCTTCTTGCTCCGCATTGCCAGGCTGTACCACATCAGCAATTCTCCCAAGCCTGCACTATCCAGCTTCCCGCACTGGCTTAAATCCACCACAAAGGCTGTCGCATCGCCTGCATCCCGAATCACCGTGGAACAGCGCCTCAGCTTCTGACTGAGAACAAACTCGCCCACAATCTCGATCAGCAGTACGTGCTCCAGCCTTCGTGTCACTAACTCAAACGGCATGCTTTATCGACTGGACTTCAAGATCTTCCGCAATACCTTCTCAAAGGCATCGGCCTGACGCACGTAGCCAAGGTCTGTCGGGTGCGAGCTGTCGATTGTTCCTTCGCCGT
>JBIPMY010000172.1:0-11965 GCA_044376335.1 Bryobacter sp.
GATGCGGTGAGGCATGTAGTTTCTGATGTAGACGTAGCGCTGGTTCCTGACGCTGCGAACCATATCAATCCGCTCGTCCATGCGACCCCGAAACCCGAAGACGTATTCCTGCTCAGGTGCAATTGCTGAGCCGAGGAAAGCATGGCCCTGATGGTATTCGGGTGCTTTGATTCCGGCCAAGCTGAGAGCCGTGGGAGCAAGGTCGACGAAGCTCACAAGGCGATCTGTCCAGGCGCCCTCTTTGTAGTCTTTGGGGGCCAGATGCTTGAACTGCTCTGGAATGTGAACCATCATCGGCACCTGCAGCCCTGAGTTGTAAGGCCAGCGCTTGGATCGGGGCATTCCGGCTCCGTGATCGGAGTAGAAGAAGACGATGGTGGAATCCTTCAGTCCATCTGCTTCCAGCTCTGCAAGCGTCTTCTTCACCATGTCGTCCATGGTCGAGATGTTGTCGTAATACTGAGCCCAGTCGCGGCGAACCACCTCATTGTCGGGCATATACGCTGGCACTCGAACTTCACGAGGGTCATGCTTGAGCTGATGGCCCTCTTTGCGGATCTGGCTTTCGTGTGTGATTACGAAGTTGAAGACGCTAAAGAAGGGCTGATTCGGGTTTCGTTTGCGCCAGTGTGCCTTGTTGGAGCTTTCGTCCCAGACCTTGCCCGTATGGATGAGGTTGTAGTCTTCTTTCGAGTTATTCGAGGTGTAATAGCCTGACTCACGCAAGATCTGGGGAAACATCTTCTGCCCAGGCGCAAGTCTGGTCTCGCTGCGCATGTGCTCAGCGCCAGTAGATGGCGGGTACATGCCGCTGATGATTGTGGTTCGCGCAGGGGCGCAGACGGGCGCGCAAGACCAGGCATGACGATAGCGAAGGCTTCGCTCGGCTAGTGCGTCGATCGTCGGAGACTTGGCGAACTTGTCTCCATAGCAACCCAGGTTGGGACTCATGTCTTCACAGGTCACCCAAAGGATGTTCGGTTGCTTGGTCTGAAGCAGCGGCGCGGCGCTGGTTGCCAGGAATTCACGACGATTCATAAAGCTATTATGCTTGCTGCGGCGTGCGGGCGACGATCGCTGCGCCGGCGAGGGCGAGAATCGCGCCGGTCCAGTAGGGTGCGCCGCTGCCGAGAGCGTCGAAGACAAAGCCGGCAAAGAGGGGCCCAACGATGCGGGTAGAGCTGAGGATGGCTTGCGAGGAGCCGAGTACCGTGCCTTGTTCGCGCTCGCCAACCCGGCGAGAGATCAGGCCGGTAAGCATGGGGGCGGCGATGCCGTTACCGAAGGCCATGATGGCGATTGCAGGATAGAGATGCCAGGACGCTTGCGACAGGCTGATACCGAGAAAGCCAATCGACATCGCAGTCAAGCCGGTGATACAGGTGGTGACGGGGTTGAGCGTCTTGGGCATCCTCCGGACAACAACACCTTGCATGAAGATGCTGAGGCAGCCGATGTAGACGAAGATCCAGGCATTGTCTTGCGGGCCCATCTGGAAGCGCTTCAGCGTGAAGAGGGCGAAGTTCGATTGCAGGGCACTGAAGGCGACGTTGACGACGAATATGGCGATGAGGATGGCGCGGATCGAATCGCGGGAGAGGGCTTGCGAGATCTTGAGGAAAGGGTTCGCGTCTGAGAGCTGCAGCTTTGTGGTGTTGCGCTTATCGAGTGGCAGGCTCTCGGGGAGCATGAAGAAGCCAAAGATTGCCGCCAGCAGGCAGAGCGTGCCGGCCGCGTAGGCTGGCGCTGCCAGACTGTATGTGCTCAGGAACCCGCCGAAGGCAGGGCCGATGACAAAGCCGAGGCCGAAGACTGCGCCAATCAGACCGAAGCGCTTCATGCGGTCTTCAGGCGGAGTGACGTCGGCGATATAAGCCTGAGCCGTGGAGATGCTGCCGCCGGTGATGCCTTCGAGAACACGGGCCAGCATGAGCAGCCACAGCGTGTTGGCCCAACCAAATAGGAAGTAGGCAAATGAGGAACCGAGGATGTTGCAGAGGATGACAGGGCGGCGGCCGATGCGGTCACTGAGTGCACCGAGGAAAGGGCTGGCAATGAACTGTGCGATTGAGAAGGCGGCGCTGAGAAAGCCGACGGTCATGGCGTCGGTACGGTATTGCTGGGCGTAGTAAGGCAGCACCGGGATGAGGACACCAAGCCCGAGGACATCAAGGAAGATCGTTGCGTATACGAGGATTAGGGCGCGGGACACTTTAACTAGGATGCCAGTTCTTGCCTGAGTAGCCAGAGTATTTCTGCAACGCTCCATGCCTGGGCAGGTGTGCCGCCTTCGCGCTGGGGCGGATCGCCATCGTAAACTTCGGCCAATTGGCCCAGGCAGCCGGTATCCAATTCGCTGGCGGCAAAGGTGGTGAGGAGCTGCTTGAGCCTTGTTTTCTCAGCTTCAAGATTGGGCCGGATCTTCAGACAAGCCCGGGCATAAGGCCCGAAGAGCCAGGGCCATACTGTGCCCTGGTGATAAGCGCTGTCTCGTTCCAGGGGACCACCTTCAAATCGTGGCCTATAACTGGCTTCGGATGGCGCGAGGGTGCGAAGGCCCATTGGTGTCAGGAGACTTCGTTCGATGGTGTCCAGGATGAGCTCGCCCTTGCTGCGGATCACCAGCGGATAGGGCAGCGAGAGAGCAAAGAGCTGGTTAGGCCGGATCTGGCTGTCGCCAATGACGTCGTAGAGGCAGGACTTATCCGGGTTCCAGAAAGAGTTGGTGAAGCCTGATATGGCCTGATTGGCCATGCTGCCGAATTGGGACTCAGAGGCAAAGTCGCCACGCTCGCGAGCCCAGCCTGTCATCAGGCGGAGTGCGTTGTACCAGAGGGCGTTGATCTCGACTGGTTTGCCTGAGCGCGGGGTGATGGCGATGCCGTTGCAGCGGGCGTCCATCCAGGTGATCTGGGTTTCAGGTGTGCCTGCGTTGAGCAGTCCATCGGCCTGGTCGCAATAGATGCCGTAGTGTGTGCCGCGGGCCATGGTCTTGAGCATCTCGACCATGGGGGCATAGAAACGGTCCTGGAAGAGTTGCCGGTTGCCCCCGCATTCGAGCCATTGCCAGACGGCGATGTAGAGCCAGAGAGTCGCGTCGACGGAGTTGTATTCCGGGGTGGAGCCGTCGTCGGTGATGCGGTTGGGGATCAGGCCGTCGCGGCGCTGGGCCAGGAAGTTGTCGATGGTGCGGCCGGCGGCATCGAGCTTGTTGCGGGCGAGAAAGAGCCCTGGGAGGGAGATGAAGGTGTCGCGGCCCCAGTCGGTAAACCAGGGGTAGCCGGCGATGACGCTGTTGTTGAAGATGAAGTGCTCGGCTGCGTTGGAGAGCCGGTCTTCAAGGTTATGCGGGGTAGGGAAGCGGTGTTCTTTTGCTTCGATGGCCTTGAGGAGCTTGAGAGGGTCGAGGGGGCCGGGGTCCTGATCGAGGCTGCAGACAAGATAGACCCAGGTATCGGCACGGAGGTTGAAGTGGAGGAGGCCTGGCGTCCAGAGGTCTTCTTCGAAGTCGAGGCCCCGGTTGCGGTCTACTTGGTATTGGAAGCGGCGGTACCAGTCGGGGTTCTGCTCGAAGCGGGTGGCGTCACTGCGAATGTATAGAGTCGCGCCTGGGCGGCTGAGCTTCAGGTTGCCCTCAATGGCCCATTCGTTGTGAGGGCTGGCGTATTGGAGTGAGTGTTGAGGCCGGCCGGCCAGGAAGGGGCGGAGGTCGAGGGTGGCGTTCTCGGAGCAGCAGTAGCGGACGAGGACGCTCGGCTCGCCGTCGATCAGCATGACCTCTTTGATGAGGGTAGCTTCGCCGATGCGATAGAGCCAGCTTGGGTAAGGGGCGAGGCGGAATTCGCTCAAGAGCTGGTAGCCCCTGGGGGCCACGACGCCCGGGTACTGGTGGGTGGCTAGCTCATGGGTCTGGCCATCGAGGTGGAGGCGGTCTTCGAGGCTGCTGAGCCAGACGTGGGTTGGTTTGCCCGAATTTAGGAGGCTATGGTAGCGACGTGTTCTAAGGCCAGCGACTGTGCCCATGGCGTAGCCACCGATACCATTGGTGTCCAGCCATTCGAGGGTAAAGTCCTTGCAGCGGGCCGCCTCGACGAACGCATCGGAGCGCATTAGTGACCGTTGCTGGAGCTTTGTTCTTCTACGATGAGCGGCTTGAAGTCCGTCGGTAACTGGGTCAGCATTTGCTCTTTCCGGTAGACCAGAGTTGAGGTGTTGTAGCTGGCGATCTCGAAGTCGTGGCCGTGGGTGATGGCGTCTGTGGGGCAAGCCTCGACACAATAGCCGCAGAAGATGCAGCGGGAGTAGTCGATGTTGTAGACGCTCGCGTAACGTTCACCACCGGAGATGCGGCCTTCTGCGGTGTTCTCTGCAGCTTCAATGTAGATGCAGTTGGATGGGCAGGCGGCAGCACAGAGGAAGCAGCCGACGCACTTCTCGAGGCCATTCTCGTCACGCTGCAGGACGTGTACGCCGCGGAAGCGTTCTTCAAATACAGCAGGACCTTCCGGATAGGCTTCCGTTACGGTGGGCTGGAGCATCTCCACGAAGGTGATGCCCATGCCTTTGGCGACAGCGGCCGCGTTGTTCAGAATTTGGGTAATCAGTGCCATCTCTACCTTTTAGTTTACTAGTTTGGCAACTGGCTTGAGCCCATGAGGTATTCATCGATCGACCGAGCGGCGCGGCGGCCCTCGGCGATGGCCCAGACAATGAGGGAAGCGCCACGGCGGGCGTCGCCTGCGGCATAGACTCCATCGAGGCTGGTTTTGTAGTTTTCATCGGTGACGATGCTGCCTCTTGCGTCGAGGCGGGCACCAGTCTTTTCGATCAGGCCCTGACGATGGACACCGGCAAAACCGATGGCAATCAGGACGAGATCTGCGTCGTAGGCGAACTCGCTTTCAGGCACTGGCTCAAAGCGGGGCGAGGGGCCAACGCGGACTCCGTGGAGCTTCTTTACGTTGCCATCTTCGTCGCCGCTGAAAGAGGTGGTGGCTACGGCAAACTCGCGCTTGCCGTTTTCTTCATGCGCTGGCTCTTCGCGATACATGACGGGCCAGAGGGGCCAGGGGGTGGATTCAGCGCGCTCATCTGGCGGGCGCTGGTGAATCATGAACTGATGGATGGACTTTGCTCCCTGACGGGTGGCGGTGCCGAGACAGTCTGCTCCGGTGTCTCCGCCACCGATGATGATGACGTGTTTGCCGGTGGCCATGATCTGGCCTTCGACGGTGTCGCCGGCTACGGCGCGGTTGGACTGGGGCAGGTATTCCATCGCGTAATGGATCCCCTTGAGGTGGCGGCCGGGGACGTTGACGTCGCGGTGCTGCTCTGCACCGATGGCCAGCAGGATGGCGTCGAATTGTTTGCGGAGATCGCTGAATTCAACGTCGGTGCCGATGTTGGTGTTGAGCTTGAAGAGGATGCCTTCTGCTTCGAGCTGCTCGATGCGGCGGTCGATGTGATGCTTCTCCATCTTGAAGTCTGGGATGCCGTAGCGGAGAAGACCACCGAGGCGATTCTCACGTTCGATCACTGTGACTGTGTGGCCGGCGCGATTGAGTTGCTGAGCAGCGGCCAGGCCAGCGGGGCCTGAGCCGATGACGGCGATCTTCTTGCCGGTGCGCAGGGTGGGGAGTTCCGGGACGATCCAGCCTTCGGCGAAGGCGCGGTCGATGATAGATTTTTCTACCTGTTTGATTGAGACCGGCGGGGCGTTGATGCCGAGTACACAAGCGGATTCGCAGGGGGCAGGGCAGAGGCGGCCGGTGAACTCAGGGAAGTTGTTGGTGGCGTGAAGCTGGCGGATGGCCTCCTGCCAGCGGTTTTGATAGACAAGGTCATTCCAGTCTGGAATGAGATTGTGGAGAGGGCAGCCGGTATGACAGAAGGGCACGCCGCAATCCATGCAGCGGGCACCTTGCTCTGAAACTTTGGCGGCCGGGAAGTCCTGATAGACCTCGAACCAATCATTGACCCGTTCGATGACGGGACGCTTTTTGGCGACTTCGCGCCCGATTTCGAGAAAGCCGGTGTGCTTACCCATGGATCACCTCACGCTTGGCGGACTTGGCTGGTTGGGGGGTTGAAATTGGAGTGCGGGCAACGCCCAGGACACGCTTAAATTCGTGCGGGAATACCTTGACGAATTTGGGGAGGAACTTGCCAAACTCGTCGAGTACCCAGCGAGCTTTGGGGCTGGAGGTGTACTGCCAATGACGCTCGAGCAGTTGCTTGAGGGTATTGATGTCTTCGGCGGATTCGACAGGGTCGAGATCGACGCTCGAGCGATTGCAGAGGTTGGTCTGGAATTCGCCGGTTTCATCAAGGACGTAAGCGATGCCGCCGGACATGCCGGCACCGAAGTTGCGTCCGGTGGAGCCGAGACAAAGGACAAGGCCCTTGGTCATGTATTCGCAGCCGTGATCGCCGACGCCTTCGACGACCGCGGTGGCACCGGAGTTGCGTACGCAGAAGCGTTCGCCGGCGCGACCGTTGAAGAACGACTCACCGCTGGTGGCACCGTATAGAGCGGTGTTGCCGATGATGATGTTTTCGTCGGGCTGGAAGCTCGACTTCTTTGGCGGGTAGACGATGATGCGTCCGCCGGAGAGGCCTTTGCCGGTGTAGTCGTTAGAGTCTCCTTCGAGGCGCATGGTGACGCCCTTTGAGAGGAAGGCCCCGAAGCTTTGGCCGGCGCTGCCGGTGAACTCGAAGTTGATGGTGTCGTGGGGGAGACCTTCATTGCCGTAACGCTTGGCGATCTCGCCAGACAGCATTGCGCCGACGGTGCGATGGACGTTACGGATTGGAAGTTTGAAGTCTACCTTTGTGCCGTGTTCGATGGCTTCTTTGGCGTGCGAGATCAGTTTGTAGTCGAGGGCTTCGACCAGGCCATGATCCTGCGAGGTGGTGCAGAAGCGTGAGACGCGCTGCGGCACGGGCGGATTATAGAAGAGGTTGGCGAAGCTGAGGGTCTTGCCCTTCCAGTGGGTGATGGCCTTGCGAGTCTCCAGGAGATCTGTACGGCCGACCATTTCCTGAATGGTGCGGAGGCCGAGTTTGGCCATGATGCCACGGAGTTGCTCTGCGATGAAGAAGAAGAAGTTGATGACGTTCTCGGGAGTGCCTTCAAACTTCTTGCGGAGCTCAGGATTCTGAGTTGCGATACCGACAGGGCAGGTATTGAGGTGACACTTGCGCATCATGATGCAGCCCATGGCGATGAGGGGAGCGGTAGAGAAGCCGAACTCTTCAGCGCCGAGGAGAGCGCCAATGGCAACGTCACGGCCGGTTTGCATTTTGCCGTCAACCTGGATACGAACGCGGCTGCGAAGGTCATTCATGACCAGGGTTTGCTGGGTTTCGGCGAGGCCGAGTTCCCAGGGGGAGCCAGCGTGCTTGAGGCTGGTGAGGGGGCTTGCGCCGGTGCCGCCGGTGTCGCCTGAAATCAGGATGACATCGGCGTGGGCTTTGGCCACACCTGCGGCAACTGTACCTACGCCTACTTCGCTAACGAGCTTGACGGAGATGCGGGCCTCGGGGTTGACGTTCTTCAAGTCGTAGATCAGCTGGGCGAGATCTTCGATGGAGTAGATGTCGTGGTGAGGGGGCGGCGAGATGAGGCTGACGCCGGGGACGGCGAAGCGGACGCGAGCGATGTTCTCGTCTACCTTGTGTCCGGGGAGCTGGCCACCTTCACCGGGCTTGGCACCCTGAGCGACCTTGATCTGGAGCTCTTCGGCATTCACCAGATATTCAGTGGTGACGCCGAAGCGGCCGCTGGCGACCTGTTTGATGGCGCTGCGCTTGGAATCGCCATTCGGCATAGGCTTGTAGCGGTCTGAATCCTCGCCGCCTTCTCCGGTGTTGGAGCGGCCGCCCATGCGGTTCATGGCGATGGCGAGAGTTTCGTGAGCTTCTTTGGAGATGCTGCCGAAGCTCATTGCGCCGGTGGCAAAACGCTTGACTATCTCAGAGGCGGGCTCTACCTCATCGAGTGAGATGGGTTGAGCGGCGAACTTGAAATCCATCAGGCCGCGGAGGGTGCAGAGTTGCTTGTTCTGCTGGTCGATGGACTTGGCGTAATCCTCAAAGGTGGAGTAGCTGTTCTGACGGACGGCGTGCTGGAGCTTGGATACCGAGTCTGGATTGACAGAGTGGAATTCGCCGTGGACGCGGAAGTGATAGTTGCCGCCCGCGTCGAGATCTGTTGAGAAGGAGTTGGTGGGGCGGAAGGCGAAGTCGTGCTTCATCTTCGCTTCTTTGGCGATGACTTCGAGGCCCACACCCTCGATGCGGGTGGCGGTGCCGGTGAAGTACTTCTTGACGAAGGGCTTGCTGAGGCCGATGGCTTCAAAGATCTGAGCACCACGGTAGGACTGAAGGGTGGAGATACCCATCTTTGAGAAGACCTTAAGCAGACCTTTGCCGATGGCTTTCTTGAAGTTGCTGAGTGCCTTCTCGAAGGTGACGCCTTCGGGCAAGCGGCCTTTTTGTGCGAGGTCTTCGAGGGTCTCGATGGCGAGATATGGATTGACAGCACTGGCACCGTAGCCGATCAAGAGGGCGAAGTGCATGATCTCGCGGGGTTCGCCAGATTCGACGATCAGGGCGACCTGTGAGCGGGTGCCTTCACGGACCAGGTGGTTGTGGACGGCAGTGAGGGCGAGAAGCGAGGGGATAGGCGCTGAATTCTGATCGACGCCACGGTCTGAGAGGATCAGCAGGCGGTAGCCCTTCTGGATGGCGAGCGAGGCGCGGCGGCAGAGGCGGTCGAGTGCTTCTTCGAGGTCCTGCTCGGAGCCTGCGGCATCGAAGAGAGTCGGGATCGTCGTGGCGAGGAACTCACCCCAGCGAACGTGACGCAGCTGTTCGAGGTAGTGGTTGGTGAGAATCGGATGCTTGAGCTTGAAGGTATGGCAGTGCTCAGGGGTTTCTTCGAGGATGTTGCGCTCGGTGCCGATGTAGCTGGTGAGCGACATGACAAGTTCTTCGCGGATCGGGTCGATGGGAGGATTGGTGACCTGGGCGAAGAGCTGCTTGAAGTAGTTGAAGAGCGGTTGTGGCTTGTCGCTGAGGCAAGCGAGCGGGGTGTCGGTACCCATCGAGCCGATGGGTTCTTCGCCGGCGCTGGCCATGGGGACCATGATCATGCGGACGTCTTCTTCGGTGTAGCCGAAGGCTCGCTGCCGCTCGAGGATGGTGTGGAATTCGGTTTCGTGCCAGCGGGGAGGGGCGGGCAGGCGGTCGAGAGTGATCTGTTGCTTGTCGAGCCATTCGCGATAGGGCTGCTTGCTCGAGAGCATCTGCTTGACTTCCGTATCGGGGATGATGCGGCCTGCGCCGAGGTCTGCAAGGAGCATCTTGCCGGGCTGGAGGCGGCCTTTTTCTTTGATGTCTTCGGGCTTGACCGGAAGCACGCCAGTTTCAGAAGCCATGATGAGCAGGCCGTCATGGGTGACCATGTAGCGAGCGGGGCGGAGGCCGTTGCGATCCAGGGTTGCGCCGATGAGGCGGCCGTCAGTGAAGGCTACAGCAGCGGGGCCATCCCAGGGTTCCATGAGGGAGGCGTGGTATTCGTAGAAGGCTTTCTTGGCCGGATCCATGGCGGAATCCTGATCCCAGGCTTCAGGCATGAGCATGGCCATGACGTGGGGGAGTTCGCGGCCGCCGAGGGTAAGGAACTCGATCACGTTGTCGAGGGACGAGGAGTCGCTGCCGTTGGGGGTAACGATGGGGAAGAGGCGGCGGAGATCGCCGAAACGGTCGCTGGCGAGGACGGCCTGGCGGGCGTGCATCCAGTTGACGTTGCCACGGACAGTGTTGATTTCACCGTTGTGGCACATGTAACGGAAGGGGTGGGCGAGTTGCCAGGTGGGGAAGGTATTGGTTGAGAAGCGCTGGTGGACGAGGCAGAGGGCGCTAGCGACTTCGGGGTCCTGGAGTTCTTTGTAAAAGTTGGCGATCTGCGGGGCCAGGAGGAGGCCCTTATAGATGATGGTGCGGCAGGAGAGAGAGGGGAAGTAGAAGAAGTCGCGATCCCGGATTTCGGAGGTGGCGATTTCATTTTCAGCTCGCTTGCGGATGGCGTAGAGGCGGAGCTCGAGGTCATCTTCGGACATGTCTGCAGCGCGGCCGATGAAGATCTGCTGGATGTAGGGCTGAGAATCGCGGGCGAGGCGACCGATGGCATTGGAATCGATGGGGGTGTCGCGCCAGCCGAGGACGGTGAGGCCCTCTTCGCGGACGATGCGTTCGATGATGCCTTCGCACTGGAGGCGCTGGGTGCGCTGGACCGGGAGGAAGACCATGCCGACTCCATACTCACCTGACTTGGGGAGGGTGAAGCCGAGGTCTGCACATTCGCGGACAAAGAACTTGTGAGGGATCTGAATCAGGATGCCGGCGCCGTCGCCAGTGTCGGGGTCGCACCCGCAGGCACCACGATGGGTCAGATTGATGAGAATCTGGATTCCCTTCTGGATGATGTCGTGGGATTTTTCGCCTTTGATATTGGCAACAAAGCCGAGACCACAGGCGTCGCGTTCGCGAGCGGGGTCGTAGAGGCCCTGAGCTTCAGGGAGTCCTCGCAGCATGGCGGAATTTGGGAGATCAGTCATAGATACACCTCGGGATTCACTGAGTATAGCTAGAAGTTTTGGCATTAGGCAAGCTGAAACTGTTTCCTTGTAGTATTAGACACGGTTATGATATGCTTCTGTTCGTGCAGTTGGAACATATGCGGTTGTTTCGGGATATCGCGCAAAGCCGGAGCGTAAGCCGTGGAGCTGTCTTAAACAAGGTAAGCCAGAGCGCGGCGAGCCAGCATTTACAAGAACTTGAGCGTTGTTTCGGGATTGAATTGATGGACCGGAGTACACGGCCGATCCGGGTGACACCGGCTGGACAGGCGTATCTGGAATTCTGCCGGGAAGTGTTGCGAAAGAAAACCGAGTTTGATACTGAGCTAGATGAACTGAAGCGATCGACGAGCGGGGAAGTGCGGGTGGCTTCGATTTATTCAGTGGGCTTGTCGAAAATGCACCGGTTGGAGGATCAGTTTCGGGGGCGGTACCGGGATGCTCATTTGAAGGTTGAGTATTTGCGACCGGAGAAGGTTTATGAAGCGGTAAAGGCAGAGCGGGCCGATATCGGGCTGGTGAGCTATCCGGTCTCGAATCGCGAGATCATGGCGTTGCCGTGGCGGAAGGAGCGGATGGTGCTGGCAATGCCGCCGGGGCATTTGCTGGCCGGGATGAAGCGGGTAACGCCGGCGCGGCTGGACGGGACTTCGTTTGTTGCCTTTGATGAGGATTTGCCGATCCGTAAGGATATTGACGCGTATCTTAAGGAGAATGGGGCAGAAGTGGATGTGGTGATGCACTTCGACAATCTCCAGATGATCAAGGAAGCGGTGGTGCTGGGGAGTGGGGTGAGTATTGTGCCGCATCCGGTGGTGGAGAAAGAAGTGGAAGAGGGCAAGCTGAGGGTTGCGGAGTTGAGCCCGAGCCTGATTCGCCCGCTAGGGATTATTCACCGCCGGAATGCGAAGATGAGCCGGGCGGTGAAGGCATTTCTTGATTTGCTGCAGGAAGCGGCGGAATAGTGCCGGAGGCGGCCCGGGATTTTGAATTCCCGGCCGCCTGCAGGCACACTTCGGGTGCTGGTTGTTTTCTGGTGTGCTTAGCAGGATGTCAAAGAGCTGGCCTGGCGTTATTTTGGACTGTCCCAGGCAGTGGGTTGTGGGTGGTTGTTGAAGATTAGCCTTTTGGCTTTGATCCTTGTTTTCAGTAGAGTTGCTGTTTCCGCCCTTACGGATGGGGTTGGGGTCGTTTGGAATCCCCACCCTTACGGATGGGGCTCGACGGGGGGGCTTTTTCGAGTTGCTATTACCGCCCTTGGGGATGGGGTTGGTCGCTTGGCATCGCTTGGAATCCCCATCCTTACGGATGGGGTTCGAAGG
>JBIPMY010000551.1:0-3641 GCA_044376335.1 Bryobacter sp.
TATGTCGTTGGGTTGTATCGTTTGGAATCCCCAAGCTTACGCATGGGGCTCGACGGGGTTGTCATGGTCGCCGACCGAATACGAGGGGGCGTGTTGCGGGGTGAGCGGCCCGGGTGAGTCGCTCGGGCTGGCCGCGGTGGGGGAAGATGTGTGAGTGAGCGGAGAGATCGAGCGATCCTCAATTGAATGTCACCTATATCGTTGGGCTGTATCGTTTGGAATCCCCAAGCTTACGCATGGGGCTCGACGGGGGTTGTCATGGTCGCCGACCGAATGCGAGGGGGTGCGTTGCGGGGTAAATTGACCCTCCTTGCCAGAGCCTCATGCTGCCCCAACTAAAGTCTTGACGGAAAATATCAAAGTGATATCATTGCGATAGGAGAAAGATTTCACATGATCAAAGAGTTCGAGTTCCAAACCCTGCCTGGTGCTGGAATGCTCGTGCTGTTGCTTGGCGCTGGTGCGGCAAGCGTTTTTGCTATGGTTGCCGCCCGGCGCGCCGACCTTGGCTTCCCGATTTTCTTGATGGCCATTCTGACGATTCTGGTGGTTCTGGTGATGCTCTGCGGGTTTTTCATCATCGGGCCAAACCGGACGGTTGTGGTTACACTGTTTGGCAAATACAAGGGCTCGGTTCGCAAGCCGGGGCTGCATTGGGCCAACCCCTTTATGGGTAAGGACCGGGTGAGCCTGCGGGTTCGCAACTTTGAAACGACACACCTGAAGGTGAACGATCACGATGGCAATCCGATCGAGATTGCGGCTGTTGTGGTGTGGAAGGTTGTGGACGCGGCTGAAGCGTTGTTCGAAGTAGACCACTACGAAGACTACGTGAAGGTGCAGTGCGAGAGTGCCCTGCGCAACCTGGCTACGGCCTTTCCTTATGACGCACACAACGACGACCAGATGTCTCTGCGGGCCAATGCTACAGAGATTGCGGCGCGCTTGAAGGTGGAGATTGAAGAGCGGGTGCTGAAGGCGGGCATTGAGGTAATCGAGAGTCGCATCTCGCATCTGGCTTACTCACCGGAGATTGCGCATGTGATGTTGCAGCGGCAGCAGGCTTCGGCGATTATTGCGGCACGGTCGAAGATTGTGGAAGGTGCAGTGGGAATGGTTGAGATGGCGCTGGACATGCTGAACAAGAAGGGGATTGTCGAGCTTGACTCTGAACGTAAAGCGGCAATGGTGTCGAACCTGCTTGTTGTGCTTTGCGGCGAGCGTGGCACGCAGCCTGTTGTAAACGCAGGAACGCTGCACCACTAAAGAGAAGATCCAATGGCCGAGAAAAAGTCCTTTCTATTGCGCGTCGATGCTCATACTCTGGATCAACTGAAGCGTTGGGCAGATGATGAACTGCGCAGTTTGAATGGGCAAATTGAGTACCTGCTGAAGCAGGGCCTGAAGGATGCCGGCCGTTGGAAAGATCCGCCCGTTCAAGAAAAATAGAGCCAGAGGTGGCTGCGCCCTGATACAACAGAAAGAGCATGAATCGTCGTCAGATTTTCTCTCTTCCGTTGGGTTTGGGCGCAGCCGCCATGTTGACACCGGCGCAGGTTAAGGCCAAGGCTGGCAAGCCGAAGAACATCATCTTTTGTGTTTCAGACGGGATGAGCCCGGGTGTGCTGATGATGGCTGAGTATTTCTCGCAGATCGCCCGCGGGAAGGGAACTCGCTGGGCCGCAATGATGAACGATATGACGGCATCGCGCGGGGTGCAGGATGTGGCGGCGCTGAATTCGCCGGTTACCGATTCTTCGAGTTCGTCGTCGGCGTGGGGTTCTGGCAGCCGGATCAACAATGCTGCTGTGAATACTTTGCCAGACGGCACCAAGCTGACGCCGATTCTGCAGTTGGCGAAGCAAGCTGGGCGCAAGACAGCGCTGGTGACGACGGCTACGGTGACCCATGCAACGCCTGCGGGCTTTGCTTCCTCGCAAGCCAGCCGGGACGATGAGCATTTGATCGGCTTGCAATACAAGGGCCGGGTGGACTATGTGCTGGGTGGCGGGCAGCGCTTTTTTCTGCAGAACAAGCGTAAGGACAAGCTGGATGCAATTGCGGAATTCTCGCAGGCGGGCTACCAGATTGTGAAGACACGGGCGGAGTTGAATGCGGCGTCGAAGGCGAAGCCGGTGCTTGGGCTTTTCTCTGATTCGCATGTGCCCTATACGATCGATAAGGTGGATGTGCCGACGCTGGCCGAGATGACAAGCTTTACGCTGGATGCGCTGTCGAAGTCTTCGCCCAAGGGTTTCATCATGCAGGTGGAGGGGGCGCGCGTAGATCACGCCGCTCACGACAATGACATCGCCGGACAGCTCTGGGACCAACTTGCCTATGACGATGCGTTGGGTGTTTGTCTCGACTTTGCCGCCCGCAGTGGCGACACGCTGGTGATCACCACGAGTGACCATGGCAATTCGAGCCCGGGGCTGAACGGCATGGGGCTTGAGTATGTGGATTCAGGCAAGTGTTTTGAGCGGATTGTGAAGGCGAAGAGTTCGTTTAGTACGATCAGCCAGTTGCTGGGTACGAAGCCTTCGGCGGCTCGTGTACGCGAGGTGATTGAGGCGCAGCGTGGCATTGCGATTACGGCGCAGGAGGCTGGTTGGGTGGCGGCTTCGGCGGCAGGGCAGAAGGGTGTTTCGATCAACCAGATCCTCGATAAACCGATGGGCGTTCTGGGGCAGGTTTTGAGTAATTATTATGGCGTTGCTTACACCGGGATGAATCATACATCCGAATACACAACCATCACTTCGACCGGGCCGGGGAGTTTGCCGTTTGAAGGGCTGGTGCGGAATACGGATGTGTTTCCGCGGCTTACCAATTACATGGGGATTCAGTTTAAGAATCCCAGCATGACTCCGGCTCAAGGGGCGAAGTTCAACAAAGGCTAAATCGGTAGCGGCACATTGAGCTTCTGAGCCCATTCCGAGAGGCTCTGCCAGGTGTCGTCAGCGAGTGGAATGCCTTCTTTGCGGCGCTTGGCTTCGCTGCGAAGTTCGGGCTCGCCGGCGACAAGCACCTCGTCGTAGCCACTGGCTGGCTGCACTTCCTTCAGCTTCTGCGTCATCTTTACCGCGCGGGCCTCATACTCGCCGGGATCGAGGAAACACTTGGGGTCGAGAGCCAGATAGAACTGGCTGACGTCGACAGGTGCGCCGCGGAAGCGAATGCCACCTAGCTCGTTCGACATGGCTCCTCCAGAGAGCACGCCACACAACATCTCCACCATCACGGCCAGCCCTGAGCCCTTGTAGCCGCCCAGGGGATTCAGCAGGCCCTTGTAGGCCGCTGCGGTATCGGTGGTGGGGACGCCATCGCTATCGAGAGCCCAGCCTGGGGGGATCTCGGGTTTGCCGGCGCTGTAGGCGTTGAAGATCTTGTTTGCTGCGACGGTGGTGGTGGCCATGTCGAGCAAGAAGGGCGAGGCTCCGGGGACGCCGAAGCAGATCGGGTTGGTGCCGACGCGGCCTTCTTTGCCTTGCCAGGGAGCAACTGCAGGCGAGGCATTGCAGAGCACGATGCCGATAAAGCCGGCAGCATTGAGACGCTGTACCCAATAGGCGGCAGCGCCGAAGTGGTTGGAGTGCCGAGCGGAGACGATGCCGCAGCCGTGATCCATGGCGAGAGAA
>JBIPMY010000552.1:0-3635 GCA_044376335.1 Bryobacter sp.
GGTGTTCCACCTGAATGCGGGCGTTGACTTCGATGAAGTAGAGTTTGCCCTTCTCATCCATAAGGAATTCGATGGTGCCGGCGTTTTGGTAACCAATTGCCTTTAGAGCTTTTTTGATGGCAGCAAGTGTTTCGTTGCGAAGCTCTGGCGTCACTACCGGAGAAGGTGCTTCTTCGATTAACTTTTGATGGCGGCGCTGGATGGAGCATTCACGTTCGCCGAGCACTTCCACATTGCCGTGTTCGTCGGCGAGAACCTGGAACTCAATATGGCGGGGAGCGCCGATGTACTTCTCAAGATAGATGTCGGGGACGCTGAAGGCTGCGCCTGCTTCGTTTTGGGCCTGGGCGAGAAGGCCGGGTAATTCGTCGGATGAGTTTACGACTCTCATGCCACGGCCACCACCACCGGCGGCAGCTTTGAGGATTACGGGGTAACCGATTTTTTCTGCGAATTCGAGCGCTTCTTCGGCGCTGGTGAGGGCTTCTTTTGAGCCAGGAAGCACAGGGACGCCAGCTTCTTCCATGACCTGGCGGGCCTTTTGTTTCAGGCCCATCATGCGGGTGACTTCTGGTGGCGGCCCGATGAACTTGATGCCGCTCATCTTGCAGACTTCGGCGAAACGATCGTTCTCGCTCAAGAAGCCGTAGCCGGGATGGATGGCTTCGGCGTTGGTGATTTCGGCTGCGCTGATGACGCTGGGAATGTCGAGGTAGCTACGCGCACTTTTGGCCGGGCCGATGCAGACGGCTTCGTCGGCAAAGCGAACGTGCAGGCTGTGACGATCGGCCTCTGAGTAAACGGCGACCGTCTTGATGCCGAGATCTTTCGCTGCACATATTACGCGCAGGGCAATCTCGCCACGATTGGCAATCAGAATCTTTTGGAACATGACGTGTTAGTTGGGCCGAATCGTAAAGAGGGCTTCGCCGTATTCCACCGGCTTGCCGTTTTCTACCAAGCGGGCGACGACCGTGCCTGAAACTTCTGCTTCAATCTCGTTCATCAGTTTCATGGATTCGATGATGCAGACCGTTGTCTTTGCGGTTACTGAATCGCCAACCTTGACGAAGGGGTTCGCCTCTGGAGAGGGCGAGTCATAGAAAGTTCCTACGATCGGGGACTTGATGGTGACGAGGTTGTCTTTCTCTACGACGGGTGCGGGTGCAGCCGGGACTACGGCAGCGGGTGCTGCGGCGACGGGCGCGGGCAATACGACATCACGCTCAAGTCCTGCTCTCTTGATGCGAACCCTGTGTTCGCCACGCTGCACTTCGAGCTCTGCTACACCACTGTCGTGGGCGAGCTGTATCAGTTCTTTGATCTCTTCAATATTCATTGCGGGGTCTAACCTACTATTGTCCAACCTTTTTGAGTCCTTGTGAGAACCTCAACTCCCTTTTCTGTTACCAGCACCGTGTCTTCAATTCTTACGCCGCCAAAGCCAGCCTCATAAACTCCAGGCTCAATTGTGATTGCCATGCCTGTTTCCAGAGGGGTTTTGTCCTTTTTGCCAAGGCGCGGGGCCTCGTGAATTTCGAGCCCCAGGCCGTGGCCGGTGGAGTGTATGAAGTATTGGTCGAGGCCGTGGCCCTTCAGCACCTTGACGGCGGCAGCGTGGATCTGGCCTGCGAGTTTGCCGGGTCTTACGGCATCAATTGCAGCGAGCTGAGCTTCGAGTACTGCCTTGTAAATGCGGACGGCCTTACGCGGCACGCTGCCTACGCCGAAGGTGCGCGTCATGTCGCTCATGTAGCCGTTGAGGCAGGCACCCATGTCGATGAGCAGATAAGAGCCAGCTTCAATGCGCTCGTTTCTGGGATGAGCATGGGGCAGGGCAGAGTGGGGCCCGCTGGCGACGATGGTGTCGAAGGCATTGCCCTCGGCACCGAGTTTGCGCATCTGGTGGTCGATCTCGGCAGCTAGATCTTTCTCTGTCATTCCCACTTTGAAGCGCCTCATGGCTTGATCGAGCGCTTTGGAGTTCAGTTCTACACTGGCGCGGATCGCGGTGATTTCCTGCGGGGTCTTAACCCAGCGCGGCTTCTCAATCGAATCCCCGAGGGGAATCAGTTCGCCCAGTTCTGAAAGCTCGCGATAGAGGTTGTAGGAGATCTTTTTGTCTTCAAAGCCGATGCGCTTAGCTTTGATGGATTTCAGTTTTGCGGCGAGAGCTTTGAATAAGGGGCCGTTGACGATGGCTACGGGGCAGTTTGATTCCTGAGCTGCCTGGGTGGTGTAGCGGGGATCGGTGAAAAGGAAATTGCCCTTGGGGGTAGCGAGAAGGAGAGCGTTGGAACCCTGGAACCCTGTGTAATAACGAATCTGGATCAGGGTGGAAACTACAATCGCGTCCAGGTTTTGGCTCTGAAGTAGGCTGTTTAGTACCAAAGGTGCATTGTACCATCGGGTATCAGCGCTAAACTCTAAGGTTAAGACCTTAGTGATGAAGCTCGCGTTTAGCCTCTTCGCGATTTGCCTACTTTTCTCGTGCTCGCGTGAAGAGAAGCCCGAGAACCGCGTAGCAGCGAGTTTTCATGCTGAAGAATTACCTAACGACTTCAAAGTAGATTTGAGTAAGCGGAAGGTGTTTCCGTTTTCTGTTGTGCCTGGCGGCACCGTTACTCGTGATGAGGTGAAGACGAAGGTTGCGAGCGACCCGGTGGTGCGTGAGCACTACAAGGGAATCCAGATCGACAAGCTGAAGCCTTTTCGATTGACCAAGCCGGCTCAAGGCTATGTATCGTATCGCATCGGGAATCGTATCTTCTGGACCGCACAGCGGCTCTACCTGAAGCCCGGTGAGATTTTGCTGAGTGATGGACTCAATATGATTCGTGGGCGATGCGGCAACCGAATATCGCTGGTGGCGGGGGACCCGGTGCAAAGGGTTGGGGCACCAAGTGAAGCCGTGCTTGACCTTCCAAGCTGGGACATCCCTGTGTTTCAGGCTATGGCCGATGAGGCAAACCGGCGAGATTCCGATGGACCTTTATTTGAATTTCGGGGAAATGGGCCAGCTCCCTTAGCTGGGCTCACCGGCAAGATTCCTGAGGCAGTCTTCAATGTGGCACCGCCCGTAGTTGGGCCAGGGCTGATTGGTGGAGGACTGCCAGGTGGGCTGCCACCTGCGGACAAGGGCGGCGAAATCATTATTCATCCTTCACCAGTTATCTTTATCAGTTCGCTTCCGCTTACGATTCCACCGCCTGGAATCCTGTTGCCTTCGATCACACCAATTGAAATTGCGAGAGTCGATTTGCCTCCCTTCTTTATCGGAGGCCATCCGATCGGTATCGGTGGACCTGTCTTCTTCATCGGGGACCTTCAGTTTCCCCCATCCGTCTTTGTCCCCCCTACGTACTTTCCACCGTCGATTCTGAGTCCCGGTGGCACGCCGCCGTTTCTATTTATCCCGCCGAGTGTGGTTGTGCCGCCGGGTGAATCCAATCCGCCGCCTCCTGTGGGGCCGCCGACTGGCCCACCTACGGTTCGACCTGAAGATCCCGTCGGCCCCCCAAACGCAGAACCGCCGCCAGTGTTCCATCCTGTTCCTGAGCCTTCGACTCTTGGGATGGTGGCACTGGCGGCGGCTTTGATTTATTTGCTTAAGCGGATGCCTTGGCAGCGGCAAG
>JBIPMY010000173.1:0-11926 GCA_044376335.1 Bryobacter sp.
GAGGCGAAACGGGATCCGCAGCAAATGCACTAGCAGCGGTCAACGCCAGGAAACTTCGCCTGGATTCATGGATTCTCATTCTCTCTCCAGCAGTCATAAACAGACTCAGTCGCCTGCAAGACTATCATGAAGCGCAAACTAGTAGCCCGTTGAGCGATATCGAATTGGAAGCACGCATTGCAAGTAGCAGGAATCGTAGCAACATGAGAACTCCAATCTTCAGTATCCTGGCGCTAGTCCTTCCTTTGGCAGCAGCAGCGGCAGGATACTACGTCTACAAAACAGCGAAAGGGGCGACAAACCTGGGAGAAGCAATTGCTCCCTTCATAGTCTTCCTGATGGCCTTGTTTTGCGGCGCAGCCGTAGGTGAAGTGACAGCCTTGATCTCTCTTTGGAGAGCGGAACGTCTCGGTTGGCTTTCCTGGCTCGGAGTAGTCGGCAACGCTTTACTGTTAATGGGCTTAGTTCATTTCGTAAGCACCATGGGCAAACGCTAACGCTCAAACACCTCTTCAAACGGCAACACCTCAAGGCTCGCCACCCGCAACGGCCACTCCGCCACCACCCGGTCCACCTCAAGCACTTCTACCGGCTGCTCCACCTCATAGACAATCGGGGTAGCCACGCTCTCGCTCATCTGCCGGCCTAACTCCTCCATCCCCGGCCCCACCGCAACAAAACACATCTTCTCCGTATCCAGATACTTCTGCGCGGCCCGGCTCACATCCTCCAGGGTCAACGCAGCAAGCCCCTCGGCGATATAGCGCGTATACTCCGGCGTCTCATAAAACTCACTATCAATCCGGTACCCCTGCACCAGCGCTTCCGTCTTGATCAACAACTTCACATACTTCGACAAGAAGTTACGCGTTCGTTCAAAGTCCTCGACACTCATCCCATTCCGCTTCAACTGATCGATCTCATAGAGCGCCATCCGAAAAGCAAAGAGCGCCTTCTCAGGCGTGACCGGCCGCAGCCAAACCTCAAAGATCTGCTGCTGACGCGCCAGATTCGGCTCCGGCTCAAACTCATACATCCCGTTCGGGAAATACTCGATATAGGCGTAGTCCCCATAATTCAATCCCCGTACCTCGCGAATCGAATCAAAGAGCCTGCCGCCATTCCGGTGCTGCCCGAGCCAACTCTGCACCACAAGCAATGCATGATAATCAGCATGGCCCCGACGCACTTCAATCGGATAGCCAAAACTCATCGCAACGCCACGAGCATCCGCTTTCTCCACCAGTGTCACTTCGAGCCCATCGATCACACGAGCCGGCGGCAAATCCAACCGTTCACTCCGCTTCAGCACGTTGGCAAAATACTCTTTGACGTCCGCAAGCTCAATGGCTTCCAGCCCCGCCACCGTGCCGCAACAAGGGTGCCCGTAAGGATGCCCGGCAAAGACCTTCGCGTAAAGCAATTCCTTAGCCAGCTCTTCGTCATTGCTGCCGCGCAAGCTCACCTTCAGATAATTCAGCAAGTCTGACTTTACGCGCTCAAAGTCTTCTTGCAGAAAGGCAGGCTCCTCCAGCATCTCCTTCACGATCGCTTCGTATTGAACCAGATGGTCCCGGTGAACCGTCCCTGAGAAAACAGTAAGTTCCTGATCTACCTGGACATCAAAACTGGTGGCCATGCGAAAGAACTCATCAAGAATCTGTTTATAGCTTCGCGTTCGGGAAGCACCCTCTGCTACGAGAGTCGCCGTCAGACTCGCCAAGCCCTCTTTGCCCTTTGGGTCGAGGGCACTGCCACTTCGAAACGCAATCCGGATGCTATGCAAAGACCCGCTCATACCTTAGTCCTCAACTGTGCTGTTACGCGGTTCTCTTCCACAAAATACGTACGCGCCACCCGCTGCAAATCCTCAGCCGTGACTCGCGCATATTGCTCGTACAAGCGGTTGATCGTCTCGGGCGTCCGCTTCAGCGCAACGTATCGAGCTAGCAACCCGGCGATGCCGTCGGTATGATCCATCCGCATCGCAAAGCCATAGCGCAGGTGGCTCTTCACTGTCTCAAGCCGCACTTGATCTACCACCTCAGTCTTCATCAACTCCACCGTCTCGGCCACCCGGCGACGCACAAGCTCTACCTGCGATTCTTCCTTTACCCGGGCCGTCACGACATAGAGATAAGGGTCCACATGATCGGCATACATGCCAAAGAAAACATCGCAGCTCTGCTCAGCCAATACCAGTTCTTCGTAAAGAGCCGAGCTGGAAGAGAAGTAAAGATAAGACAAGATATCGAGAGCCGCAGACTCCACTGTCGTATCTGAATAAGCGGGAGTGCGGTAAGCAACCTGCAACACCGGCAGCGTCTCAGACGGCCACTCCACAACAACTTCCTTAGGCCCACCCAGCGGCAGAGCCTCAGGAATAGCGTCCTCAAAATCACCACGTTTCCAGCCACCCCAACTCGCCTCAACCAACTGCCGCGTAGTGGCAAGATCCACATCCCCGGCCACAATCATCGTTGTGTTTTCGGGCCGGTAATAGCGGCTGTGAAACTGCCGCGAAAACTCATAAAGCTCCGGCATTCGCTCGATATCCCGCAGGAAGCCCATGGTTGTGTGTTGGTAAGGATGACGCTCAAACGAAGCCTCACGCAACTTCTCATGCATCAGGTGAAAGGGCTCAGCGCTGTCTTTGTTGTACTCGGCCAGTACCGCCCGCGCTTCGGTGCGGAAGACCTCTTCGCCGTATTCAAGGTTGGCAAAGCGATCTGCTTCCATCTCAAGAATCTGCGGCAGATCCTCACGGGTAAACGTCGTGTGATAAACCGTCAGATCATCATCGGTATATGCGTTTTGAGCCGCGCCAGCTTGCTTCAAAACGGACTCATACCGTTCTGGCGGATACGCCGCTGTCCCGCGAAACATCATGTGTTCAAACAGGTGCGCAAACCCGCTCTTGCCAATCTCGGTTTCATTGCGAGACCCCACATGCACCACGAGGTAAAGCGACACAATATGCGGAAACCCGGTTGGAACGGTAATCAGCCTCAACCCATTCGGGTAATCATGCTGATCATAGTCAAAAGGAAAAATCTTGGTCATGCGCTCCCTGATTTGTTACTGTTTTTAGAGTCTCACTCTTTGACATAAATGAGCGTACTCGTACGAATCGGCCGCAAAAAAGCCATACTCTGCGCAGGCAGTTGGAGTTGTGCCGACCCGCGCCTCGAAGAGCAACTGCAGGCCGCACTAGAAATCTGGGTACAGAAGACGGGTGGCCCGCCCATCGGCAATCCCGACCCCGATAAATACGCGGCAGAAGCAATCCGTCTCGAGATGGATTACGAGATCCTGATCAGCAATCGTCCCAAGCGCAGCAACGTCAAGAACGCTTATCTTGCCAAGCGCCAGATCCGGCTGCCTTTCTTCTAGGAATCACTTGGTTAAGAGCGGCTTCAGGTACTTAAACACATTGTTGGCAACTGCGGCTGCGCCCTTGGCTGTCGGGTGGATCCCGTCAGGCTGCATCATTCCAGGTGTATTGTAAACACCCTCAAGCACAAAAGGCATAAACGGATAATTGCTGTTTACCGCGAGCGCTTTGTACATTCCCTCAAAGTCCCGAATATAGTCGCGCCCATAATTCCTGGGAAGTGTAATCCCCAAAACCAGAATCTTGCTGCCCTTGGTTTCAAGACGCCGCGAAATCTGCATCAGGTTGTCCCGGCTCTTGGCCAGCGCAATCCCACGCAGGCCGTCATTGCCACCTAACTCCAGCAGGGTCACCTTCGGCTCAAGCTTGAGAGCGTCATTCAATCGATCCACGCCCCCGGAAGTCGTGTCGCCACTGATCCCGGCATTGACCACCTGATATTTGTAGCCCTGCTGATCCAGAATCTTCTGCAACACATCCGGGTAGGTCTCCCCGGCGTCGATTCCAAATCCGGCGGTAATGCTGTCGCCGAAACAAAGCACTACAGGCCGTGTATCTTTCGGTGGCGCAGCCGCAGTCGGCTTCGGAAGTTCCATCTTCTCTTCCGGTTCAGCACTTTTCTGCGCACAACCACCCAACGCAAGCATCATCAATAATGTTGTCGAGAATAAAGAAAACAGTCTCACGACTGTCAGAATAAGTAATATAAGCACCCAATGTCGAATCCTATTGCAGTTGAAGTCGATCAAGTCACCCGCGAAATTGACTCCGGAACCCACCTGGTCAAGATTCTAAAGGGGATCTCCTTTCAGATCCCTCACGGAGAATTCGTAGCGATTATGGGTGCATCCGGCAGCGGCAAGAGCACGCTGCTCGGCCTGCTGGCTGGGCTTGACGCCCCCACCACCGGCCACATCTTTCTCGACGGCACCGACATCACCAACCTCAAAGAAGACGACATGGCCCGCGTCCGCGGCTCCAAAATCGGCTTCGTCTTCCAGAGCTACCAGCTCATCCCCACCTTGACAGCCGAAGAAAACGTCCTCCTGCCACACGAGCTCTCCGGCAAATCCGGCGACGGCAGCCCGCGCGCAAAGCAACTCCTCGCACAGGTTGGCCTTCTCGATCGCGCCTCCCATTACCCCATCCAACTCTCCGGCGGCGAACAACAACGCGTAGCTCTGGCTCGCGCCTTCATGACCCAGCCTCCCATCCTGCTGGCCGACGAGCCCACCGGCAACCTCGACACCGCCAACGGCCGCATCGTCCTCGATCTCCTCATCAAGCTCAATCGCGAAGAAAAAACTACTCTGGTCATGGTGACCCACGACAAAGAACTCGCTACCTACGCCGACCGCGTCATTACCCTCCGCGACGGCCTCCTCGTCTCAGACGAACGGAAAGCGGCATGACGCAAAGCTTCACCCTCGGCGCCGCCCGCAAGATCGCCTGGCGCGAAGCGCGTGCCTCCAGTTTCAAGTTTCTCTTTGTCATCCTTGCCGTGGCTGTAGGCGTTGGCGCGCTCACCGGCGTTAGAGGCTTCTCCACATCCTTCCGCCGCATGCTCAATTCTGAAGCACGCACCCTGATGGCCGGCGACGTCTCCGCTCGTGTCTTCATCCAGCCGGACGCAAAGCAACAGGAAGTCCTCGACAGCTTCACCACCAAAGGCTCACGGCTCACCCAGATCACCGAGACAGTAACGATGGCCGCCAAGCCCGGCAATCCCACGCCAGTCCTCGTCTCTCTCAAAGCTGTCGACCCCACCCAGTACCCCTTCTACGGCGAAGTCATCTTCAACCCAAAGCAGAGTATCAGCGCCGCACTCTGTGACAACTGCGTAGTAGCCGCACAAGAACTCCTCCTTCGCCTCGGCCTCGAAGTGGGCGGCACGATGCGTCTCGGCGGCAAAGACTTCCGCGTCTCTGCCATTGTCGAAAAAGAGCCAGACCGCATGACCGGCAGCCTCAACGTTGGCCCGCGCATGATGATGTCGCGCAAAGCTCTGGCCACAACAGAACTACTCACCGAAGGCAGCCGCGCGGCCCAGCGCTTCCTCGTCAAACTCCCCCCCGTCGGAGCAGACGTCACCGCCACCCGCGACCTGCTGAAAAAGACCTTCCCCGACGCTCTCGTCACCGACTACCGTGAAACCCACCCCCTCATCACCAGAGGCCTCAACACCGCCACCAGCTTCTTAAGCCTCGTCAGCCTCGTCGCCCTCATCATCGGCTCTCTAGGTGTCGCGATGGCAATGAACTCCCACCTCCAGCAAAAGCTCGACAACATTGCTGTCATGAAATGTTTGGGCGCACGCTCCGGCCAGATCATCAGCATCTACCTCATGCAAACTCTGGCCCTGGGCGCGATCGGAGGCGTCTTCGGCATCGGCTTTGGCGTCGCTGTCCAACTCGCCTTCCCCACCCTGATCGAGCGTTACTTCCAGATGCGTCCAGACTTCTACTTCGACTGGGCCTCGGTTGCGCAAGGCTTCTTCGCCGGGCTCTTGAGCACGCTTCTCTTCACGCTGCCCCCACTGCTCAGCATCCGTGAAATCAAGCCCAACACAATCTTCCGACGCGACATGGCAACGGCTAAGGGCACCTGGCGCGAGCGTCTGGCCCAATCCCGCACAGCAATCCTTTGCGGCGCATTCATCCTCGTCGGCCTCGGCCTCCTGGCCGGCTGGCTCGCTGGTTCGAAGCTCGACGAAGCCATCCGCCTCGGCTCCTGGTTTGCCGGTGGCCTCGCGGTAAGCCTCGCTATCCTCGGTGGCTTCGCCTGGCTCCTGCTCAAAGGCTTGAAGCGCCTCTCCCCGTTAACGAAGGGGAGCCTCCGCCATGGCCTTGCCAATCTCTACCGCCCCGGCAATCAAGCCGAAGCAGTACTGGTCGCCATCGGCATCGGCGTCATGTTCACGCTAACGATCTATCTGGTGCAACACTCCATCCTCACCGAGATCGCCGAAAGCGCCCCACCTGGAATGCCTAACGTCTTCATGATCGACATTACCGAGACGATGAAGGACGGCGTCACCAAACTGGTAAACGAGCAACCAGGCGTCGAGAAAGGAGTTGAGCTGATCCCTAGCGTAGCCGCACGACTCACCCATGTTCAGGGCGTTGAAGTCTCCAAGATGGAGCTCAAAGGCTTTGGCCGCCGCTTCCTCCAGACTCGATCAATTACCTGGAACCAGAACCAGCCCAAAGGAACCAAGCTGCTACAAGGCAAATGGTTCACGGCCACAGAAACCGGCAAAGTAGCGGTAACGCAAGACACCGCCGAAGCCCTGAAACTAAAGCCCGGAATGGTGCTCGACTGGACCGCCGCCAGCCGGCCCTTCCGCACCGAAGTGGCAACGATCTTCCGTCAGGAAAGCGTAAGGGCCGGAGCCACGCAGGAATTCATCCTGGACCCGGCAACCCTTAAAGGCCTCCCCGTAATCTACTTCGCGGGAGCCAGAGTTAAGACCGACCAGGTAGCGAAAGTTCAGGCGGCCATCTACGGCAAGTACCCCACCATCAGCATCATCAACATAGCGGACGTGCTCGACATCATCCAGGAAGTTGTCGATCAGATTGCCGTAGTCATCCGCTTCATCTCCGGCTTCGCGATCCTGGGCGGAGTGATCATTCTGGCAGCCAGCGTAGCCGGCACACGCTTCCGCCGCATCAAGGAAGTAGTGATCCTCAAAACCTTCGGAGGAACCCGCAACAAGATCGCCACGATCTTCAGCGTAGAATTCCTGCTCTTGGGCCTCTGCGCGGGAACCTTAGGAAGCGCCCTGGCAACAGGCTTCACCGGAATCCTCCTGAAGCGCTTCTTCACCGAAGCCGAATTCAAGCTGGAGTACACCGCACTAGCGATAGCAATCCTCGGCTCCGCTCTAATCGCCAACGCCGCCGGCTGGGCCGCCAGCGCCCGCATCCTCAATCAGAAGCCCCTGGCCATCCTGCGCGAAGACTAGTTTCCGCAGCGAGCTTTCCAGGACTAAAACCTGGCACGTTCGTCCCGCAGCACACGCAATTGCTGTTTCACGGCTAACCGCTAAAGGTTTCAATGTGTTACGCCTATGTGCAACACCCTCTACTCACCCGTTTCCTCTTTCATTTAACAGCACAATCTGGCTACCTGAAGCATAGACACAGCCATGCTTAAGCTATTCGCCTCTCTTCTTCTCCTCACCACAGCCGCGCTCGCCCAGCGCACTTACGATTGCGGCACCCTCGGCCAGCGGGCCTGTAAATGGGACGACTGGGAGTACTACAACATGCGTTGGGGCTCCCACAAATGCGAGTTTGACCTGGAGGAGCAGAACGACCGCTGCGTAGACACCGGCCGCCGCAACTCCCGTCCCCCGGTGGTCGGCTGGCTCCGCTGGGCCATGCTCGAACAGTCCTACGGCATCTACCTCGATCAACCCATCAACCGCATCCCCTGGTTCGCGACACACAATTCCTTCTCCAATAAACGCCAGGGCTTCAATAACGATTTCTACACTAACCACACACTTTCCATTACCGACCAACTTAATCTCGGTGCTCGCCACCTCGAACTCGACCCGCACAACTACGCCATTGTCGACGATCGCGAAGTCCGCGCCTGCCACTCCTCCACGGCGGCCAATTGCCTCGCCCCCGGTTTCGGCACTCGCCTCTTCGGTTACGTTCTCGAAGAAATCCGCCAATGGCTGAAAGCCCACCCCAACGAAGTAATCGTCCTCAAGATGGACGACAAGAATATCGATTTTTACAACGCCGACGGCGACAACGAACTCTACTACCAGATCAATCGCTACCTCTCTGATTACATCTACCGTCCGCCCACAACCTTCACCCGCTGGCCTACCATGCGCGAAATCCGAGCCGCCGGCAAGCGTGTCGTGGTGATGTCCCACGGCAACACCGTCGTAGCCGAAGGCAAAAGCACCGTGTGGTCGGCCAAAGATTACATCCTCACCAACAACTGGCCCTCCACCCAAAACCTCACCGCTTGCCTCGCCTCCGACGGCACCACCGCCGCCACGCGCCCCGCTAACAACTGGTGGGACATCGCCGAAGGCCGCACCACGGCAAGCGACGAGCCCTTTGCCGATAAGGTCGGCCTCATGGCAGAAGCTGACGTCCGCAAAGCCGTCCGCTGCGGCGTCAACATCCTCGGTCTGGACTTCCTGGGAGCCCTCGATGACGCACCGCTCGGCGCCCGCTCCGGCGCAGACCTCCGCCTCGGCGAAACCATCTGGAGCTTTGAAGAAAACGACTACGGCACCAACGGCCCAGCTCTCCTCAAGTCCAACGGCCGCTGGGCATCCACTCCCGATTCGACCCTCCGCCGCTACGCATGCGCCCCCAAGCGTCCCATTGGTGACGCAAACGACATCCGCAACTGGGAGGTCACCAATGCGCCCGGCCCCTGGGGGTCTTCACTCGGCAACGCCGCCTGCGTCGCCCAGTTCGGCACGGGCTACGAATTTGCCTTCCCCCGTAACGGCTTCCAGAACCAGCAACTCCGCGAGAAGATCAACTCCCTCGGTATCTCTGAAGGGACGTGGATCCACTACTCCACCAACCCGCGTCAGTTCGAGATCGACTCCTCCATCTCAGAAGCCACCATCTCGCACGACCCCGGTAAACCGGCTCCCCCCGCAATCCCGTTCACGATCTACGCCCGCCCCGGCACCCAGATCCGCGCCCAATCCGCAGCCCCCTGGCTCCGCATCGCTGGCCTCAACGGCGCAGTCACCATGCCAAATACCTGGGCTCTCAACACCAACCTCTCCATCGATCCCAACCTCACACCCGGCATCTACAACGTCCCCGTTCAGCTCACCAGCACCCTGAACCTCGGCGGGGTTGAACTCAACGCCACCAACACCATCGACGTTACCGTCATCGTACGTCGCCCGATACAGGTCTCGCTTACCTCACAGTTCCCCAGCTTCAAATACAACATGGGCATTGATCTCACCCTTGCCCTCAATCAATCCAACCCCTCGCCCAAAGGCACCTACACCGTCGTCCAAACTTCTTCGGCCCGCCCCTGGGAATCGCCCGCCACCTTCACCGTCCAGGGTTCGTCTCAAAACGAGCGCCTCTCCGTACTCCCACCTGGACGTTATAAGTTCGCCGCCACTTATTCCGGAGACACTTACTATCTGCCATCCTCTTCCAGCGAAATCGAAGTTACCGTTCAAGACCGCATTGAAGCCAGCCCCAATCCCATAACGCTCACCCCGGCATCTGGCCCCCTGACACTTAACATCAGCCGCGCCCAGACGGGCCTTACCGCCACCCTACCCTGCGGCTGGCTCAGCGCCTCGGTGCAGTCTCTAAGCCAGATCCTGCTCACACCACAATCCGCACAAATCAACAGCCTCGCACCCGGCACTTACTCTTGCGACATCACCCTCAGCGACAGCCTCTCCGCCACCCAGGGCACAACCATCGTGCCGGTCTCGCTCAAGATCCAGACCACACTTTCCACGACGCTCCCCTCGGTCAAGCTACTGGCAAATACAGACACTGTCACCCGCGAAGCCTTCGTCACCACACCGGGCAACCGCACCATCCCACTCACGGTGGTCTCAAGCCAGCCCTGGCTCAGATACTTCGTCCCAAACGGAAGCACCCCCACTAACGTTGTCCTTAGCGCAGACCCCACCGGGCTGCCTGCAGGCCTTCACACGGCCATCCTCACTTACTCGTCGGAACTTGCATCGAATACAGCAACCACGACAGTTACGTTTGAAGTAGTCCGCCCCACCTTCTTCACCTCCGTGCCCGATGGCCGCACCTTCTACATCGACGGTGCCCCTAAAGTCACCCCCTTCAGCTACCTTTGGGCTGCCGGCGAAATCCATCAGATTTCCACAGACACGCTCCAGACAGATCAGAGCGACTCCGGCATCCGCTACCGCTTCATCAACTGGACCAGCGCCGCCTCACAAACCCACAACCTCACCATCCCAAGCGGTGGCGGCACTGTACTCTCGGCCAACTTCCAACCCGAATACCGCCTCGTCACCGACGTTCTCCCCAACAACACCGGCACGGTCCAGATCGGGGCGGGCATCCCGAACTCCTCCTTCTTCGCACCCAACAGCATCGTCCCAGTTACCGCTATACCCAACCAGGGCAAGGCCTTCTCCAACTGGTCTGGCAACACTCTCAGCGGCAATCAGAACCCAGCCAGTCTGACGATGTCGCAGCCGCGCTATGTGATCGCCAACTTCTCCGACATTCAGCCGGTAAACATCACCATCAACAGCAACGCCCAAACCACCATCCAGGTCAACGGCGTCAACTACACAATCCCGGGACAAGTCCCCATGCTCCCCGGCAGCAGCTACACCCTCATCGCCCCCGCGACGATAGACCTGAGTTCCAACGCGCGGCTCGCCTTCGCACAGTGGCTAACACCCACCACCCAAGCCAGCGCCTCGATCAACTACACCGCTCCGGCAAACCCAACCACGATCAACCTCGTCTATAACCCGCAACACCTCGTCTCAGTAACAGTCTCTCCGGCAGGCGCTGGTACCATCTCGGGTGGCGGCTGGTACACTCTCAACTCCCCCGTTGCCCTTACGGCCACACCCAATACAGGCTACGCCTTCGCCAGCTACTCCGGCACAGGCATCCCGGCCAACTCCACCAACCCCAATCTCAACATCCCCGCCCTCAGCGGCGCAATCCAGGCCGTTGCCAACTTCACCGCAACCGGCCTGCCTAACCTTTCGCTCTCTACTGCGGGCGCACGCACCAACGGCCCCGGCCCGAATCAACGCACGGTGCCTGTACTTCTGCGCAACAACGGCCAGGGCCCTGCCCTCGACGCAACCATCACCGGCATCGTCAGCATCAACGTCCTCGCCGGCTCAGGACAGGTCACAAGCACCCTCACCACTCCACTCAATCTCGGCAACATCAACCCCGGCGGCACCGCCAACACAGACCTGATTTTCGATTGGCCCACCACAGCCACCCGCATCCAGTTCACCGTCCGCTTCACAGCCAACCAGGGCACCTACAGCGGACAAACCACTCTCAACCTCATTCGTTAAGGACTCACTCAAATGCGCAATACATTCTTACTCTTCACGCTCGCCACCATGGCACAGGCCGCCACGCTCATGGTTTCGATCCCCAACAACCCAGACTACGATCTCTCCTTCACTTCAAGCTTCGTACTCAATGAGACCAACCCGATCGGCACCTACACCGATCAAATCGGTGCCGACGGTGGCCCGGTCGATTACGCTCTCCCCTTTGACTACGATCAGACTTGGACCACGATCCTCGGCTACTACGATGTCTCGCCCTTCGCCACGCCAGGAAGCTCTACATCTGGCACGATCCGCATCCAGTACGAGCGCCGCACCCCCGTCTTCGGAGACCTCTCCGGCTGCGAAGAATGCTACCTCGACGTACCCTTCGCCGTCACTGCCGAGACCCAGAGTGAAGTCCCCGAACCCGCAACGCTCTCGCTTTTCCTATTGGCCCAGGCGGGCTTCCATATCCGCCAGTACATACG
>JBIPMY010000174.1:0-11871 GCA_044376335.1 Bryobacter sp.
CAAATGGTCAATAGTAGTGCAATCTTCATGTTTAATTCTTATCCTATAGGGTACATGCTCGTCCAAGCACTATTATTTGTCGTACCTCTTTCAGCTCAATTTGGGGGGCGCGTACCAGATGAAACGCGCGCTCCCATGGCAATTCGTTCCCCCTCTGGCAAGACCTGCGAATTGGCCGTCAGCGGCAATGCACGGGTTGGCCGGGTCTCAGTCAAAGGCGGAGTAATTGAGATTCGAGACCTCAGCGGAATCGGGATTTTGGCAGTAACGGGAACATTGAGATTTCAGTTCGCCAATGGCCGCTACTTTGACTACATCTGGCGTTATTCCTCTGCAGGATTGGCTGCCAGATCTATGAAGCTTACCCCCGAGGAAACATTGTTTGCCGGTGGGCTGGTTGCACCGAACCGCATTGATTCCACGATTCTTGGAGTCTATTGGGCCAACGGAGAAGTATGCGGTGATACCGGCGCTTACCTGAAGGAAAAATATCAAAAGGTACTAGAGAGCACGCGGTTGGATGCAGAGCAGGCCATTGGGGTGGCCAATGCCCTGCCCCCGAAGCTCTTTGGAGAGGCCGTTAGAGACGGACTCTTTGAACTAGGGCCCTATCAGCGAGAATCCGTTGCTGCATCCAATTCCATGTTGAAATCGAAACTACTGGATGCCAATGGAGATCTGATTCCGGAATACAAAGAGTGGCTCAAGCGCTGGCAGGAGTCACTCAAGCCTGCCAAACCAGCTCCCCCGACACGATCGTCGCGACAGCCCGCCCGGTAAAGGTGTAGCCGTCATAAGGCGAATTGCGAGACTTCGACGGAGACTTGTTTATGTCATAGGTCCACTTCGAATTCGGGTCGAGAATCGTGACATCAGCGGGCAAGCCTGGAGAGAGCGAGCCGCGGTTCAGTTTGAGCACCCCGGCCGGGCCGGTGGTGAAGAGTTCGATCATGCGATTGATCGAAATATGGCCTGCGTGTACCAGTCTTTCGAGCGAAATTCCGATGGCGGTCTCCAGGCCCAGGATGCCAAAGGGGCAGCGCTCAAATTCCTGCATCTTGTCTGTCACACTGTGCGGAGCATGGTCGGTTGCGATTGCGTCGATCACGCCAGCCTTGATGCCTTCGATCATCGCTTCTACATCGTGTGAGCAGCGGATGGGCGGCTTCATCTTGAAGTTCGAGTCGTAGGGAATGATCTCCATATCGTGAAGAGCGAAGTGATGCGGAGTTACTTCGCAGGTGACCCGCAAGCCCCGACGCTTGGCCTCAGCGACCATGGCAATTGCGTTCTTAGTCGACAAATGCGCAACGTGATAACGTGCCCCGGTTACCTCTGCCAGCAGGATGTCGCGAGCCACCATCACGTCTTCAGAACAGGCGGGAATCCCGCGCAGGCCATAACGCAAAGAAGCCTTGCCTTCATGCATATCCCCGCCGGCGGATAGATTCAAGTCTTCGCAGTGATCAATCACAAGGATGTCAAAACTGGAAGCAATCTCCATAGCCCGGCGCATCACGCGCGAGTTCATGACAGGCTTGCCGTCATCAGAGATTGCAACTGTACCGGCAGCCTGCATGGCGCCAATGGATGCCAGCTCTTCGCCCGCGCTGCCCTTGGTGATGGCGCCAATCGGGAAGACGTTCACCTTGGCGACGGCGCGCGCACGCTCGATGATGTAGCGAGTCAGGTGCGGGGTGTCGTTGACGGGATTGGTATTCGGCATGCAGCATACGCTAGTGAAGCCACCAACGGCAGCAGCACGCGAGCCGGTCTCGATCGTCTCGGAGCTTTCAAAACCAGGCTCCCGCAGATGCACGTGCATGTCGATAAAGCCAGGAGCAACGATAAGCCCGGTAGCGTCGAAAACCTCAGCACCACGCGAGGGAAGATTGTCGCCAACCCCGCGAATAATGTCTCCGGCAAGCAGGACATCGGCAACACGGTCGATGCCATTGGCTGGGTCGATCACCCGGCCGTTACGAATCAAAAGCTTTGGCATTACTGCAGAACCCTTTCCAACACAGCCATGCGGACGGCAATGCCGTTCTCTACCTGGCTCAAAATGACTGAGCGCGAACTGTCGGCAACTTCAGTCGAGATCTCGCGGCCCCGATTCATCGGCCCCGGGTGCATTACGATGGCATCGGGCTTGGCGAGGGCCAGATTCTCAGCTCGCAGGCCATAGAAGCGCGAGTATTCCCCGGCCGGGAAGTTTGTCTCGTTCTGCCGCTCCAGTTGTACGCGCAACATCATGATGATGTCGGTATTGCGAAGTGCTTCTTTGATGTCATAGGTGATGCTGACGCCGGGTGCCAGAGTCTTGAGGTCCTGGGGCACCAGGGGTGCAGGGCCACACAACACGATATCCACACCAAACTTCGAGAGCAGATGAATGTTCGAGCGGGCTACACGGCTATGCAGGATGTCCCCGATGATGGCAACACGCAGGCCTTCGAGGGATGGGCGGTTATCGAGGATGGTTCGGGCATCGAGTAGCGCCTGAGTGGGATGCTCATGCTGGCCATCGCCCGCGTTGATGATCGGGATGGGCAAGTGCCGTGCCAGAAAGTGAGGAGCCCCGGATGCCGCATGTCGCATGACAATCACGTCGGGCCGCATCGCACTAAGCGTGCTTACCGTGTCGAGGAGAGTTTCGCCCTTTGAAACACTGGAGCCCTGAGAAGAGATCGAAAGCGCATCTGCACCCAGACGCTTGGCTGCGATCTCGAAGCTGATGCGCGTGCGCGTGGAAGCTTCAAAGAAGAGGTTCACAACGAGGCGGCCGTCCAATAGATCGAGCCGTTTTTCGCGCATTTGCTGCAAGGGCTGAAAGTCCTTGGCACGCTGAAGCAACGATTCAATCTCAGGCCGGTCGAGGGCCTCGATGTCGAGGAGGCCTTTGGTCATAGTCACACCTTTTCGACGAGAAGAACTTTTTCGAGTCCGTCAATCTCGCTGAGTTTCACCTCAATGATCTCGTTTGCCGTGGTTGGCACTTTACGCCCAACATAGCGGGCTTCGATGGGCAGTTCGCGGTGCCCGCGATCAATCAAACAGAGAAGCTGCACGCGTGAGGGGCGGCCGTGATCAAAAAGCGCGTCGAGCGAAGCCCGGATCGTTCTGCCTGTGTAGAGCACGTCATCGGTGAGGATGATGTCCATGCCGGTGATGTCAAACGGAATTTCGGTTGCGTTAACCACGGGCTTGGCGCCAACGGTGGTGAGGTCGTCACGATACAGGTTGATGTCGAGGATGCCGACGGGGATTTCACGCTTTTCGAGATCTGAGATCTTCTTAGCCAGACGTTGGGCAATCGGCACACCGCGGCGGCGAATTCCGATGAAGGCAAGCTTGGAGAGATCGTCGGACTTTTCGAGAATTTCGTGTGCAAGACGGACCAGAGTCCGGTCCATTTCCGAAGCCGACATGAGTTGGGATTTTTCGCGGGTCGCGCTCATGATTTTCTCCAAGCTAACATAATCAGAGCCATCCGCTTACAATAAAAGGCCATGCGCAAGCTGTTTCTCTTCTCCCTGGCCGCAATCCTTCTGCAAGGGGCCGAACCGGACGTAAAAGGGCTCGTAGAAGCCGCACGTAGCGCCTGGGCAGTGCCTGGGGTTGCGGTGGCCATCGTCAAGGACGACAAGACGCTCTACCTCGATGGGCACGGTGTGCGGGAAGTGGGCAAGCCAGAGCCCGTCACGTCTCACACAGCCTTCCAGATCGCCTCCACCACCAAGGCCTTTACAACGACGGCCATGGCAATGCTGGTAGACGAGGGCAAGCTTGCCTGGGACGACCCCGTGCGAAAGCACCTCGATATCTTCAGGCTTGCCGATCCGCACGCCGACGCACTTGTTACCGCACGAGACCTGGTGTCGCACCGTACTGGCCTGCCTCGTCATGACGTGCTGTGGATCAGGACGGGCCTCGGACGGGAAGACTTGATTCGCAGAATGGGCCTGGCAAAACCATCCGCCCAATTCCGCAGCACCTATCAATACCAGAACCTGATGTTCACCAGCGCAGGCGAGATTGTTGGCAAAGCCAGCGGTCTTGGGTGGGATAGCTTTGTGCAACAGCGTATCCTGATGCCGCTTGGGATGAAGGACACATCCACCGCTTACGCCGACATGCTGCGCCACACCAATATGGCGATGCCACACATCCGGGGTAAAGCGAACCCGCTGCAGAACTATGACAATATCGGCGGGGCCGGCAGCATCGCCTCAAGCGTTCATGACCTCTCGCGCTGGGTACGCCTGCAACTCGCCGGAGGCGTGTTTGAGGGCACAAGGCTGGTGAGTGAAAAACAACTGGCGGCAACGCATGAGCCACAAATGGTGATTCAACGCACGGCGGCCTCACGGGAAATGCAGCCGGATTATACGCAGTCCAGCTACGCCATGGGTTGGTTTGTGAACCATTACCGGGGCGAGATGCTGGTGATGCATTCCGGGTCGTTGAGCGGCTATCGAGCTTTAATCACAATGGTTCCGCGCCTCAAGATGGGCATCGTGATTCTGGCGAATGATAACGGCACCAACCTGAATGAAGCGCTGACCAACACGCTGCTCGATGAGTATCTGGGCTTGCCCAAAACCAGAGACTGGAATGCCCACATGCTGGGCGTCGTGAAAGCCAACGAGCAGAAGGAAGCCAGGGAGAAGCTCGCTAGCGAAGCGTCCAGAAGCAAAGATACGAAGCCAAGCCTGTCGTTGAGTTCTTATGTTGGAATCTATCGGGAGCCGGCCTACGGCGATGTAAAGGTCTCGCTTCAGCAGGGTAAGTTGCATGCAGAGTGGATGCGCTTTCACGGAGATCTGGAGCACTGGCAATACGACACGTGGAAGATCAAAGCAGACGGATCGCTGAAAGACGCAATGGCGAATTTTCAACTGGATGAGAAAGGCTCTCCCGTTAGGCTGCTACTTTTGGGTCAAACTTTCCTGCGCCAATGATTATTCAACTTATCTGGATTGGGGCATGCGCTCTGGCGGCCGCTGAAGAGACTTGGGTCTATCGGCTGAATGGGCAGAACATTCTCAAACTGGCGATAAGTAACGAAGACGGCAGCTTTCGCGGTGAGCTTACCAGGCCAAAGTCTTTCGGCATCGACTCCAGCGGCGATGTGAACAAGATTGGCGGGGGAGTAGCAAGACATAGCTTCGAGAAAGCACGCATGAGAGATGGGCAGATTGCATTCACAATCGATCAGGAACCCTTGCTATTCATCCCTGAAGGCGCAGACACTGCCTCACTCGTGCTCGAAGGAATCAGACCCCTAAAGCTGCAGAAGGTGCCTAGCGGAACTATTGTGAAATTGGCCCGTAAGCTTGAAGAACCCTCCTACCCAAAACACATTCAGCGGCTGAGGAAGAACTTAAGATCGATGGTAAAGGCCGATCAAAAGCCGAGACTGGCCTTCCAGGATTCCGGAAAGATCGACGAGCGGCACCTTCAGAAGATCCAGGAAATCTTCAAGCAGTATGGCTGGGTGAGAACGTCCTTAGCGGGCAAAGATGCAAGTCACGACTTCTGGCTTCTGGTTCAGCATCAAACACCTGAAGTTCAGAGGCAAATGCTTCCCGCTCTGGAGAAAGCGGCCAATGAAGGTGAAGCATCCATGTCAGACTACGCCTACCTTTATGACCGAGTGCAGCTAGGCTTGGGCAAGCCCCAACGCTGGGGAACCCAAATCAACTGCCACGACGGCAAGCCTACGCTGAGCGAGGTGGAAGACCTGGAAGGGCTGGCAGGTCGACGAAAGAAGCTTTTCATGATGCCGGTAGAAGACTACCTCAAAGTGGATTATCTGATTCAGTTCTGCGCCCAGACTAGGAGGCCGTCTTCCGCTTCCCGGTGAAGATCGGATACAGAACCGGCACAAGAAAGAGCGTGAGCAAGGTCGCACTAACCAGACCTCCAACAACAACAGAAGCCAGGGGCCGTTGCACCTCTGAACCGGGCATCGTCGAGAAGGCCATCGGGAGGAATCCGAAAGCAGCAACCAGTGCCGTCATCAGGACAGGCCGAAGCCTTTGGGCGCAAGCCTCTTCGATATCTCCAAGCTGATTGATGGTTGAGACGAGAACGATGCCGTTGAGAACCGCAACTCCAAACAGAGCAATAAAGCCAACCGATGCCGAAAGGTTCAGGTTCATCCCACGCAACCACAGCAAACCGATTCCACCGATGGCCGAGAACGGTACTGCGCACAGAATCAACAACGACTGACTCATCGACTTGAAAGTAGCGTAGAGCAGGCTCAGGATAAGGAGAATCGAAAGTGGAAGCACCAGCGCAAGACGCTTGGTAGCGCGAGCCTGATTCTCGAATTGACCACCCCAGTCGGTCCAATAACCGGCGGGCAGTTGCAAAGCAGATTTGATTTTGGCCTGAGCTTCAGCAACCACACTACCAAGGTCGCGGCCTCTTACGTTGAACTGAACAACGATCCGCTTCATGCCGTCTTCACGCTGAATGATTTCAGCCCCTCTACCGGCTTCAATGCGGGCAACCTCGTTGAGCCGAACTTGTTCACCGGCCGGCGCTTTGATAAAGATCTCACCAAGGCGGGAGATGTCAGAGCGGTATTCCGCAGGAAAGCGAAGCATGATCGGGAAGCGCCGCTGGCCTTCGACAAATTCAGAGACAGGGAGGCCACCACTTGAGGCATCGATGGCAGATTGCACATCCTCGATCGTGAGCCCATAACGGGCCAGCGCGGTGCGGTCTGGCTGTACCCGGATCTCGGCCACACCGGTGATGACTTCTGTTTGCAAGTCAGCCACACCGGCCATCCCGGCAAGAGATTTTTCTGCCTTCTCTGCCAGCTTTTCGAGAGTGGCGGTATCTTCACCAAAGATCTTGAGGGCAACGTCGGCTTTGACACCAGAGATCGTTTCGTCCAGCCGCATCGCCATTGGCATTGTGAAGTTGAATTCCATACCAGGCATTTCTTTGAGAGCGACAGACATGCGGTTGATGAGATCTTCCTTGTCTGTAGGGCTCATCCATTTGATGTCTTCCCGCAGGTTGATGTAGAGATCGGCCTCATAAACACCCATCGCTTCGGTTGCCACATCAGGCCGACCCAACTTTGAGGTGACGCTGGCAACCTCGGGGAAGCGCATCAGGATGCGTTCTACCTGCTTGCTGCCGTCAACGGAAAGGGTCACGTTAATGCCCGGGAGCTTCTTGGTCTGAATGACGATCATGCCTTCATCCAGGCGCGGCATAAACTCTGTACCAATGAACGCAACACTCCCGAGCGAACCGACAAGAACCAGCAGCGCCGCCGAAATCGTGGCCCACCGCCAGTGCATCGCCGTACGCAGAGCAACACGGTAAGCCGATTGCAGTTTGTGAAACCAGGCGGACTCCTTCTCTTCAACCTTTGTAGCCAATGCAAGACTGGCAATCACCGGCACCGCAAACAACGCCAGCAATAACGAGCCGAAGAGAGCCGACACAACCGAAATCGCCATGGGGCGGAACATACGGCCTTCCAGATCTTCAAGAAACAGAATTGGCAAATAGACCGCGATAATGATCAGCACACCAAAGAGGATTGGCTTCGCTACTTCCTGCGCTGATTCGCGGATGAGCTCGATTCGCGAATGCCGATGTCCCCCAAGGTGCAGGCGACGAATGATGTTCTCCATCATCACCACAGCACCGTCGACAATCATTCCGAAGTCAATCGCACCAAGACTCATCAGATTGGCGCTGATGCCAAAGAAGGCCATTCCCATAAAGCCGAACAACATTGAAAAGGGAATTACGGAAGCGACGATCAGCGCTGCTCGAAACTCGCCGAGAAAGAGGAAGAGAATGACAGAGACGAGCAGGCCAGCCTCAAGCAGGTTGCGCTGCACCGTCTTGAGTGTGATGTCAATGACCTCGCTTTGGTCATAGAACGGAACCAGTTTGACGTCTTTGGGAAGCTGGATCGCGCCCAGACGCTTCTTCACACGGTCCAGCGTTTCCAGTGAATTTTCCCCACGCAACATGATCGCCATGCCACAAACCGTCTCTGTTGTGTTTCGAGTAATCGCCCCTTGCCGCAGGGCACCTTCAATCTTTACCCTCGCAACGTCCCGCACCTTAACCGAGACACCACCCTGCTCCTGCAGCACTACTTTTTCAATGTCTTCTGGAGAGTTGAATCGCCCCAGCCCCAGCACGTTGTATTGCTCGGATTGGTGCTCAATAAAGCCACCGCCGAAATTGGCATTGCTCATCGCCAGGCGGTTCATAACGTCACGTACAGTGAGCCCAAAGCGGGCCAGCGCCTGCGGGTCGACTTCGACGGTGTACTGCTTGGAAAAGCCACCCCAGGAATTTACTTCGTTGATACCAGGCACCGTACGCAGTTGCGGGCGAATCACCCAATCCTGCAGCGTCTTGCGATCAAGCAACGAGAGATTTCCGCCCTCAATGGTGTACTGGTAGATTTCTCCAAATGCCGTGGCTACGGGGCCGAGAACGGGTTCAAGCCCTTGGGGAAGGCGCGAACGCACTTCGCGAAGGCGCTCATTGATCAGCTGGCGCGCAAAGTAACGATCAACGCTATCGTCCATCACAACGGTAACCAGCGACAAGCCGAGCTTCGAAATCGAGCGCAGCTGGGTCATCTTGGGGACACCCATGAGCGAGGTTTCGATCGGATAGGTCACCAGGCGCTCCACTTCATCAGGAGACATCGGGCCGCACTCGGTGATCACCGTTACCTGATTATTGGTGAGGTCAGGAAAGGCGTCGATCTGAAGGTTGACCGCAGTGTAAACACCAGCCCCAGTGACGATAGCCAGGATCACAAGGATCAGCCATCGATTGTCGAGAGAATTGCGGATCAGAGCACTGAGCATGAGTTATTTGCCGGCCTCACTCAGCAACTGGCCCTTGAGGAAGTAGCTGCCAGTGGCCGCCACGCGCTCTCCTTCTTTCAGCCCGGACAGGATCACCGCCTGCCCATTCTGCGCTTGAGCCTCTACTGTGCGAGGAAGAAACTTGCCCGGCGCTGATTCGACAAAAACAACGGTCTTGCCGTCGACGTTTTGCAGTGCCGACTCCGGCACCATCAACGAGGGCACTGCTGGCAGCTTCAGCTTGATCGTCGCCAGCATCTCAGGCTTTAGAACACCCTGAGAAGCAAGATCGGCGCGTACTTTGAGAGTGCGCGTGGCAGGGTCAATCGTCTCGCCAAGTCGGGTGATCCGTGCGGCAAAGGCTCTGCCCGGAAAGGCTCTGACATCAACCTCCACGCTGGTGCCAACACGAATGCGGCTGAGGGCAGATTCCGGGAAACTGGCGATGCACCAGAGAGAAGACGCGTCTGTGATGACGTAGGCTTCCTGGCCAAGAGTCACAACAGTGCCGGGAGTAATTTTGCGATCAACGACAACGCCGGCAGCAGTAGACTTGATCGGCACGAGCTCTTCGTCCTCGTTGTGTTTGTGAGTGGGAGACTCTTCGTCGTCAGCGGTTATTTCAAGTGTTTCGGTGAGATGCTGAATTTCTTTATCCACATCGGCGTTGGCTTTGCGCAAGCTGGCTTCTGCAGTCTTGCGGTCCATCACGGCCTGCTCAAGTTGCGATTCTGAAATGGCTTTAAGCTCAAGCAATCGGCGCATGCGGGCCTCATTGCGCTTTGCCTGTTCAAGGGCACTGGTGGAACGATCTTTTTCAGCGCGAGCCGAGCGGAGCATTGCTTTGGTGTCATGGACATCATGCGTGTGCATCCGCGCCAGCATCTGATTGTCTTTGACGATGTCGCCCACTTTGGAGTAGACATGAATCACCTTGCCCGTGGCCACCACGCCGATCGAGACTGTCTTGTCTTCGTTCCAGGTAAGCTTGCCGGGAGCTTCGATGCTTTGGTCTATCGTCTCGATGCGCGCGGCCACCACTTCAATATTGGCGTTCTTGAGAGCCGCAGCACTCAGATCGAGATTCTCGGCCTTGGGAGCACTGGCGGCGGGAGGTGCCTGGGTCTGGCACGAGCAAAATGTGATGACGCAAGCGAAGAGCAGGTATTTCATGGGAGGAGTCCAGTGGCGGATTGAAGTGTGGCTTCGGCCTGTCTGAGTGCAAGGAGCGCATCGATGTAGAGTTGCTCGGTATCGAGGAGATTGCGCTGAGAATCCAGTAGCCGCAGCAGGTCAGCACCACCCAACCGATAGGCTTCCTTTACCAAACGTGCAGACTCGGCCGCACGCACGCGAAGAGGCAACACCGAGACTTCGAGCTGACGGCTTCTCAGCTCCACTTCACGCACAGCACCAGCAAACTCAGACTGGATCAATGCTTCGGTAGAGCGAAGAGCGTTGTGAGCCAGGCGGTCTTCGGCTGTAGCACTGGCAATGTTGCCCTGATTGCGATTAAACGCAGGCAACTGCATCTGAAAGCCCCACAGTACGGTGTCGAAGTTCTTGGACCGCTTGTAGCCGCCCACACCGTCGATGTTGGGTGTAGCCAGAGCCGTTTCAAGCCCTACCTGTGCTGAGGCGATCTGAATGATCTGCCGAGCCAGAAGAATCTCAGCTCGTTGGGCAAGCGCGGATTCGATCGATGAGGGGCGAAACGAAACAGGCGCATCGAGGATCGAATCTTCGATGGTGATGGGGGCGATTTCACTGCGGCCCATCTCGCGCTGCAATCGAATCAACTGGCGCTGCGCATCGATTTCAGCACTGTTGGCCAGGAGCAAGATCTTGTTCTCTTCAAGCTCAACCCGCAGCAAATCGGCTTCAGCCATGGCGCCTTCTTTGACCTGGATGCGGTGATACTCGGTAATCTCGGCGAGATTCTTGACGGCCTGGCGCAATGTGGCTTCCCGCTTGAGCGCACCAGTGGCATCCCAAAAGGCGGCACGCACTTTGGCGGCGATCATCTGCTTCTGTAAAGTGAGTTCGATCTCTGCCCGCCGCTGGTTGGCCAGTGCTACATCGAGACGGCGAGCGCGCTTGGAGGCAGTTTCAAACGTCTGCTGCAGATAAAAGAAATGATCGGCGTCTTGCCAGAAGCGATGCCCCGGCGAACTCCAGGTGCGAAAGTCTTCCGTTTGATAAACAAAAAGCGGATTGGGCCGCAGACCCGCCTGAATTCGCTTGCCTTCGGCAGACTCAATCCGGTTGGCGTTCACCGCAAGCAGCGGATGTGTCGAGACAGCCTCACGTAACGCCTGATCGAGCGTGATGGCAACTGCTGGAGGAAGCAGAAAGAAAAGCAAGAGACCAAAACTAAGCTGAGATCGATTCAATTCTCTACTATGCTACTGATTTTGAGTTAAACAGAGCATAAACTTTAGAAGCTCAGTTGGACTTATTCCAGGGCCCGTTGAAGGTGAAGCGAGTGGAGATCACCGTACGGCTGCCGCCAGTTCTTGTTGGCCGGTATTCACGAAAGGCACTGATCTGGAATTCCAGCGGCCCAAAAACCTTCCAGCCAACACCAGCTTCACTTCGGTTCGCCTGCACGCCCAACTTGTCATAGAAAACTTCGTTCTGCGCAAAAGGCGAGAGCTTCACCGGAAACTCGAAGCGGGCACGAGACCGCAATCGCGCAGAATCAGCACCAACAAGGGCCTTGAAGTATTCATACAAATGGCGGGTTTCAAAATCCGTTTTGCTGACCCTGCGAGCATATTCAAAACCAGCAAACGGCCGGTGTGCCCCGCGCTGTTCAGGATCACGCTCTGTAGCGCGAAACTCCTGAAAATAGTAGCCGGCAATCAGATTCCATCGTTTGTTCGCCTGCCATTCGAGAATCGGTCCGCCTTGAGATCGAAGATAGGTGTCGCGATGAGGTTGGCTCCGAATCTGCGCAACACCGCGCACGCGAAACTTCCCATTGTCAAACGCC
>JBIPMY010000553.1:0-3608 GCA_044376335.1 Bryobacter sp.
GGATGTAAATGTATCCGATTTAGCGCGGTGGCTGAAGAAATCGGAAAAGCTCCAGTGGGATTACAAGAACATTGTCAAACGCAAGGGGCGGCTGGAGCTGTTGCAATCCTGAGTTGCCCTGTTCGGACGCATAAAAGCCGCCTGCTTCGCTTTCTTTTGCAGCCGGACTCAGTATGCCACTTACGCGAGTTGTGCAATTGCAGGCTTCGGACGAAGACCTTAAGTAGAAAAAGAGTTGGATGTAAGAGTCGATACTAAGATACGACTTGGACCCGTAAGAATTGCCCAAATAATTACATATAACGAGTTCGACGATGCTTGAAGCAGAGACGACCACACTGTTATCTTTCGTTAATTGCTCTAAGTGCACTATTGACCAATACATGGAATTCGATTAGTATTGGCGAGTAATCGGGACCTTATTCATAGATGTCCCGTATTTCGTGAGGCCTCTTCGGAGGCAGAAAGAGAGCATCCGTGCCAGATATCAAAGGATTTGCAGATGTTAAAGTCATCAAGGCCGGCCGTGATGGAAAGCCTACCGCCCAGATCATGATCAGCAGCGATGTGGGCGTCGACCAATTGAGCAAGGTGATCGCAAGCGTTACGCGCGACAAGAACCTTCGAAAGCTCCTTGGATTGAAAGCATGCCTTGCATGCCGGTCTGGATTCAACCTTGATATTCGCGACCAGTTCATCAACGAGATTCGGGTAGACCTGCAAAAATTCAGTGCCTAGTCCCAACCCACAGGTTCATGCTGGGGTTGGTGTGCTCCTCAACCCCAGCATGGCTCGTCTGATGGAGCGGTCGCTACATCATTTGGATTTTCTCTCGGTGATCCCCGACCGTGCCTGGAACGATCGTGGTGTTGGCGCAATCAATCGCTTTGAGCCGTTGCCGTTGTCAGTGGATTTTCTTGAAGAGGCGGCGCGTCAAGTGCCGGTTGTGCTGCACAGCATCGGCCTGTCCATTTGTAGCGCCGATATCTTCGATGAAGAATATGGCCGCAACCTGATCGCCTGGGCAGACCGCTTGAAGTCGCCCTGGGTGAGCGAGCATTTGTCCTTTTCGCGTATCGGAACCGGCCATGAAACCAATGCCGCCGTGGCGGTGGCGGTTCCCTATGACCAGGAAGTTTTGGAGTTACTGGTTCCGCGGGTGAAGTTCTTTACCGATGTTCTTCCCTGCCCCTTTTTGCTGGAGAATAACGTCTATTATTTCGGCTACGGCGATCAAGACTACTCGGAAGAATCGTTTCTGAATGAACTCTGCGGCCGTACCAAATGCGGCGTATTACTCGATCTTCATAACCTCTACACGAATGCGCTGAATCACGGATTCGACGCAATGGAGTACGTCAACGGGCTGGACCTTTCTTTTGTGCAGGAGGTGCACATCGCGGGCGGTGTCAGCATGTACGGATTCCACACGGATTCGCATACCGGGCCTGTCATTGAAGGAGTGTGGCGGCTACTAGAACAAGTGGTCCCGCTGGCGACGCGGCTGCGCGGCATTACTTTTGAGTTTCACGAATCTTCCTACCGGATGTTGGGCGACAACGGAATTCTGGAACAAGTTGACCGCGCGCGTGCCATCGTCCACAAATTCTCGCCTGCTTCTGAAGCCCTTTCTTATGTCGCTACAAGCCTTCCAGCAAGCCATTGTTGATCTGACCCTCGCGCCGCGCCGGGTCAGGCGGCTAATGCAAGGGGACTTAAGCGTGCTCGAAAGATACGAGCTGACCGAACGCGAACGCAAACGTATCCTCTTCGCGGTTGCGCAACCAGGAATGGAGCTGAATTGCACCATAGCCCGCGGGAATCGTTTTGAACCGGTGGCAGAACTGTTTCCGATGACGTGTACGTTGCTAAAGCCGGTGTTGCGCGAATTGCTCGATGAGATTTGGGAAGATGCTCCGCCGACGAATTATCAGTTTGCCGGAGAAGACGAGGCGTTTATCAAAGCGGTGCGCCGGAAGATTGTAAGTGGTGAACTTGCGATTGAGTATCTTGACGAGATCTTCTCCTACGAATCGAGCTGCGCGGAATTGGCGCGACGGATGGGGGTTGTGACCGACCCTAACGATGTGGGCGAAGCCATCCTCGAGTTTCAACATTCGCCTGATCTGTTGCTGCCCCCGTTGAGCGAGTATAAGCTTCCGCCTTCAGGCTTGCCTACGGGGAGATATCGCGCTCGGCTGATATTGCGGGGTGAGCGATTTGATGTGGAGATGATTTCGGCTACGGCTGATCTGGTGGATTCCGGCAGGCCGAATTAGTTTTCATTGGTGGTTTGTGGGGTGGTGGCGGGCATGCAGGAAACTTTGGAGAATGGCTAGTCTCAGTTGTTTGGTAGGGTCTGGGGACATTGGTGACGTTTGGGGGCGCTGTCTTTTGGAATCCCCACGCTTACGCATGGGGCTCGAAGGGGGTACAGCCTGGCGACATAGGTAACAAAACAGTCCGACGACCTAGGTAACAGTTTGGGGCCGCTGTCTTTTGGAATCCCCACGCTTACGCATGGGGTTGGACGGGGTCCGGCGACATGGGTAACAAAACAGTCCGACGACCTAGGTAACAGTTTGGGGCCGCTGTATTTTGGCGACTTAGTCGGCGCGGAGGGTTATGGCTGGGTCGATTCTGGCCGCACGCATGGCCGGGATCAGGCCCGAGATGGCGGCGGTGGCGAGGAAGGTTGTGGTGATGCCAAGCAGCGTTAGAGGATCATTGGGGCTGACGTCAAAGAGGAGCGCCGAGAGGGCGCGCCAAATGATGAAGGAACCAACCAGACCTCCGACGATTCCGGCGCTCACAAGAAGCAGAGCGTGCCGGAGAATCATCCAGAGCACCTCGCCAGGTTGAGCTCCAATGGCGAGGCGAATGCCGATTTCTCGGGTGCGCTGAGCAACTGTATAAGACAGAACGCCGCTGAGGCCAATGATGGCCAGCAGGAAGGCCACACCGGCAAAGACACCCATCAGGAAGAGCGTGAACTTTTCGCGGGAAAGCGAATCGGAAATGGTTGTGGTCATGGTTTGAATTTCCCAGACCGGCTGGGTGGAATCCGCCTCAAGGATCTTTTGACGGACCGCTTGGGCCAGCATCGCAGGCTCGCCTTGAGTGCGCACAATCACGCTGAAGGTGGTGGCCTTGGACTGGATGATGCTGGGGGAATGAAAGTAAGGGGCGTAGACCTGAACACGAACTTTTGAGTCGAGCCCAAGCGTTTTCACGTCTTTGGCGACGCCAACAATTTCACGCCATTCTGGCGGCTCACCCAAACCGATTTCCATGCGGCGGTTGATGCGGCCATCCGGAAAGTGCGTACGAACAAAGGTTTCGTTGACGATGACTACTTGGGGGGCGCCGATGCCATCTGCGTCTGTAAAGGCGCGGCCGGTGACAATCGGAATTTGCATCGTATCGAAGTAGGCGGGCGTTACCGCGAAATAGTCTGTAATCGGGGCGGTTGAAGTTGTGACTGGCGGGCCACCTTCTACGCGCATGATGTAACGGGGGTTTTCCTGGAAGGGCAGGCTGGTGGAGATGGCGGCAAATTTGAGGCCGGGAATCGTATTCAGATTGCGAATGATGGCTTGCCCAAATTG
>JBIPMY010000018.1:0-30409 GCA_044376335.1 Bryobacter sp.
CGGGGTGCTCGCTCAGGCCGGGGCGATGCGGGATGGGGCTGCGCTGGATGTTCCGGCAAGTAAGGGTTTACAGTTGAGCGGCTACTTCAAGATTGAAGCTGCAAGCCTTGCTGAAGCGAAGAAGCTGGCTGCCCAGGCACCTACCGTCAGCCGTGGTGGAAGCGTTGAAGTTCGCGCCACCGTTGCCAATCCCGAGATGCCCGCCAAATAGAATTAAGAGGAAGAATCCATGCAATACATGCTCATGCTCAACGAGACGCAGGTCGAGTTCGACAAGCGGAACAATCCTGAAGAAGCCGGCCCTTATTGGGGAGGCTGGAATGCCTTTATTGGCGCCATGGCGCAGGCTGGAATCATCGTTCGTGGTGACGGGCTGCAAGGGCCTCATACCTCGACGACAGTGCGAGTGAGGGATGGCCAGCGGCTGGTGGAAGACGGGCCTTATGCTGATTCCAAAGAACAGCTTGGCGGCTACTTTGTGATTGAAGTGCCTGACCTTGAGACTGCGCTGGACTGGGCCGCGAAGTCGCCTTCGGCGAATTATGCATCAGTGGAAGTGCGGCCTGTGCTGCCACCGATGGGCGGCAAATGACAGCAGCCGAGACGGCAGAGCAGGTGGCCCGTAACTCCTACGGCCGCCTGCTCGCCATTTTGGCTTCGCGGACCCGCGACATTGCTGCAGCGGAAGATGCGCTGGCAGAGGCTTTTGTTGCGGCTCTGCGGGCTTGGGCCGGGGGTGGTGTGCCGGCAAATCCTGATGCGTGGTTGCTGACTGCCGCGCGCCATTCGATTTCAAATTCTGAGCGTCATCAACGGGTTCGGCAGGCAGCGCAGGCGGAGCTTGAGCGGCGCTATGAGGTGTCGGTTGTGGGTAATGAAGCGATCCCGGACGAGCGGCTCAAACTGCTCTTTGTCTGTGCTCACCCGGCGATTGACGCATCCATCCGTGCGCCCCTAATGCTGCAGACTGTGCTTGGGCTTGATGCCAAACGCATCGCCGCCGCCTTCTTGATCGCACCCGCAACGATGGGGCAGCGGCTGGTACGGGCCAAGGCGAAGATTCGCGATTCAGGACTTCGGTTTGAAGTGGCTCGGGTGGACGAGATGCCTTCCCGGCTTGGGGATGTGCTGAATGCAATTTATGCGGCTTATGGCAGTGACTGGGACTCACTCGGCGAGAACAACGTTGCCGGGCTCAATGAGGAAGCGATTTATCTTGGGCGTTTGCTGGTTTCCCTGATGCCAGAGCAGGCGGAGGCTCGGGGGCTTCTGGCTTTGATGCTGTATTGTGAAGCGCGACGCCCGGCCAGGCGGGATGCAGAGGGCGGGTTTATTCCGTTGCAGCAACAGGACGCAAAGCTGTGGTGCCGCGACATGATCATTGAAGCAGAAGGAGAATTGACGACTGCATCGTCGTTTCGGAGTTTTGGAAGGTTTCAATGTGAGGCGGCCATACAGTCTGTGCACGTGCAACGGCCAATTACCGGTGTGACGAATTATCAGGCGTTGCGGATGCTTTATGACCTGTTGCTTACACACGCGCCTAGTGTTGGCGCTGAGGTGAGCCGGGCCGTTGTGATTCTGGAAAGTGGGGATGCTGCAGGGGCCCTTAAGGCACTGGAGGCGATTCCGGAGAGCTTCACTGCCGAGTACCAGCCTTTTTGGATTGCGAAGTTCCATGTACTCAAAGCCTTAGGCCTGGCGAGCGCCGATGCGGCGCTGGATCGCGCCTTAGTGCTCACTCAAGGGGAAGGCCTACGCCGGTTTCTGCTTGCCCTCAAGCCCTAAATGGGTGCAAGTTGTTGTATTATTTGAACTTGCGTCCTAACGTTTTCAAAACTCTGGTGCTGCTATGCGCCCTGTGCAGCTTTGTGCTGAACGGCGCTGTCGCGAAGAAGCCGGTAAAGAAGAAAACTGTTGCTCGTAAGGTGGTGCGCAAGCCGGTTGCTCGTAAGAAGATTGTGGCGAAATCGAAGCGGCGGACGGTTGCGACCGCTCCCAACGGGCCCCTCAAATTTGTTACCGAGCCGGTGAATTCTGAGCTTAAGGCTTGCACCTCGCAACCCACCGGGCTTTGCCTGAATTGCGCTGAACAAGCACTCTCTACCGCTCACGCCTTTACAGGGTTGCGTTATCGCAAGGGTGGGTCTGACCCGAATGTGGGCTTCGATTGCAGCGGCTTTGTGCAGCATGTCTTTGCCAATTCGTGTAGTTTGCACCTGCCACGGTCGGCACAGGAACAGTTTGCTTTGGGGCAGGAAGTGGCTCGTGATGAGTTGCAGCGCGGGGATCTGGTCTTCTTTAGAAGCCGCCAGGGTTGGCATGTGGGCATCTATACGGGTGACGACAAATTCATTCATTCGCCCAATCGCAAAGACTCGATTCGCGTGTCGGCGCTTGAGACTCCGTTCTGGAAACGATCCTACAAGGGAGCCCGCCGCCTGTCGACCGAGATACAGCCGCCGGTGGTGAGCGAAAGTTTGGGATCCAACGAAGTGCGGCCTTAGCCTTTCGCTATTCTTAAATAGTTGATGAAAATTGTAGTAGTGCTTTCGGCCTGCGCCTTGTTTGCGCAGGAAAAACAGAGTGTTGTTGTGACTGGGGCTTATGAGCCGATTCCGCTGGAGGAATCTGAGCGTGCGGTAAGGGCGATTGCGGCGCGGCCGCTAATTCCGTTGAGTGCATCTGTCGTCGATTTTTTACACCTGGATCCTTCTCTCGACTTGCGGGGGCGGGCGCCCAATGGAGTGCAAAGCGGGTTGTCGATTCGTGGTGGGAGTTTTGGGCAGACCCTTGTGTTGTGGAATGGCTTTCGGCTGAATAGTGTTCAGACCTCGAACCTGAGTATGGATTTGCCGATTCCGCTGGAGGCGATCTCGCAGGTGGAGGTGCTGAAGGGGTCCGGGTCTACGCTCTATGGGTCTGATGCGACGGCGGGTGTTTTGAATGTGATTAGCACTGTCCCTGAAACGACTGAGGTGAAGCTGCGGGCGGGGCTGGGGAATTTTGGGACGCAGCAGCAACATGCTTCTGTGGCCTTTCGCGGGCGGGGCATCGCGCAACAATTCACCTTTGCCCGGGATTTCTCAACTGGCTTTATGCCGAATCGCGATTACCGGAATTTGTCTGTTGCTTCGCAGAGCAGCTATCGACGTACTTCTCTTTTGCTGGGGCTCAACGACCGGCCCTTTGGGGCAGAACAGTTCTATGGCAACTTCAATTCCTGGGAGCGGACCAAGAGCTGGTTTGCCGGGATTCGACAGGGTATTGGCGAGCGGACGGAAGCGAGTTTTGCTTATCGCCGGCATACGGATCTATTCGTTCTGTACCGGGACCGGCCGCAGGTTTACACGAATCGCCATATCGTTGAGACCTACCAGGGGGCGCTGCGAAGGAGTGACTCGTTTGTGGCTGGAGGGCGCCTGCATTATGGGGCCGAGGTGATTGGAGACCGGATTGATTCCAACAATCTGGGGCAGCACTCGCGGGCTCGGAGTGCGTTCTATGTGGCTTACGATGTGCGGGCGCTGAAGCGATTTTCCCTGACGATTGGGTTGCGGGATGAGATTTACCGGAACTTCGCGCATCAGTGGAATCCTTCGGTGGGGGCTGGGTATTGGGTGTCGTCACGGGCGAAGCTGCGGGCTTCGGTGAGCCGGGCCTTTCGCTTGCCCACCTATACGGATCTCTTTTACCGGGACCCAGCCAACGAGGGTAACCCGCTCTTGCGGCCTGAGAGGGCGTGGTCTTTCGAGGGCGGGCTTGATGTGGGGCCGGTTGGAGTGACGGTGTTTCAACGCCGGGAGAAGGACGGGATTGATTTTGTACGGACCTCACCGGCTTCGATCTGGCGGGCGACGAATTTTCAGGCTTTGAACTTTACCGGGGTGGAAGCGCACTGGCGGCGTACGATTGCGCGAGTGCACAGGGTGGAGTTGGCCTATACGGGCCTGAATGGGGCGCAGAGCGTGTTGAACGGCTTGCAGTCGAAGTATGTGTTCAACTATCCCCGGCACTCGGGTGTGGCGAGCTGGCAGGCGGCTTTTGGGGATGGGTGGATTGCGCGTAGCCGTCTGGGGGCGATGGAGAGGTTTGGACGCTCACCTTATGCGGTTTGGGATGTGTACGGGAGCTGGCAGAAGCACCGGGTGCGGCCTTATTTGCAATTGGCTAATTTGACGTCGACGCGGTATGAGGAATTTGTGGGGATCCGGATGCCAGGACGGAGTTTTGTGGGGGGAATTGAAATCCGAAGATAAGTGGCTGGGAGACAGGGACTCGAACCCCGATAAGCAGAGTCAGAGTCTGCTGTCCTACCATTGAACGATCTCCCAGCGTCAGGACTCTCCTAGGATACCAAAGCTATTTGCGAGTTGGAAAGTGTTGGTAAAAAGTCTCTCGGCTTGAATCGGGTACCTTGTTCACGGTGAGGTTCTCAAACCAGTACTGGCCGCTCTTGGCGGCAGTGATGATATCGAGGTCTCCGTCGGCGTCAAGATCCTTTACGATCAACTGCATTCCGGGGCTGGCGGGGGAATTTATTGCCAGGGTGTAGCGGGAAAAGGCGACCTTTGGGCCGGGGGTGAACTTGTAGTAGTGAAAGGCCAGCGGCTCAAAGGCACCCGGGTCTTTGTCGTTGTGGGCGCGGTAACGTTTGCCTGCGAGGAGTTCCGGCTTGCCGTCGCCATCGAGGTCGGCTAGTGCGACGGTATGGACTTGGGAGAAAGACTCGTCGATGGTGTGACGTTGCCATTTGCCGCCCGGCTGCTGCTCGAGCCAGTAAAGGCCGAAGGCGTGGCCACGGCCGTAGATGATGTCGGCTTTGCCGTCGCCGTTTACGTCTTTCACGATCATTTCGATTGAGGCATCGTGGAGTTCAAAGTCTGCGTGGTATTCCCACTGATCTTTTTGCCAGTTGAGCTGGCGGAACCAGCCGCGCTCGGTGACGATGTCGCCTTTGCCGTCGCCATCGATGTCTCCGAAGCCGATGCCGTGGCCGTTGCCTTCGCCATTGGGCCGGATGGGGTGCACTTCGAATTGCCCGGCCCTGGTGATGCGGATCCAGAAGAAGGGCTGGCGGCTGTAGTTTGAGACAAGCAGGTCGCGGATGCCGTCGCCGTCGACATCGGCCATGGCGAGGCCTTCGGTGTCTTTCGATGAGGTGATCTTGCGCTTGGGCCAGATGGGGCCGATCTGTTTGGGGTTCTCGAAGTAGAAGATGCCGTCTTCTTGCCAGCCAGCCGAGAGGATGTCTTCGTAGCCATCACCGTTGACGTCGACGGCGAACTCGCCGCAGTTGATGACGTATTCGTTGACGGTGCCGACTTCGCGGAAGCGGTGGGGCTTCCAGTCGGGAGCCTGATACCAAAAGGCTCCGCTTACGACGTCAAGACGGCCATCGCGGTTAACGTCGAAGACGCTGACGCCCTCGCTGAGATCGCGGGCGACCTCGTGCAGCAGGAAGCGTGGCTCGCCTACGACGAGGGAAGCAAAGCCAAGACAAAACAAGAGTCTTTTCATCAGTCCCCGAAGCTCCTTTAGTTTAAATCGATCAGGGCGTGTGTCTCATAGCGGGAACTGAGAGGCAGCATTTTGTCGATGCGAGTTTTCACGACAATCTGGTAGGCAGCAGGAATTTTGCCACCGATGCGGTTCTTGAAGTCGCGCAGAGCGTCGGGAGAATTGAGAAAGTCCATTGCACCCTGCACACCGGCAGTGTAGGAGCCAACTACCAAAATCATCCGCTGCTGGCCGTCGCTACCCTCACTCGGGAGGATAGTCAATATTCCGTATGCTTCGATGAGGACATTGTCGGAATTCCGCTTTGCTGAGAAGATGCGGCCTCCGGGCTTTTGCTCAAAGATGGAATAATCTCCCGTGGCCGGATTGAAGTCGAGCTTGAAGGGACGGTCGGTCAATATCTGCTTGACTGTCTCCGTATCTGAAGCTCCCCCCATCAGCACCACGTTACGCTTACGCATGGCGGCCAGGGGAACCAATCGTTCTGCCACTACCTGATATGAGGCACCAGCCATCGTTAATAGCTTGGCTGCAGAAGCCGCGCCAAATGCGTCACCGAGGCCAACTGAATTGGTAGTGGGTAGGAGATAAATCTTGTTTCCCGTAGATTGGGGCCGCAACTTGGAATACCAGTCCACAACGTTGGGTGGCGCTTCGAGGAAGGGTTCGCCTGCGAGTGGCTTCCATTGGCCTGGAATACTTCGAATCGGCATCTGAGGCGTGGTTGCGACACAAATTAAGGCATTGGCGTCTTCATCGAGGATTGGGCCCCATACTTCACGCAAGATCGGATGCACTTTTGAGACCGGGAAGCGGTATCCAGAAATCAGGAAGGCCAGGCCAGCCAACAAAACACCGGCCACAAAGGTGGCAATAGGCAAGAGTCTGGAAGGCCCTTTTCGCCTGGGAGCCGGAAGATCAAGCTCATCTGGAGCCTCAGAGAGAACCAGCTTCGGATTGGGCTCGACAAGAGGTGTGGGTTCCAGGAATCTGGGAAGGTAGGTGCCCCTGGAAAATTCGATTCTAATGGCAGACTCGGGAAGTTCGAGCCGGTACAAATCTTCCAATTTCTTGCGCAAGCTATGGGCGCGATTGCGTACCGTGGAATCCTCACCCGGGGAGAAATCGGCGGGCATCCCCAATGCTTCAGTCGCGATTTCGTACTCGGTGGGATTCTCTGGTGAGCCGTCGATTTCACGCCTGACCAGATAGGTGAGCAGGCGCTTCAATTGAATGCTTCGGGCAAAAGTATTGCTTTGAAGAGCAGCCTCAAGAGCTGTCAGCTTTTGTTCTGCGGTGAATTGCCCAAGCTGATTCTGCACTAACCCTGACGCTTCCTTGCATAGATTCTATACCTGCTTTCAACAGTTTGGAAACGTTTACAAACACCATCCCAACTTGTTGTCCGTTGAGTGGACACATAAAATCTGTCTCAATGGACCAACCGATAGATCGGTTTGGGCCCTTCAGATGAGGTCATCGTGCTCAGTCGCATTACGTTATTACCCTTGTTGTGTCTGGTCGCCACCAGTCTTTACCCGCAAGCCTTTTCAGGCAGCATTTCCGGCTTGATTAGCGACCCCGGGGCCGCGCCCGTGCCCGGAGCCAGTGTCCGGATCAAGAATGCCGCCACCAGCGAATCGCGCCAGACCACGTCTGGGGTGGATGGCCGGTATGTCTTTTCGCAGATCGCTCCCGGAGACTACACGCTACAAGTGGAGGCCAAAGGCTTCAAGCAGTTTGCAACAACGGCCTTCACCGTCAGGAGTAACCAGGCAGCCGAACTGAATGCAAGTCTGGTACTGGGCCAGCTCAGCGAAACGATCGAAGTTCAGGCAGCGGCGGCGCAGCTCGATACACAGAGCGCCAACCAATCGTTTACGATCGACCGTAAACAGATGCTGAGCCTGCCAGCCAGTGCGCGCAACCCATTTGTTGCCGTTCATGCGATGGCCGGGGTGACTTCGATGTCGGTGGCACAATCCAACAACACGTCGGACCAGAATGTTGCCCGCTTTGCATTCAACGGCGGTAGAGATATGTCCGGGTTGGTACTGGTGGACGGAATCCCGGCAACTGCTGGCGACTGGGGCGGATTGCTCGCCTCGCCCTCGGTTGAGAGTGTGCAGGAAGTACAGGTAACTCGCAATAGCTACGACGCCGAGTTTGGTAAGTCTGGTGGCGGAATTGTCAGCGTGGTGACCAAAGGGGGGTCGAATGATTTTCATGGCTCTGCCTTTGAGTTTCTGCGCAACGACAATCTGGATGCCAATGCGTGGGCCAACAACCGGGTGGGGCGGCCAAGGGTGGAGTTCAAGCGTCATCAATTTGGTGGAAATCTCTCGGGCCCGATCCTGAAATCGAAGCGTCTCTTCTTCCTGACCACTTATGAGGGCCTGAAGCAGGGATCACCCGCAACGACAACACAGACGGTTCCGACTGATCTTGAGAGGACTGGCGATTTCTCAAGAACATTCAATCCCGACGGGACAAGCGCTCTGGTATTTGACCCCTTTACGACACGAGCAAATCCGAATGGGTCGGGCTCGATTCGTGATGCATTTCCCGGCAATTCGATTCCCCGCACCCGCTGGGACGGTGTGGGCGCTAAAGTTCTTGAACTATACCCGCGTGCAAACGCTATCCCAACCAACGCAATCACCAATGCGAACAACTACTTTGGTGCGGGAACATCGATCACAAACAACTGGCGCACCGATGGGCGCGTAGATTGGGCCAAGAGCGAGAAGTTGACCATGTATGGGCGTATCACCTATGCCGAGCAACAAGGCGTCACCCCGCGCTTCTTTGGGACAGGTGGAGATTCAGGAAGTGAGGGCACTTCCCCGCGCTACCACGCAACCTTCGGGGCCACCTGGGTTTCATCGCCGCGTCTGGTCGTCAACTTCACTGCCGGCAGCGGACGCTGGCGTGAGGAATCGCTGCCTGTCACTTTGAGGGATGGCATATTGGGAACAACGATTGGCTTGCCTGCCAACCTCGTCTCGCAGATGGATTCGCCGCACATGCCGCAATTCAATGTTGCCGGCTATGCCACGCTATCCAATGGCCGAATTCTGAACTTCCCGCGCCGCACGGACAATGCTCAGTTGAACGCAACGCGAGAGCTTGGGCGGCACAGCCTCAAGTTTGGTCTGAGCCTTGAGAATTCCTATCTGAACTCGATCGACATCCGGTCTGCTGATTTTGCTTTTGACCGGGGCATGACCTCCGGGCCGAATGCTGCGGTGTCGAGCGCCAGTTCTGGCAACTCGGTGGCGTCGCTCCTTCTTGGCACTGGCATTGGTGCTGCCGCTACCGGCGCGACAGGTGGCGTGACAGCAGTAAACAACGCGATCACTAACCGCGTGCAGCCTGCGCCGCTCGCCAAGTATTTCGGCGTCTATGTGCAGGACAATTGGCGCGTTACCAGCCGCCTTACGCTGAATGCGGGTCTCCGCCTGGAACAGCAGCGCCCCCGTACGGAGCGCTACAACCGTTACAACTATTTCGACTATTCGGCGCGCAATCCCTTGAGCCAGGTGACCGGGCTTGATCTTCGCGGCGGCCTTGTGTTTGTGAATCAGGATGATCGAGGCCAAACCCAGCTCGATTCAATCGATCTCGCCCCGCGTATCGGCTTCGCATATAAGGCAACCAGCCGCATTGTTGCCCGCGGCGGGTATGGAATCTTCTATCTGCAGGCATGCTGCAACGCGCTGCAGGGTGGCCCGGCCGCAGGTACGGATGGCTTCACCGTCACTACGAACTGGGCGACTTCCCGGGGTGGCGATGGCATCACTCCGCAGGATCCTCTATCCAATCCCTTCCCCAATGGCGTCAACCGGCCGGTTGGGTCCAGCCGCGGGCTGCTGACTCAAACAGGATCGGATGTAACCGCAGTGCAGAGAAACAGAACCACTGGCTACACGCAGAACTTCTCGTTCGACCTTCAGTTTGAACTCGGGCAGGGTAGTGTTCTCGAAGTTGGTTATTCCGGCGTGCTGGGCCGCAAGCTCAACCTGGGCGGATTGCTGAACGTAAACCAGCTTCCGGCCAGTGCGCTATCGCTTGGCAACACGCTCAACGATCAGGTCACCAATCCGTTCTTTGGTCAATTTACAACGGGCGTGTTTGCGGGGAGAACAGTTCCTCGCCATCGGTTGCTTCGTCCATTCCCACAGTTCAACACGGTGGAGCTCAATGGCGATACGCCGGCGGCAACGTCTTCGTTTAACGCCTTGTACCTCAAGTACAACAAGACCCTGCGATCTGGCTTTACGCTCTTGACGAGCTACCAGTTTTCAAAGGCAATTGATAATGCCAGTGAGAATCAGGGCTGGATTATCAATGAACGCTTCCGCGATGTAAACAATCTTGCTGCAGACCGCTCGGTAAGCGCTCACGACGTTCCCCATAGTTTTGCCGCAACGGTACTGTATGAGGTTCCAGTTGGTAAGGGGCGCAAGTTCGGATCGAATTTGCCGAAAGCCGCAGAATTCATCGCCGGTGGTTGGGAGTTGGCAACAACGGCGCGCTTTGCTTCTGGCCTGCCGCTTCGGCTGGAATCGCCCAACACTCTTGCAACCTATGGCTTCTCAATTCAGAATGCCAGTGTTGCCAACCTGAAGGATCTGAACGTGAGTGAACGGACGCCTTCAAGCTGGTTCAACACAAGCGCAGTGCGCGCTCCAGCGGCCTTCACCCTGGGTAATGCTCCTCGCTTTACTCCGAATCTTCGGGCAGATGGAACGCACCATGCCGATATCAATCTGGCGAAGAACTTCCGCATTCGGGAGAGCATCCGGGTACAGTTCCGTGCTGAAGCTTACAACCTTACCAATACGCCGCAGTTCGCTCCACCCGGGCTTACGGTTGGCGCGGCAGATTTTGGGCAGGTGAGCAATACGCGCTTCAATGATCGCCGCAATGTGCAACTTGGATTGAAGGTGCTGTTCTAATCAGTAGCCTTTGCTGACCACAAGTTGCTTGTCGTAAACAGACCGGAAGGCGGCGCCGCTGCGTTCTACGGCCCACTCCTCAAGAGCATAGTCTTTGCCGTCTTCAGCTTCAAGCGTAAGGATCACTTCGTCGCCACGGATTTCGCAACGGGCGAGGCGGACGTGTTGGTCGCGGCTGCGATCGAGGGCATCGGCGATGCGGACGAAGGGGACGAGCAGTTCGAGGGCTCGGCGTTGCGAGGCCGAGAGCACCGATAGCTCGGCATGACGATTAGCCGGGGTACTCTTGCGATGGAAGCGGCAGAGAAGGGCTATCAGCTGCTTCTCGTCTTCAGTAAAGCCAGGCAGGTCTGCGTGTTTGACCAGGTAATGGGAATGCTTGTGGTGGCTGGTGTCGCTGACGTAATGGCCGACATCGAGCAGGTGGCAGGCGGCTTCGAGGAGGCGTGCATAGGAGGGGTCGAGGCGGTGCAGGGGGCGCAGACGGTCGAAGAGCTCAACGGCAAAGGCTGCAGTGACTTTGGCGTGGGCGAGCGAGATGCCGTAGCGCTTGGCGAGGGTCTCGACGGTGCGGCGGAGTTCGTCGGGGAGTTTGCCGCTGCGGCGGGACTGGCCACCACGATTGTCGAGATCGGCGATGATGCCTTCGCGCACGCCGGCGTTTGAGTAGTAGAGCGCACGCAGGTCAAAGCGCTCCATGGCTCGAAGAAAAACAGCTACGCCGGCGACGATGATTTCCGCGCGGCGGGGCCCGATGCCGGTGATGGTGCGGCGGCGGTCGATTGGCATTTCAATCAGTTCGCGGTAGAGTTTGCGTACTTGTTCCTGAGTGGCGGATTGCTGGTTTGCGGCAACACGCTCGTTGCGTGCGATGCCATTGACGGCGCAGACAATGGCTGCGGCGCTGGCCGATGTTGCGATGCCTCGCACGAAGGCCTGACGGCCGAGGCGTCGCACAACAAGCTCCAGCTTTTCGTCGATGAATTCCTGAAGGCGGAGGATCTGGTCTCGACGGGGCGGGTCTTTGTCGAGAAAGACTTCTTTGAGCCGGACGGCACCGAGCGGGCGCGAGTAGCCTTCTACCATCGATCCGGATTGCATGAGGACGAATTCTGCGCTGCCACCGCCGACGTCGATGATCAGGACGGGCTCGTCGTTTTGGGGCCAGGTGACGTTGACACCAAGCCCGATCAGGCGGGCTTCTTCGACGCCGCTGATGATCTCGATTGGTGCGCCGAGTGCGGCTGTAGCGCGGTAGAGAAAGTCAGCTTGGTTGCTGGCGTCACGGGTAGCGCTAGTGGCGACAGCGCGCATGGATGCACCGCCGTGCGAAGCGACAATGCCTCGAAAGCGGGTGAGCACTTCTTCTGTGAGGCGGATCGCATTCTCGTCGAGGATGCCTCGGGTGAAGACACTTTCCCCGAGACGGGTGACCTGGCGGTCTTCAGCCAGCCTCGTTAGTTGCCCCTGGGCATCGACGTCAGCGACCAGGAGCCGCATGGAGTTGCTGCCGATATCGACAGCGGCGTATCGGGCCATCCGCGCTAGTAACCCGCTACTTTGTCGACCACTGCGAGGAGTGGTTCGCCCAGCGAGTAGCGGCGGAGGTTTTCAGCAAAATGCGCAACCAGACGTTCTTGCCGCTCAACACCCCAACCGGAGGTGTGCGGCGTCATCACGACGTTGTTGCATTCAAAGATCGGGTGGGTGGCGGGGATTGGTTCCATTGGGAAGACGTCGAGGCCGGCACCACGGAGGTGGCCTTCTTTGAGCACCTTTACGAGCGCCATGTCGTCGAAGAGTTTGCCGCGTGACATGGCAATAAAGATTGAGCCCTTCTTCATCGAGCGGAAGATGGTTTCGTTGAACATGCGTTCTGTCTTGGGGGTGTGCGGAGCGGCGCTGACAAGTACGTCAACTTGCTTGGCCATCTCAGGAAACCAGGCGGGCTCGCGCAGGATGTCGACGAAGTCTGGCTTGGGCATGGGCTTTGCGTCAGTGGCCCAGACCTTCATGCCGAAGCCGTAGTGAGCGCGTTTGCCGATTTCTGTACCGATGCCACCCATGCCGACGATGCCCATGGTGCGGCCGGCGAGTTCGATATGGTCTGGCGATTTGACGTCACCGATGGGGTCCCATTGCTTTTTGTAGAACTGGGGCATGTAGTAGGTGCTGATGCCACGGGAGATGCAGAGCAGGAGGCCCATGGCCGTCTCTGCGATGCCTGGGGCAAAGACGCGGGCCATGTTGGTAACCGTGATGGGCGAGGCGAGTACCTTCTTGTCGAAGCCCTCCATGCCTGCGCCACCGGCCTGGATCCACTTGAGCTTGGGGGCGTAGTCGAGGTCTGCTGCACCGATGCCACCAAAGACAACTTCGGCCTGCGGGAGCTTGGAGCGCATATCCTGGCGGCTGGTAGATTTGAGGATTTCCACTTTGCGACCCTTCACTGCACTGACGAAGCTCTGGATTTCTTTTTCGTCAAAATTCTGCATCAGGAGAATGCGCAGCGGCTCTGAGCTTTGGGCTTGCAAACCTTGCCCGAGAGCCAATACCGCAGGAGAAGCAAACAGGGCACGACGCGAAATTGATTTAGGCATTTGAGTGGACATGGGTTGAGAATATCACTATGCCAAATGAACTCAAGCGTCATCTTTCGTGGCTCGACGCAGTAAGCGTGGTTGTAGGAATTGTGATCGGGGCGGGCATCTTTGTGACGCCTCAAGAACTGGCCCGATTGCTGCCCTCCACCAACGCGATGATGCTGGCGTGGCTTGTGTCTGGGACGCTGGTGTTTTGTGGCGCGCTGGCCTTTGCCGAGTTGAGTACGATGATGCCTGCAACGGGCGGGCTCTATGTTTACTTGCGCGAAGCTTTTGGGCCGGCTCTTGCGTTCTCGAGCGGGTGGGTGCATCTGTTCGCCTTATTCTCGGGAGCGACAGCCTTTGTTGCTTCGGGCTTTGCGCGATATCTGAATGCGCTGGTGCCGGTAGATGCTTCGCTGCAGGTGCCGGTCACGATTGCGCTGATTGCTTCGATTGCATTGCTTGGGGCGGTGTCGACACGGGCCGCAGTGTTGCTGCAGAATGTTACGAATTTTGCGAAGATCTTTGCCCTGCTTGCCTTGATTGGGCTTTCGTTTTTTGCTCCGGCGGCGGCGGTGTCTGCGCCAGTAGACATCCCGGTGGCTTCGTTTGGGGCGGCGCTCGCATCCTGCTTCTTTTGCTACGAGGGGTGGAGTTATGCAGGCTTTGTTGCCGGTGAGATGAAGAACCCGAAGCGGGATTTGCCGCGGGCTTTTGCGATCAGCTTCTTAGTGGTTGTTGCGCTTTACCTGATGGTGAATCTGGCTTATGTGCGGGTGTTGACGATTGGAGAGTTGCAGGCCAGCGGGCAGGTGGGGGCGGATGTTGCTGGACGCGTCGTGGGCCCGGTGGGTGCGAAGTTGCTGGCGATCGTGATTCTGCTTGCGATTGTTGGCACGGTGAATGGGCTGACGCTGACGGCATCGCGTATGTATTATGCGCAGTCGCAGGATGGGCTCTTTCTGCCGGGGCTAGACCGGATTCATCCCAAATTTGGAACGCCGCTGGCAGCGATTGCAGCTCACGCGATTGTTTCGAGCTTGCTCGTACTCTTCTCCTCCAGCCTCGGCTTTGTGTTGACGCTGGCTATTAGTGCGGCCTGGCTTTATTACGCAATTGCAGTGGTGGGGCTGATGCGGTTGCGTACTTCACAGCCGGATCGCGAGCGGCCTTACAGGATGTGGGGCTACCCGGTGACGCCTCTGCTTTTTCTAATTGGGACGGCTGGATTTCTTGCCAGCTTGACGGCGCAGAGCCCGAAACCCGCGCTTTGTGTGTTGGTAATCATGGGGGCGAGTTTCCCCATCCATGCATTCATAGGAAGATCAAAGAGTGCATGACCCGTTGTTGAAGTGGCGCGAAGAGTTTCCAACGCTCGCCCACACCGTCCATATGATCAGCCATTCGCTGGGCGCGATGCCGCGCAAGACGCGAGAGAGGCTGACGCAGTTTGCCGATGAATGGACCAACCGTTCGATTCGCGCCTGGAGCGAAGGCTGGTGGGATATGCCCATCACCGTGGGCGATCTGATTGGTGAGATCATCGATGCGCCGAAGCGCAGTGTGGTGATGCACCAGAATGTATCGATCTGCCAGCAGGTGATTCTGAGTGCGCTGGATTGGAGCGGCAAACGCAACAAGCTCGTCACCGAGAGTCTGAATTTTCCTTCGAACCACTATATTTTTCATCACTGGCCCCGGTATGGAGCGCGGGTGGTGGAGGTAGGGTCTGACGATGGGCGCAGTGTGCCGCTGGAAAAACTTCTGGCGGCAATCGACGAAGAGACGTTGCTGGTGACGGTCTCGCATGTCACTTTTCGAAGCTCTTATTTGCAGAACGTGGCGGCGATTATTGAGAAGGCGCATCGCGTGGGAGCGCTGGTGATGATCGACACTTACCAGAGCTGCGGCACGGTGCCATTTAGTGTGCGTGAGCTGGGTGTTGATTTTGCGACGGGTGGCAGTGTGAAGTGGCTGTGTGGCGGGCCCGGGGCGGCTTATCTGTATGTGCGGCCGGATTTGCTTCAGACGCTGGAGCCTGCGGCAACAGGATGGATGGCGCATAAGGAGCCTTTTGCCTTTACGCCCGGGCCGATTGAATTTGCTGATGATGCGACACGATTTCTGAATGGCACGCCTGCGATTCCAGCGCTGTATGCAGCGATGTCTGGTTATGAGATTGTGCGTGATATTGGCGTGCCTGTGATTCGCGCCAAGAGCCAGCGGCAGACGCAGCGGTTGATTGAATTGGCTGCTGAAGCCGGGCTGCCTTTTAATGGAATCGCAGACCCGCATGAGCGCGGTGGCGTGGTGATCTTTGATGTACCGAATGGCAAGGAAGTGACAGCGGAGCTATTGCGCCGGGACATTCTTGTGGACTATCGCCCGGGGGCCGGAATCCGGATTGCGCCGCATTTCTATACGAGCGACGAAGAACTGGAGCAGAGCATTCAGGAGATCCGTAGCATCTCGAATACTCTGCGTTCGACAGTGGCCCACTGAGTGGATGCAGGGTCGATCAGTTCGAAGTGTCCGCCGGGTAGCAGGTCTAGCTTTGCTTTGTCGCCAGCCTTGAGGGCGGCTTCAACGTAGCGCTTTGCGATCTCTGGCGGGACGATGTTGTCCTTCTCACCCTGGATCAGGACCGTTGGTTTCTTGAGCGGGAGACGCTCGATGGGGGAGGCCTGTTTGTAGCGGTCTGGAACCTGTTCAGGCGTGCCGCCGAGGAAGTCTTTCACCACTTCTTTGCTGAGTTTCAACTCTTGCGCGCGACGGAGATCTGCAACTCCGGCGAGCGAGATAACGCCTTTGACCAAGGGAAGTTCTGCGCCGAGATAAAGCGCGAGGTGGCCCCCGGCGGAGTGGCCCATGGCAATGGTGCGTTTGAGGTTGAGCGGGTACTGTTTGGCGAGAGCCTTCACGTGCAGTGCTGCAGCTTTGACGTCATCAAAGGTGCCGGGCCAGGCACCGCCGGGGTTGCCGATGCGGCGGTACTCAATCGACCATGTAGCGACGCCCTTTTGACGCAGAGCTTCACAGAGGTGGCCGTTGTGTTCGAGATCGTAAGCTGCGCGCCAGAAGCCGCCGTGGATGTTGATCACCAGTGGATGCGGGCCTTTGCCGGTGGGCAGGCGCAGGTCTCCGAATTGCAGAGGGTCGCTGCCGTAGGGAATACGGTGCTCTGCTTTGGGGGGAGTCTTCTCCAAAATGGCTTGAGCCAAAGCGGTAATGGCGAAGGGGCGGGTCATTCCGTGATTATCCAGTAATCGCGGGGGTAGAGGCGATAGAGGGGTTCGCCGAGATAGGCTTCCCAGGCGGCCAGTTGCTTCTCCGGGCCGATGACGTAGTAGGTGGCATCAGTGGACGGAGCCTGTTTCTCGCCGTAACCGGGCAGGACTCGCGCGTAGCCGGCGTCCATGCGTTTGTATAGTTCTGCGTCGAGATTAGGCTTCTCGCGCAGCTTGAGAATGTTGGAGCGGAAGGCACGGACGGCGTCTGGGGAGAGACCGTCGGCGAGGTCTGCAGCCATGGCGGCAGTGCGGGATTCAAAGCTGCTGCCGGCGCGGGTGCCTGAGAAGACTTGAGCCAGCGTGTATTCGGCGAGAGACTTGTCGCGAGGTGCCGTCTTCAAGGCGTTGACGACAAAGTTGAGGGTTTGCGGCAGCTCGGGCGTGCGCTCGGCGTAGTAATGGCTGCGGCCTTCAAAGGCGCTGGAGCGTAAGCCGTTGGAATAGGCAAGACCGGCGCTCCAGGTCTTCATGAAAACGCCGTGGGGGCCAGCGCCGCCGAAGAGCTTGAAGGCCAGGAATTGCAGGGCGGATTCTTCGTCGAGATCAAAGAGGCTTACTGCTTTGACAGAGTGCAGGTGGACGCCGCCTTGCATGTTGGGAGCGAGCAGGCCGACGAATTGAGGCTCTGTGCTGAGCTTCTCGCGGGCCATGACGCGCTTGGCGACGGCTCTTGGCACCTTGGGGGCGTTGGGTGAGGCTGGGTCGCTGGAGAGGCCGGCCACGAGGGTTTCGAGATGTGGCTCAAGTGCGGCAATGTTCTCTGGTGAGGCAGTGAGATACATGCGTGCGTTGGCCTTCTTGAGCAGGGTTTTGCGGACGGCATCGAGCTCGGCGATAGCGTCTTCGACTGGAGTGAGAAGGTCTTCGGCGGTGACGCGCACCAGATAGTTCCAATCGTCTTCTTGCGAGGATTCGGGGAATTCGCTGGCGATGTAGAGAAGGTCTTTTGCGATGTCGCTCGATTCGCCTTCAAGCTGGGCTTTGGTGGTGAGGCTGCGGAGCCAGGTGGCGGTATCGACGCTTGGCTCGGTGAGCATCCAGCGCAGACGATGCAGGTGATGGAGCTGGGCATGAAAGCTGGAGATTGTCAGGTAGAAAGGATCGTCCTGATAGGTCCAGCAATTGGCCGGGCCGTTCACCCAGGTTTCTTCACTGCGCGTCATGGTGGCGCGGAGTGCGTTGATGCTTTGATCGACGAGGTCTTTGAGGCGGCTGCGGTTCTCGATGGTCCAGTTGGGGGCAAAGAGCGTTGCTTCCATCCAGGAGAGGGCGGCCTTGGCTTCATCGAGCGTGTTGCCTGCGCCGGTGATCGAAAGCTCGATGCGGCCACTGGTGGGGTTTGAGGTGAAGGACGAACCGACGCCGAGGATTTCGCGGCGGATCTGCTGCATGGCTTCTTCGTAGCTGAGGGTTTTGCCGTCTTTGGTGAGGCCGGTGCCACTGAGCATTGAAGGCAGGATAGAAGCGAAGATGAGCTGGCGGCCGGAGAGTTCGCGTGCGTTCAAGGCAAGGCCGATGGTGGCGCTGCTCATGCCGGAGAACTTACCAATGACAAGGGGGATTTGGCCGGCTACGGTCTTTACTTCATAGTCGAGCTGATCGTCGAGGGTGAGCGGAGGATGATCGACGAAGCGGGCTGGGGTGTCCATGCTTTGGACGCGTTCGAGCTCGGCGGTGGCAGCGTCGTAATCCTGCTTGTAGAAGAGGATTGCCTGCTGTTCGTCTCTTGCGCCGTAGTGGTGCATGAGACGTGTGGCTTCGGCTGCCAGGCGAGCTTTGAGCGCCGTCTCTTCCCATTCGAGGAGTTCGCTTGAGGCTTTCGCCGCAACAATATAGGGATTCTTTTCGAGGAGCTTCCATTCGTGGATCTTGTCGCGCCAGATGTTCTTGCCGCTGGCGAGGATGCCTTCGAGGTAAGCGAAAAGTTCGGGTTGCGCAAGGGATTTCACGAAACCCGGTTCGTCGTTCAGATCCCGCAGGAGGCTGGGCCAGATGCTCTGGCTCATGCGGCCGCCAAAGCCGGGAGGGGAGCTGGTGAGCTTGTCGCCGGAACGCTTCATGCGCAGCAGGTTGGCTTGCATGCGGTCGTGAAATTCCCGTAGCTCGGGGCTGTCGTCGGGCCAGGCGGCAACTCTGGCAATTTCGTCTTTGACCAGGCTCCAGATCTCTAGCAGGCGAGAACTGCTTACCTGCAAGGCAGCAAGATCGGGGATGTAGACGTAGAAACCGGCATAAGCTTCGTTGTCGAAACCCATGGCAACCGAGCGAGCACCGGTGTCGGTCTTGCGGGTTTTGGAATCGATGAAGAGCTTGTATAGATTGGTGGAGGGGTCGCCGCCAAAGGCCTGGGCGAAGAGGTCAGCCAGGGATTCGTCTTTCGGGTTGAGACGAGGCAGCAGTGGCAAGGCAAAGTGCGCAGGGCCAGGTTGCTGCAGGTTTTGTGAGGGAAAGTCTGTGACTTGGATTGTGCCTTCGGGCCGGGCCGGCTTGGGCTCGGGCAGGTCACTCCATTTGGATCCGGGACGTACGGGTGCGTCGCCTTGGAGTTTGGTCAGGATTGTGTCGTAGCGGGCTAGGGCGTCTTCCAGTGCGATGCCCTTGGGCAGGCTGGTGATCATCTCCATGTTGGCCAGATGATAGTTGGCGGCATGGAAACGGCGGATGTGCTCGGGCAACATGTTTCGCATGTGTGCCGGGTCTCCGCCCGAATCGTAGCTGACCGGGTGTTCGGTGCCTAGCAACAGGCGGCCCATGGCTCGGTATGTGCGGTAGCCGGGCTGAGAAGCGGCGCTGATCATCTCGGCGTAGATCGAACCTTTTTCTTCGAGTTCGAGCTTGCCGCCTTCGACTTCACGAACGCCAAAGTTGCGCACTTCGCGACGGATTTCTTCGTCGGTGTAATCGGGATTGAGCAGGGCGTAGCTGGAGCGCTCGAAGTGTTCGAAGTAGGCTTCGATGCCGGCGTTGACGGCAAAGGGATAGCAGGTTTTGAGTTGTTGGGTGAAGGCGGTAGATTCCACCATCGACATGGTTTCTCTCGCAGCAACGGCGCGGCCAACGTTGCCTTTGCCCAGAACGAGATGTTCCTGGGTGTGAGGCTCGCCCATGTTTGAAACGGGGAAGGTGTGTACCAGCAGATAACTCTGCGGCACTGTCTGAATCTCGATCAGATCGAGTTGAAACTGGCTCTTGTTGTGGACGAAGCGGGCCCCCATGGCCTGCCCCATTCCGTTGGTGTAAACCGCTTTGGCTGAGAAGCCCGCGATTGCTTGATCTTCGGTCAGGTCCTGATACGTCACTCTTACCATGCTGCCACGTACAGAACGGGCAGCCCGAAGAATTAGTTCAAGAAGCTACTTGTCGCCGCCAATATGCAGACCTTTGTGGATTGCATAGAGGGCGAGTTCGAGGCGATCGCTTACGCCGAGTTTGTCGAAGATGTTGTGCAGGTGGTTCTTGACCGTCTGTTCGCTGATGAACATCTTTTCGGCCATTTCCTTGTTCTTGTAGCCTTGGGCTACCAGGCCTACAATCTCACGCTCGCGGGCGCTCAGGGGGCTGCGCTCGCGCACCTTGCCCTGATGAGAGCTGGCCATCGAAGAGGAAGAACTGGATGAGGAAGAGGACGAAGACGAGAAGCTCTCGCCGCCAGCTGTGGCGAACTGACGCATCACGGCTGCGGTGGTGTGAGAGTCAAGCCAGATTTCGCCAGCGTTTACTTTGCGGATGCTCTTGACGATCAGCTCAGGAGCCGTCTGCTTCAGCACGATGCCGCTGCAGCCGAGCTTCATGGCCTGAACAAATTCGTTCTTGTCTTCGCTCGCCGTGAGGATGATGACTTTGGTTTTGCGATTGATGTGCTGCAGAGTCTGCAAAGCACCAAGACCGTCGAGATTCGGCATGCGCAAGTCGAGCAAAAGAATGTCCGGCTCGTGCATCTGAATTTGTTCGAGAGCTTCGCGGCCGTCGTTGGCTTCACCGACAACTTCGAGATCGCTCTCGAGCGTCAGCATCTTCTTGAGACCATCGCGAACGATGGGGTGGTCATCAGCCAGAACAATGCGAATCTTGCGTGTCGGTGTTTCGTCAATCATAGGTGGCATCTTGAATTCAAGTAAGGATGCGCTCATCTCAGGCATGGCTGGTTCCCTCCGGTTCCTCGTCCTACTCTGATCCTAGGGGTCGACTAGTACTTTTTCAATGGAAGTAATCCCTAGGGATGCCTCAGGAAATCCCTTAGAAAGTTCTAAGTATCGCCTTAGGCAATCATTGCAATTGTGAGGAACGCCATGGAAGGGAAGCCTTCTCTGCGAAAATCGTCTCCTTGAGCTTCTCCAACGCTCCGGTACTTACTAGTCCGCTATAGTACCAAATTACAACACCTGGGAGTTTGCGGGCCCGGGTGGCCTCGATCATCTGGATCAGAACCTCGGGGCTTTTGCTGTTGGTGATGTCGATGCCAGGAACCAGACGGCTAGTGTCCGTTAGAAACCTGATGTTATTGTCGAGTTCGCGGATATAGGTAGCGAGGTCGGCTCGATAGATTTGCGGGGAAATGAAATCAACCGCATTTTCTTTTAACCACGCTGGATAATCCTGGGCAAAAGTCTCGAGGCCATAGGGATAAGTGATGGGTGCATTGGTTAGGGTGATGCGCCAATCGACGGCTTTTACGCGTTGGGAGAGAGTCTTGACGAAGTCGCTCAGCTTGCGGGCACGCCAGAGCTTCCACTGACGGTCTTCGATATTGGAGGGTGGCTCCTTGCCATCGTTTTCGCGGGCATAGATGGCACGCGTGACGTCGTCGTAGCCGCAGTCGAGTTGCGGGTAGCGTGCGCGATCAAATTCGATGGAGTCGATTTTGTAGTTTGTAGCCAGTTCCACCATGAGATCGATGAGCCAGCCTTGGGCCTCGGGGTTGGCGTGGGCGAGCCAGTAGAAGTTCTCTCGGGTGCCGCTTACCGGGAATGCGTCAACACCGGCCTTGGTTTTGGCCAGCCATTCGGGATGACGGTCAAAGATTGGGCCTTTGCGGGATTCACCCGGGTAGTATCCGGAATATCCGGCGACAAAGCCGTACTCAACCCAGGGGATGCAGGCGAGGCCAAGGGGCGTGGCGTATTCGAGGCACTCGGCCATCACGTCGCGGTCGCGAAATTCAGGGTCAATGGTGAGGCCGGTTTCGCGTTCAAAAACCTTGCTGGGCCAGAGCGGATAACCGCGAGACCAGACGTTGACGAAGACGGCGTTGAAGTTTGCTTCGGCGAGGCGCTCAATCGTTTGCTTGAGAGCTTCAGGAGTGGTGAGGGAATCGCGGGCTACCCAGACGCCACGCAGCTCGCCTGCGAAGGTGGCGGCGGCAAGGCAGAAGATCAACGAAATCAAGCGCATTTCTATAGTTTCAAGTTACAACTTTTACTATCCTGAGACATGCTTAAACTGCTGGTGCTTCTTTTCCCTGCCTTGCTTGTGGGACAGAATTTTGCGGAGCCGGCGATGGCTCCGAATCGACCGGAGATCTACTTCAGCTCTGGCGGCGACATCTGGAGGGCTCCTGTTGCGGGTGGTGAAGCGAGTCTATTGGTGTCTCACCCGGCGGACGATTCTCGGCCCATGCCCTCGCCCGATGGCAAGTGGCTGGCCTTTCAATCGACGCGCAGCGGCGGCGGAGACATTTACCTGCTGAATCTCGAATCGAGTTCTCTGCGCAGGCTCACTTTCGATGGTTTTCCAGATGTACTCAATGGCTGGTCTGCCGATAGCGGCCACGTTTACTTTCATTCGACTTCTCGCGACATCTCCGGGATGAGTGACATCTATCGTGTGCAGGCCGGTGGCGGCACGCCAGAGCGGATTCGTGCTGATCAATACACCAATGAGTTCTTTGCTGCGCCTTCGCCTGATGGCAAGTCGCTCGTGTTCTGCGCCCGCGGCAATGCGAGTACACAGTGGTGGCGGCACGGGCATTCGCATCTCGATGAATCGGAGTTGTGGTTGCAGCGTGAAGCAGCGACGCCGGTGAAGCTGATTGGGCGTGGCGCAAAGCGCCTGTGGCCGATGTGGAGCGCAGACGGAAAGACCATCTATTACATGAGTGATGAGGGTGGCCATGAGAACTTGTGGGCGCTGGTGCCGGGGCAGAAGCCGAAGGCGATCACACGCTTTGATAGCGGCCGATTGTTGTGGCCATCGATCCACGCCTCGGGCAAAACGATCGTGTTTGAGCGCAACTTCAAGATCCATACTCTCGACCTGGCAACGCTCAAGACGCAAGAGCTGTCGTTCAGCCTGCGAGGCGTGCCATCGAGCATGATTCCCGAAAGACGCGTTCTGTCGCAGGGCTTCAGCTCGCTTGCGGTAGCGCCCGATGGCAAGAAGCTGGCCTTTGTGGCTCGTGGTGAAATCTTTGCGTCGGCGACGCGCGATGCGGCTGACGCCTTCCGTGTCACCAACAGCGCCGGGCCGGAGGCGAATCTCAGTTGGAATCCCGATTCGCTGCGTCTGGCTTATCGCACCGAGCAAGGCGTGAATTCGCAGATCCATGTCTATGACTTCAAGACGAAGTTGGAGACTCCCATCACCATCGGAAGTGGCGTGCATTCGCTGCCGCGCTGGGCCCCCGATGGCAAGGCGCTTGTCTATCTGCGTAACGGTACAGAGCTGATGCTTTGGGAAGAATCGACAAGGGCTGCCCGGTCTATCGCGGTGGGCCGCTTTGGATTGCCACCTTTAGACCAGCAGTTCAGCCCGGCCTGGGCTCCCGATTCCAAATGGCTAGCCTTTATCGCCAAGGGTGAAAAGAATTTCCGCAATGTTTATGTGGTCAGCACCGCTGGCGGGGACGCGCAGCAGATCAGTTTTCTACCGAACATCAATTCTTCTGGAGTGACCTGGTCGCCGGATGGTGAGGCCATTTACTTCTCCACCAATCAGCGCACTGAGCCAGCGTCGATCGTTCGCATCGACCTTCGTATCAAGACGGCAGCGCTGCGGGAAGACAAGTTTGACGAACTCTTTCAGGCAGCGGCGAAGAAGGATGCGGTCAAGCCTGTCAGCATCGACTTTGAAGGGATCCGCCGCCGGGCTACACTGCTGCCGCTGGGTCTCGATACGGGAGCCTTCGTGCTGAGCCCGGACGGCAAGACCCTTGTTTTTGCTGCCCAATCCGGCCCGCAAGTGCAGCTTTACACTGCCAGCATTGACCCTTTGCGCAGTGCGCCGCTACTGCCACGGCAGCTCACCAGCACCCCAGGCCAGAAGGGAAATCCGCAATTCACCAGCGATTCCAAGGAGCTGTATTTCGTCGAGCAAGGGCGTCTTGTTGCGATGTCTCTCGATACGCGTGCACCGCGGGCAATCTCACCAACAGCCGAGCTGATTGTTGATTTTGATGCCGACAAAAAGGAGCTCTTCACCGAAGCCTGGAGCTACCTGAATGCTCACTTCTACGACAGCAAATTCCATGGCACCGATTGGGCTGCTACACGGGAACGCTTCGAGCGGCCAGCGCTAGCATCGAGAAGCCCGGAGGAACTTCGCCGCACGCTCAACCTGATGATTGGCGAACTCAATGCCTCACACCTTGGCTTCAGCTTGCCTCTGTCTGCGCCGGTAGGGGGTGGGCGGCTGGGTGTTGATTTTGAGGGTTTCAAGATCACTTCGGTGCTGCCGCTGGGGCCTGCGGCATTGGCCGGTGTTTCCCCCGGGATGACGCTTACGGCAATCAATGGCAAGACTTTGACAGCCTCTTCGAATCTCGATGAAATTCTGGAATTCAGTACTTCGAAGAAGACTACGTTGACACTGGACGGCAAACCTTTCACGCTTCAACCGATCTCAATCGGGGCAGAAAAGCAACTGCGTTATAAGGCCTGGGTGGATGCATCGCGGGCGCTGGTGAGCAAGCTTTCGGGCGGCAAGCTTTCTTATGCCCACATTCCCGACATGAGCGAAGAGTCGTTACACCAGTTTTATCTCGACCTCGATGAAGATACCCACAAGAGCAAGGGCGTCGTGATTGATGTACGCAACAACAATGGTGGCTTTGTGAACGTTTATGCGATTGATGTGCTGGCGCGCAAGAGCTACTTCTCGATGCGGGAGAGGGGCGATACGGTGGCCTCTCCCAATCGAACGATGCTGGGGCAGCGGGCGCTTGATCTGCCTACAGTGCTGCTGACCAATCAGCACAGCTTGTCTGACGCTGAAGACTTCACCGAGGGCTATCAGTATCTGAAGCTTGGCAAGACCGTCGGTGAGCCCACGGCCGGCTGGATCATCTTTACCTGGAATCAGCCATTGTTTGACGGCTCCACTTTACGCCTGCCTCGTTCGGCAATCACCGATACTCGCGGGCAAAACATGGAGCTGAATCCGCGGCCTGTGGATGTTGCTGTGGAGCGGCCGATTGGCGAAGCTGGCGACGCGCAGATCGCCCGAGCCGTAACTGAGCTATTGCAGCAGCTTCGCTAGAGCTTCTGACACTTCGGGCAAAAGGTTGTGCCACGCTGGCTCACCAGCATGCGTTCGAGTGTAGATGCGCAGCGCGGGCAGGGCTTGCCGTGTTTGCCGTAAACCTGATGCTGATCCTGAAAGCTGCCCTTCTCGCCTTTGGCATTGACGTAGTCTGAGATCGAAGAGCCCCCGGCATCAATTGCCGCGGCGAGTACGTCCTGAATGGCCTGATGCAGCGCGAGCAACTTCGATTTGCTCAGCTCATCGCCCGGGGTCATCGGATGGATGCGTGCGAGGAAAAGCACTTCGTCGGTATAGATGTTTCCCATGCCTCGCAAGAAGCCCTGATCGAGAAGCAGCACCTTGATTCGCGTGCGCCGGCTCTGCGTGAGCTGGACAAATTCGTTTGGTGTGATCTCAAGCGGATCCGGGCCGCGTTTAGGGTAAGTGGTAGCCCAGAAGACCTTCCCGAATTTGCGGATGTCGTCGTAGCGCAGCACTCCTTCATCGAGAAAGACCTGCCCGCGAGTGAACTTGCTGTGCTCGCTGGACAGCATCAACTGGCCGGTCATGCCGAGGTGCACAAAGAGCATTCCGTCATCGAAATCAAGCACGATGAACTTGCCGTAGCGGCGCACTGCCAGAATGCATTTGCCCACCGCTAGCTCAGGGGCAACGCCAGCAACAGCAAGCACGCTGCGGCCGGGAAGCACGGCGCGCAGGCCACGGACGACGGTTTCAACTTCAGGCAGTTCAGGCAATGTTTTCGATCTGTATGTAGATGGTTCCGGCTTCGATCTCTACCGGAAATTTCTTGAGTTTCACTCTGGGGTTCATGTCATATTCGCCGGTAACGCAATCGAATTCCCAGCCGTGATAGGGGCAGATCAACATGCCGTCGGCGAAATTGCCGGCACCCATCGGGCCATTGCGGTGCGGGCAGATGCCTTCGAGGGCGTGTATGGTTCCTTGGTGGTTGCAGACGACATAGGTTTCAACACCAACAATCGCCTCAACGCTTGTGCCGGGCGAGAGTTCCTCCAGCCGGGCCACTGCAACAAGCGGCATATGATGAGGCTAGCATGCGTATCCTTTTCCCTTTGATGGCGATCCTCTGCCTTGCTTCCTGCCAGAAAGCCGGGCTTCCGGTTGTGGGTGTGATTCCCAAGGGGGCAAGCCATCAGTTCTGGCAGACGGTGCATGCCGGGGCCGTGCAGGCCGGGCGTGAATACGGCTTTGAGATCGAGTGGAATGCGCCGGCTCTTGAGATCGATGCTCCTCGACAAATCGATATCGCGCAATCGATGGTGACGCGGAAGCTGGCCGGAATTGCGATTGCGCCAGTGGATCGCAAGGCGCTGGTATCGGTGATTGAACGGGCTACTGCGCAGGGTGTGCCGGTAGCGGTTTACGATAGCGATGTCGATACAGCCCAGCGGATTACTTATGTCGCAACCGACAATCGCGAAGGCGGCAGAATGGCTGCGCGACGCCTGGGGCAGGTGTTGGGTGGCAAGGGCAAGGTGCTGGTGGTGGGCTTTATGCCTGGCAGCGCGTCTACGATGGAGCGGGAAGAGGGCTTTGTAGAGGAGATGAAGAAGGGCTTTCCGGGGATTACTGTGATGGATGTCCAGTTTGGGATGGCAAGCCGTGCAAAGTCTATGGCGGTAACGGAAAATGCGCTGTCGGCGAATGCAGATCTGGCCGGGATCTTTGCCGATAACGAATCGAGTCTGGCTGGGGCCGTACAGGCTTTGAAGGGCCGTAACAACCGCAGTGTGAAGCTGGTGGGCTTTGATGCCAGCGAGCAGTTGATTGCGGATTTGAAGGAAGGCTGGATTGAATCTCTGGTGGTGCAGGACCCTTTCAAGATGGGTTATGAGAGCGTTAAGGCGATTGGGGAAAAGCGCAAAGGTTCGTCTGTTGCTGCACGGATGGATCTGCCAGCCCGCCTGATCGAGCGCAAGGATCTCGATCTACCTGATGTGAAGGCGCTACTCTTCCCGGATTTGCAGAAGTGGCTTAAAAACGATAGCCAACATTGAGGTAAACGTAGTGCAGCTGGCTGCCCGGGCTTACGTTTTTGAGAAAGGGGCCGGGGAAGATTTTGCCGTAGCCGAAGCTGACAATGTGTGGCCCGTTTGTGTAGGTGCCCAGAATGTCTGCCTCCTGGCCAATGTGTGTACCGCTGCGGCCGGTGGGGTCGCGATAGACCAGGCTGCCGTTTACAAGATACAGCGCGTCGTTAGCGCGCACGAGATGCCAGTCATGGAGCCCAGCTCGCACCACAAATTTCGGCCATGGCGTGAAGTCGAAAGTCGTAGAAAGGTTATGTAGATTCACCCAACCGATCTGGTCTGCCAGGCCGGTTTTGTTGTGCGGGGTGGGGTAGATCTGGTCGAAGGTGGTGTTGAGCCGGTCGTTGGGATTCTTGTCTCCTGAGGCGTAGTTGTATTCTGCCAGCCAGTGGGGCTTCCACTTCTTGCCGCGCTCGAAGCTGTAGCGCAAGACCAGGTGTGAGGCGAAGGCGCGAATGTCGCTGGGGCCGGTGTAGCCGAATTGCTGCACAAATTCTGTGGAGTAATCAAAGCGAGAGGGAAGAGGCCCGAGCCAGCGCAAGCCGATGACGCGGCGATCGGTGCGGCCGTTTGCCGCGCGGCTGAGCCGCCAGTAGAAGTAGGGTTCAAACGATGCCCCGGGTAGCAGGTTCCGCCAGAAGAAGTAGGCACCATGAAGGTTGTTGCCCTGGATGTGGTGGGAGAGGCCGCGGGGTTGGATTCGAACCACCGAAGCACTGAAGAGATCGAGTTGGTTTGGCCCCTGACGAAGAACCAGCTTTGCGGCATCGAATGTACGGGAGACATTGCCCCAGTTGGCTGCGCCGAGGAGGCGGTCTTCGCCGTAGGCTAACTCCTGGCGTCCGAAGCGCAACGCAATGCGGCCTTTGGCCATGTCGCCGAAATCGATATAGGCCATGCGCAGGTCAGTGCGATTGATGAAGTTTGCGGCACCAGCCGGGTTTTCTTTAAAGAATACGCGGGCGTCCTGGGCCTGGAAAGAGAACGAGATCCAGGTGCGTGGCTGAACGGTCATGTTGATGCGGAAGCGGTTCAGCAGCCACTGGTCGTCGTTGTCGGGTTGAAAGCGGAGGGCCTGATAGTTCTCAAAACGGAAGCGGTGATCGAAGCTGAAACGCACCCATTTTGGGAGTTGATCATTGACTACCGAGGAGGGGGTCTCGAGTTTTTGGCCTTGAGCTGCGAGGCCCATGGCGAACAGAATCGAGATGAGGGGATGCCGACACACTGAGCTCGATGATAAAATAAAAAGGTTGGGCCACCCTAGCTCAGTTGGTAGAGCGACTGATTCGTAATCAGTAGGTCGCCGGTTCGATTCCGGCGGGTGGCTCCAATAGAATCAATTAGTTAGAGGCCCGCGCGATGCGGGCTTTTGCTTTTTGACCCCAACGCTGACCCCAACTGGCTTTAGAATGGCATCCATTTTGTCGGCAGCATCCCGCCGGATCTCATCCACCAAATGTGTGTACCTCTCCAACATTGCGCCCTGATCCCAACCTAAAATTTGTTGGATTGCCCGAGGGTGGACCCCTTGAACCAAAAGCAGAGTAGCGGCGCTGTGCCGCAAATCATGGAAGCGATGCCGGGGTAATCCGCACTCGGCAAGGATGCGCTGGAATCGCTTCGTCACATTGCGGCTTTCAAGCGGGGTGCCGGTGGTGGTGCGAAAGACCAAATCAACTTCGACGGGCTTGCCTTCATGCTCCACAATCGCGGCTTTCCAGTGGGGACCGGCGAAAGACCGTTCTATCTCCTGCTGCTTGCGATGGGCGGCAAGGGCGGAAAGTGCCATGGCTGGCAGTGACACTGTGCGCGCGGCTTTGCGTGTCTTCGGGGTATCCATCAAAACTTTGCCACTCAATCGAACCAGAGCGTGCCGGACGTGCAAGACACGCTCTTCAAAATCTATGTCACTCCATTTCAAAGCAAAGCATTCACCTTGCCGGAGGCCGAGGCCGACGGCGACGGTGATGAGCGCTTCCAGCCGATCTCCTGCGATAGCGGCAAGCAAGGTGCGTACTTGATCGGGGGCGAGTACTTCAACTGGCTTTGCTTGTGCGCGTGGTGCCTTTACTATCGTGCCTATGTTGCGAACGATCAGGCCATCTCTCAAGGCGTCGGCAAGGGCCTTACGCAGCACGCCGTGAATGTATTGGCAGGTTCGACCGCTGAGGCCGGATTCCTGCTTTGCGGTTAGAAACTTTCGGAGTACTTGAGGATCGAGTTTGGTGAGTTGCAAGTGTCCGAGGCTGGGTGTGATGTGCTTGGTGACCAACTGGGTGTATGAAGCTAAGGTCTTAGGCTTCACCCCTGGCGCTGCCACATGCTGTAGCCAACCGGCAAGGTATTTGCCGAGGGTGATGCGGTCGTCGCTGGGCTGAAGGCCATGGGCTTGCTGCTGGCGGGCTTCTCTAAGCTTGTCGCTGACTTCCTTTTGTGTGTGGCCAAATAGGCTCTTTCGACGCGGTAGGCCCTTGGTGTCACGGTAGCTGTATCGAGCTTCCCATCGGCCATCGGCACGCTCCCGGATGGTGCCTTCAGAGTTGGCCCGTTTGCCTTTTTTCTGGGTTGCCATGGCTGTTTCTATTCTCCCTCTTGAGTGGATGACGTGCTGCGCCTTAGTGATACGCCAGAGCATTCAGCGTGAATCAGTGATACAAGAATCAGGCTATTTGGCCTATGCGTGCCGCCGTGCCGACACACAGGGGGCGGCACACTGGCACGCTTACCGATAGCCTTGTTACTGCTTCGCATGGGTGCTTTTCGATTGCTTTGGAGTATCGGCACGTTTGGCCGTTTGGGCTTCTTTTTCACGGGCGCGGAAAGCCTTCACCTTGAAGTGCTTCTGGCATTGCTCACTGTGATACAACTTCCGTTCATTGCCATCGAAGAATGTCCTTTTACAATTGGGACATTCGCGCGGGGCAAGGCCGCGTAGTAAATCGATTTGAATCAGACGGGCGATGGTTTGCAGTAAAGAGTAATCCGTCATTCCGTCTTTAACCTTGGCTTCATCGCGGATCGGCGACATGAAGGGGTGAACCCCTTCAAGCTGATAATTCAAATCGTCAAATGCCTCATCAACACGTTCCTGTCTCACTCTCATACTGCGTGAAGGCTTGAGGTGCGCCTGGGCGTCTCGAAGGGTTCGAGCCATAAGGCGGACAATATTCAAAAATTCACCCTTCGGCTCACCGTAGGCAAGCCAGAACTCGTCGGATAACGGCATCGGATATTGAAACGTGTCTGCGTTCTCAAGGCTGATCCCGAAGTAGCGATTTATTCCAAGTTCTGATGGTCTGCCGCAACGATATGCCTTCTCGGTTTCGTCTCGAAGTATCACCTCAGGTGCCGCTATTTGAGCAAATTCGGACCACTTGGCAAGATCGTTGGCTGATAGTAATTGGCCTGATTCACTGTCTGGTGATACGTAATAGGGGTCGAACTTGCGAGTGCCTCCCCATCCCTTGGGCGTCCTGATGTCGCGAGAGATCAGAGGAACAATGTGGTCGTGGCCCAAG
>JBIPMY010000466.1:0-4604 GCA_044376335.1 Bryobacter sp.
AGCCGTCCGGGCAGCAAGCCGAGGAGTCCGTAAAGGTTGCACCATTCCAATATCCTAGCGTCCGAGATGTCGTCGAGCTTTGGTAGCCGATCCTGAAGCAATCCAAGATCCCAAGCAAGGTCAAACAGCGCACTATGGGGCTTAACATCAAGAGCTGCGGGGTCGTACTTCTGGAGTCTGGCTGTTGGATTTGGAACGATTCTTCCATCTCGAATCTCGTACCTTGAAAACCTCCACCAGTAGCCACGATGAACGCCAATGGCACGGTCCAAGAGGATGGCGGCGTCCATCTCATGATCCCTTCCGCTGCGTTTCGCCGTTACTGGTGTGTTACTAGTCATGCCTATAGCAATAGTAACGCATTAAGCGCAAACTGTGGATATGAAAGCTAATTCATTACAACCCAATGCACAGCAACGGGTTCTATACACTGCCGCCGAAGTTGCCGACATGACTGGCCTTTCGCGCGGATTTATCTATGGCGCGATGAACCGGGGCGAATTGCCAACCGTGAGACTAGGCCGGGCCGTCCGTGTAAAAGCAGATTCCTTGACCCGCTGGATCGAGGCTGGCGCAAATGCCTAATGTTGCGGAGGTTATCCGCGATTTGAGTGGACCCGAGGTCATCCATGGGCGCTGCCGTGCATTTTGGCGCGGAGGCGACGGGCGGAACATCTCCGTCGATGGTGAGCGATGGTTCGATCATGTGACTGGTCGGGGCGGCGGGCCGTTGCAGTTGGCCGAAGAGGCCCTGGGTGAGACTGAGGGGCGGCGCTGGTGGAGTGAGCGATACGGGCGGGTGACGTGCCGACCGAAGGAGGCGCGGCGCTTGCCGGTGGTGCCAGATGAGTTACTTGGACGAATGGTGGGGGCGCTGGCTGATATGCGCAAGCAGTTGGCCGGGGACGATGAGGACGAGTTGGCGATTTGGTCGCCTGTGGATCGTATCGCGCGGGCTGGTGGGGATGAGTGGCGAAAGTTTCGGGAACGGGCCGAGATTGCCGACCCTGAAACTTACCGGCACTGGATAAGATGCGCTCTTGAATTTGAAGCGGATACACGGCGGATAACGGCGCTGATCGTGGCAATGTTGGCCGGGGTGCCGCATGAATGAAACGCTGGCTGGTATCGTGCGAGAGCTTGCGGGGCCGGGGGCTATCCCTGAAACGGTCCCAACCGTGCGGCGACTACGGGAAGTGCCGCATCCTTGCTCTCTGCCGCCGGTGGCCGTGCACTGGCTGATCGACAACATGGTCCCTGCTGGTGGAATAACGCTCTTGACTGGCCGGGGCGGCATTGGTAAGTCCTTCGTTGCGCTCGATCTAATACGAGCGGCACTGGTCGGTGATTCCTGGCTGGGACGTAAAGTGTCTCCGGTGTCGATGGCCGTGTTGTTGGATCGAGAAAACCCCCTATGCGTTGCTCAATCCCGACTGGAACGATTCAACATGGAAAGGGCCGAGGGGCTTTGTTGGGTCGGTGGCTGGCTTGATTGGCATATCGAGATTAGCGGCGACGAACTTATGGACGCGGCGCGGGCTGGTGCGCTGATCGTGGTGGATAGCTTGTCGGCCCACTATACCGGCGACTCTGAAAACGATTCGGTTCAAGTCCGAGCATGGTTTCAGAGATTGCGGCGGTTAGCGGATGCCGGGGCGGCTGTGGTCGTCATCCATCATTCCGGCAAAGGTGACGCGGGGAAGAACTATCGCGGGTCATCCGACGTTCTGGCGGCGGTCGATGCGGCGTACTTGCTTGAGGCCGATGGTGAAGGCGAACCAATGCAAAGCCTAAAGTTTTCCTGCTTCAAGCTGAGGGCTGCTGAAGAGCCAAAACCAATTCATTTGAAGCTGGGCGGCTCATGCTTCGAGGTCACAGCGGACCCCAGCAACGACCGGCAGCGTGACCGGCTTGACCGGCTTTCCGATGCCATCGGGCGGCACTCATCAGGGATGACGGCACGCGAGATTGACGGGCTTGCCGGTGAACTGAAGTTGTCGCGCGGTGACGTTCGAGAGGCCCTGAAGCGGCTTGAATCCGATGGGCGTGTAGTGAAACGGGATGGCCGAATTGTCTCGGCTGGCGCGGTATTGGTCGAGGTCTAGGCCGTGCCGGTAGCGAAAGCGGACGGCGCAGGCCGGAGAGGTAATCATGGGAATCGGTGAAGCACTTGAGGCGGTTCGACGATTGGGCATTGTTCGCGCTGAGGCGGGCCGTCTCTTGATCGAGGTGGATCGGCGGCACCTTGGGGCGATTGAGGCTCACATAGCGGTTCTGCGGCGCGGCAAGGCGCAAGCACTGGCGCTGCTTGAGGCTGAAGTGTCAGCGCCATCACAGACTGCAATTGATCGGGCGGCGGATACGCTCAATCGTGCCGGTGTGGGCTTGCAACGGATGGGCGGTGTGGCGTGTGCGATGGTGCCTGAGGCAGCGGACGTGCCAGAGGTGCGTTGGGCGTTGGCGGTGATGGGGCTGGGTGACGCTTCGGTGTGGCGGCTGTAGGTTCGGGCGGGGGCTGTCAAATCTCTGGCGCTCAGCGCTGGTATCCGTCCGATGAGTCACGCGCACGTCGTTAGGGTCGCGTGGATTTCCCCAACAGGATGCTTGAGCAGTTAGCCATTTTCACTAGACTGAAGCTATGAGCATCAAGATGGCATTACTCTTAATTGGCTTCTGCTTTGCCAGCTACTCCAAGTCTGGCTGGAGAATTTCGATTGACAAGAAAGCAAATCCCGTAACGGGCTTCAAAAATGCCTACATGGAAAAAGACGCTGAAGGTCTTTCAGTTGCAACCCTACTGATCGGATGCACGGATGGAAAACCAGTACTTCGCATTGCGGAAAACTTCTCCATTTCGAATGGTCTGAATGACGCTCTGTTTAAGAGCCTACTTCAACGTAGTCTCCAGCAAGGCTTGGAGTACCACAAATACGGATTTAGCTTTACGGCAAGGGATGGAAAGCTGTTTACGCGGATCAAAATGAAAATCGGCGAGGACCCGAACTACATTGATGCCGAGGTACCCATGGGTTACAACAACGGTTTCTATTTCGCCATCTTGGATGAAGAGAAACCCGACTTGATATCACGCATTTTTGGCGCTGAGAAGGTCATTGCCGAGTTGCCATACAAAGGAAAGCCCGGTTTTGCGACTTGGGCTATCGAGGGCGCAAATCAGGCCGAAGAAAGCCTACGTCGCGCAGGCTGCAACTTGCCAAAGTAGTCCTGGGGGGGGCCTTGTCAATCCTTGGAGCTTCGAGCAGCTAACCGCGCTTGCCAGCGCGTACACATGTTGTCAAAATGGCCAATCATTATTACAAAGGCAGGGACGGGAAACGGTCCTCTGGGGAGGCCGTGCCAGCGTGCCGCCGCGCCAATGGCCGCCACCCGCTCCCTGTAGACAACCGTGTTCCTATCGAAAGGCACTCCTAAAAGTGGCGACCATTAAGCCCAGCAAGCCAAACACGAACAGGCTGCCGCTGGCGATGAGCCATTTCATCGCCGACCTCATCGGTGCCCAATACGCATCGCGAGTACCGTTCGCTGAAGCTGCTCCGCCAGACAATGCCACATAGCAAAGCGCAATCCCACACGACGGGAGGAAATCTTTTCATGTCAAATTCTGAGAATAATCACTTCGGGCATGCACTACCCGTTGAGCCTCCCCCGGATCTCACATTTAGGAAGCACACGATGAGTGCCATCAAGACTTTAGATTGTCCTAACCCCTATGCGGAATATTGTCCTGAGGGCTGGGACCCAAACATTGAAGACTATTTTCGCGGGAAAATGTTCTTTAAAGACGAAGAGGACCGTCTGCTAGATCATCTTGCCACATGTTCGCATTGCGCCGAACATGTGGCATTACTAGAATTAATTTATTCTTCTCTGGCAAAGACCGATTTCCTCAAGAGCATTAAGCAATGATCACACACTTTTTTCTTGTACTCTACAGATCGCTTAGATTAAAATCGAACCTAAGGTAATAGCCTTATATCTCATTTGGTCTTGGGCCGTTCTTGCCTTTGATGCGGCCTTGATGTCTTGACTTTGCTCTCGCCTCCCAAACAGATTGAAATCGATTGCAAAGGACTGTCCCGTGTCATTAAACCTGCCCGTTTTGCGAACACTGGAAGCTTCAACACATTCCAAGCTTGAAGATCTCTTCTATCAAATCCGATCCGGTTGCGACTCAGAAACTGGAAGACTATATAACCAGCTTCTTCCTGTAATGAGAATGTTTTTGAGGCGACGTATCGGCTGGCACTATGAAGATGCTTTGCAAGAAAGTTTCCTGTCGCTACTGGATGAAATACGCTCAGGGGCGCTGCACAATCCATCCGAATTAATTGAGCATCTGTGCACTATTATGTCCAGAAATTGCCAGATGGCGTATAGGAATGAGCGTAAAGTTGGCCCTACACGGAGTAATTCTAAGGTAGGTGCAATTGACTCTGAAGGCGCGCTTTCTGCACAATTCCAACGAGCCAGGGAAATACAATGCATGACCGATGCTTTGGATCGACTTCCGATCCAAATGCGAAATGTGATTGAGAAATGCTTCCTCGAAGAAAAGTCAAACGAACTTGTAAGGAAAGAACTTG
>JBIPMY010000554.1:0-3604 GCA_044376335.1 Bryobacter sp.
CCACAACTCACAAAGCATCCCTTCAACCGTTGTGAACGATGCCAGCGATATTTTAAAGCTCCTGGATTGGCGCACACAGGTTGTCGGCATCGATGAGGCAAACTTTATGGGCCCGGGCCTGGTTGAGATTTGCAACCAGCTTGCCGATTCCGGCAAGCGAGTCATTGTCGCCGGGCTGGATACAGATTATATGGGTCGGCCCTTTGCCCCCATCCCCGATCTGCTCGCCATGGCCGAGAGCATCACCAAAACCCTGGCCATTTGCATGAGATGTGGAAACCCCGCAAAACAAACGCAACGTCTTTTCGAGAGCGCGGATCTAATCGTTGTAGGAGCCGCCGGGATGTACGAAGCGCGCTGCCGGGCTTGCTTTGAAGCAGGGTGTTCCAAACAGGAATACTTGCCGTTTGCAAGACCACAGAAATAGCCCAAGGGCAGAAGTTTGATACATTTGTTGAAAACGAGGAGAATTGAATATGTCGGATGGAAATATGTCTCAGCCAGATTCTGGTGGTAGTGGTTTGAAGATCCCAATATTGTTTGGAGCCGTGATTGCGCTGCTTGCCTCCAACGTCTGGTTGTTTCTGCAACTGGATCGATTGCGCGGAGAAATGGACCGCGTCCAGATTCAGCTTGAAGAAAAGCTGAGCGATGTGCGGCAGACAGCCACTGCCAGCAACCAGACCAGCCGTCGCAATCTGGAAGCGATGCAGGAACAGCTCGAGACCGCACGCCGTCAGGCAGCCATGGCCGTTGGCCAGGCCAAGGTAGAAGCAGACCAGAAGGTCAACAGCATGGCAAGCCGTCTTGAAGCCGAACAGCGCAAGACAAAGGAACAGCTTTCCACTGAAATCACCCAGAAGGTGGGCGAAGTTTCAGCCGCTGCCGAAACCAAGGTGAACGAAGTAAAGACTGAGGTTTCTGCCGTCCGTACCGACGTTTCCAATACGAAGTCCGAATTGGAACGCACGATCACCGATTTGAAAAAGGTCACCGGCGACCTCGGCGTCCAGAGTGGCTACATCGCAACCAACGGCAAAGAACTGGAAGCCTTGAAGCGATTGGGTGAGCGCAACTATTACGAGTTCAATCTTGGTAAGACCAAGAACGCAACCCGAGTCGGCGACATCATGATCCTTCTCAAGAAGACAGATCAGAAGAAGAATCGCTACACGATCGAAGTTACCGTGGATGATAAGCGCGTTGAAAAGAAGGACAAGACCGTCAATGAGCCGGTTCAGTTCCTCACTTCAAAGGCTCGTCAGCCCTATGAACTGGTTGTGAACGAAGTGAAGAAAGATGTCATCGTCGGCTACCTCGCAACTCCGAAAGTGATGGAACCGCGCAAGTAGTTTTTTCGACAAGTTTGAGCCATTTGGCAAGCAAAGGCCGCTTTCTTAGAGAGAGCGGCCTTTCTTTTTCTGGATGAAGCGATTGGCCCCTCAATTGCATCTCATGATTGAGCCGAGAAGTTAATTGTATGGCAGTTAAAGTAATCGTAAAAACATCTTTTCCACTGGAGTGGCCCGATCTCAGGCTTGGCGCTGGATTTATCGAAGCGCTAGAGCTTGTTGTTCATCTTCTGAAACCCGCGTCTTTAGGCGCATTTTTGCTCGCTTTTTGGAGATTTGGGGCCGATCTTGGCTGGACTTCGGAATTCCTGATTACAGACGGGCTGCTCTGCCACTGGCAGCTCTGGGCTGCTCTTGGCATGTCGATGATTGCCGGAGAAGGCTATTTGTCCCGCCGCTTTGTCCGGGCACAGTGACACATTGTGTGTCGAAGTTTCCCACTCCGTGATCCTGATTGATATCTTGAAATAACATAATGCGTTATCCTGGCGGCTCATCCTATGCGACCTCCTCCATGTCTGTCCCTCCCGGGGTGAGATGGCTGTTGATTGTGAACACGGCTGTGTTCGTTGCATATTACATGGCTACGCTGCTCGGCTTTGGCGGGCTCTTCGGCCCTTTCCGGTTGATTCCCGAGCAGACGGTTGAAGCACTCCACGTCTGGCAGCCAGTCACCTATTTGTTCTTGCACGATCCGCTGGGCTTCAGCCACATCCTGCTCAACATGCTCTCGCTCTTCATGTTCGGCAAGACTCTTGAAGAAACCTGGGGTACAGAAAGGTTTCTGCGCTTTTACTTCATTTGCGGGATTGGTGCCGGATTGTGCGTGATCCTGGCCGGCTATCTTACGAGCACACAATTTGTCCCCACAATCGGTGCCAGCGGGGCCATATTTGGGCTGCTTCTCGCCTTCGGGATGTTGTTTCCCGACAGCATTGTCTTGATGAGCTTTTTCTTCCCGATCAAGGCAAAGTACATGGTGATGATCATTGGTGCCATCACCTTCCTGAGTTCGCTCCAGGTCAACAGCGGGGTCAGCCACATTGCCCATTTGGGTGGCATGCTCGTTGCGTTCTTGCTGCTCAAGACAACACAAGGGCAATCTGCTATGCGTCGGCCTTCCGGGCCCACTCTCAAACGACGCTTGGAACAAGCCTGGGCCGACTACAAATTGAAGCGTGCAAAGAAAAAGTTCCAAGTTTATATGTCCAAGCAGAACCGCAAAGGCGGCCCGTACGTCAACTGAGATACAGTGAATCTCATGAAGTCTTCGGCGTTGTTTTCTCACCCCATCACAGCGGTTGTCCTGGCCGGTGCCCTCTCGATTGGCACGCTCAGTTGGATTGAACCAGTTTTTGCCCAGGGTGGCCCCAAGAAAGAAAGCGGTGAAACCGTTGCCAAGCCGCGCAAAAAATCCAGTCCCGATGCCCCTCCAGAGCCGGAACTGCAGAAGATTCCCTCAAAGCTGAACAAGAAGGGGCAGGTAGATCTGCCAGAGGGCGTTCCCACCTTCCGTACAGACACGACAAGCGTAAACGTCGATGTGGCTGTACTCGACAACAAAGGCAGGTTCATCCCAAATATCCCGGCTGGCAATTTCAGGATTCTGGAAGACAACGTGCCTCAACAAATCGGCAACTTCACGATGGGTGAAGCCCCGATGACCATCTGCATGGTGATCGAGTTTTCGAACCTCTATCAGCAATACTGGACCAGTAGCTGGTACGAGACCCTGCAGGCTTCCTATGGCTTTTTATCGACTTTGAAGCCTGAAGACTATGTTGCCGTAGTCGCTTACGATTTGCGTCCTGAGATTCTAAGCGATTTCTCGGCCGACAAGCGCAAAGCCCAGGAAGCGATGGCGCGGCTGCGCATTGCAGCCTTCAGCGAATCTAACCTCTACGACGCCTTGACCGATACCACCGAGCGGATGAGTGAGATTGAAGGCCGCAAGGCAGTAGTTCTGATTGCCTCAGGCGTCGATACCTTTTCCAAACAGACCTTCGATCAGGCACGCAAGAAGCTTCAGTCTGCTGGCGTACCAATCTATGCCATCGGTATCATGCAGGCCCTGCGCGAGATAGTGGATGCTCGCGGTGGCATGGGGGCGATTCAGCGGCTTGATTTTTTGCAGGCTGACAACCAGATGAGAACCTTTGCCAAAGAGTCGGGTGGAATGAGCTTCTTCCCTCGCTTTTTTGGCGAGTTTCCTGGAATCTACGGTGCCATTCATCAGGCACTGCGCAATCAGT
>JBIPMY010000555.1:0-3602 GCA_044376335.1 Bryobacter sp.
TCCCACGACAATCAAAACACCAGCGTCGCTTTGCTCCGAACGTCTGATCGGAATCGTGAAAAGACTGATCGCTTTCAAATGAGAAAGGTGATCGGAATGGTGAGATTACGCAACGTGCCTGGAGAACTTCCAATCCTTACCGGGGGGCCTCCGCTAGCGCCTGGACAGAAACTCTCTTTGACGTTCTGGACCGGCCGCTCGAAGTAAAGGCAACCGATGGTGCGATCACGCGCTTCTCTTACAACAATCACGAAGTTCTGATGCGAGACCCCGCCAACAAGTGGTCCAGGCGCATTAACGATTCCCTCGGGCGGCTGAAATCGGTAGAGGAAGATCCCAATGGATCGATCGGAACTTTCGTCAACTCTGGGGGCCTGGCTTATTCAACCAGCTATACCTACGATTCAAGAGATCAACTGAAATCAGTGATCCAGGGAGGGCGTGACCGTAGCTTCACCTATGACCCTCTGGGCCGCTTGCAAACGGTGGTCTCACCTGAAATGGGAGCCGAAGGCACGCCCAACGGCACGATCACCTACAGCTACGATCCGGCGGGCAACTTGATATCGAAGTTCGATGCGCGCAGCGTAACCACTTCGCTCTTCTACGACATTCGCAACCGTGTGAAGAAAAAGACCTACTCTGGCGTGACCACACCCGAAGCCGTTTATTGCTACGACGGCGATGTGAGCGGCGATTGTGCCGGGGCCCCAACTGGCACAATCTTCAACCTCAAAGGCAGGCTGACGCGTGTGAAGAGCACTGAAAGCACGACGGATTATCTGGAATACGATGCGCTGGGGCGCGTCCGCAAAAGCCTGCAGACTACAGCGGGGATGGCTGCCCTCAGTCCTTTTGAGTACACTTATGACGAGGCGGGGCTGAACTCGGTGAAGTATCCATCGGGCCGCACGATCAGCTACGACTTCGATCTGGCCGGGAGAGTCAAGAGTGTGACCGGAACTTTGGCGGCGGCGAGTAAAACCTACATCAGCGGCATCGACTACTCCGCTCATGGGGCCATCGAAGAGATGACTTATGGCGGCGGCACGGTCCGCAAGCAGCGCTATTGCTACAACAACCGCTTGCAGATGTCGGGGATGGTGCTGGGGCAGAATCCGGCTTCCAACTGCGCCAGCGCAGACACCACTCTAATGCGGCTCTTTATGGGTTATGGTGCGGCGAACAATGGCAATCTCGATAGCCAGGACATCGCGGCAGACGGTTTTCTTGTCCGGCAGAACTATACGTACGACAAACTCAATCGCCTTGAGACTGCCATCGAAGGAACTCTGCCCACGGCAGGGTCGACGGGCTGGAAGCAGACCAATGGTTATGACCGTTGGGGCAACCGGTGGGTGAGTGATCTGCCGGCCGATACCTACCCTTCGAACCTCACGGCACAAGCGAATTCGTCGAGCTGGTTTACGGCCAAGAACCGCCTGAATCTGCTTGGGGGCTTCGACAATGCTGGCAATCAGACCAGCGCGAACGGCTTCACGCTGAGCTACGATGCCGAGAACCGGCTGACTACTGCCGTTCATGGCACCAACACCAGCAAAAATCAGGTCTATTCTTATGACGCTGCGGGGCAGCGGGTGAAGCAGGTGTCAGGGACTGGTGGTGTCATGCTGACAACGTATTTTGTGTACGACGCAATGGGTGGATTGGCGGCCGAGTATGAAGTGAAAACGGGCGAATATCCCACACCGGCAGCCCAATGCACCACATGTTACCTGGCGCAGGATCATCTCGGCAGCACGCGAGCGCTTTGGGACGATACCGGGGTGAAGGCAAGGTTTGATTACCTGCCGTTTGGTGAAGCGATTTCGGGGGACCGGAATGGGCGTGCGGCGTTGACTTGTGCTGCGGGCGTTACGAATTGCTACAACGGGCCGGGTTCGCTGACGCAGAAGTTTACCGGCAAGGAACGGGATGCCGAGACGGGGCTGGATTACTTTGGGGCGCGTTATATGTCAAGCGCTCAGGGGCGGTTTACGAGCCCGGATCCGCACAACCCTTTGACTGAATCCCGGTCCGCAAAAGAATTGAGCATATACATCAGCGAACCACAGAACTGGAATCGCTATGCCTATACCCGAAATAATCCGCTTAATTTCTTTGACCCCGATGGAAGGGAAACCAAACTTGCCGTCGGTAAGCAAACGAGAGAGAACCCCGCAGGACATGTTGCACTTGTTATCAACGGAAAGGTTTACTCCTTTGGTACGAACTATAGCCAAGGACCAAATAAGGACTGGGGTGGTGCGGCAAGCTCGTATCTCGGACAACAGGCTGGCCTTCGTGAGACCGATCTACTGACGCTCAATGTCTCCGACAAGCAGGAAAAGCAATTAGAACAGACCCTGCAGAACAATGATCCAAACGCAACTTCAGCACCACCGTATTCGCTGATCGGAAATTCTTGTGTCAATCAGTGTGAGAGAGCCCTTGTGTCAACTGGCATCTTGCAGAACACTCCTCCAGGTCCCGTAGTCGTAGGAAGAGGTGGTGCAGAATTCCAGAGCGGGGGAACGCAACCTTCGCTGACTCCAGGCGGACTTGCTGATCGAGTACAGTCCCAAGGTTTGGTGGCTAGTGCCAAGACGGTTGGCCAGCAACAGGTGTCCAAGCCTGAATCGTTTTGGAACGCGCTCAAGAGGTTGTTCGAATGATGACCCGGCGTAAATACGTTTGGCAGGTCCTGCTTACCGTGGGGCTGTCCGGTTGTCGAGGCCAGCGATTTCGTGTTATCAAGGAACCGAAAAAGCTTACCGTAGATTGCCAACAACTCGGGGAGTACCCCTCAACCGTGACTAGGATTATCCTTCGAGAAAAAAATGGGCGTGTTGTTTGGGATGTCGATCAAGCGTCAGGAACGCCGCAACTCCACAAAATCGTCGTCAACGCCGGAGTGAACTCTGGCGAATTAGATGGCGTCAGCGCCGGCAAGTTTAAAAACCTTCAGCCCGTTGGGGGCTTTGAGCTCATTTCGGATCGAGTATATGAAATTGAAGTGCGTGGGGACGGTGGTAAAGTTTGTGCGAAGGAGGAATTCTCTTTCAGGTGAAGATTTGGGGACAGATTTTGTGGGGTGAGGGACAGCCGAGCGCCTGGATAAACCGGCATGTTATAGAGGATGAAAGAGCCCTACAGGAAAGGAGGAGCGACTCCAAGCTGACCTCGAGTCTTGCAGCGCTCATCGTGAGGTGAGGGTTGAAGCGTAGACAGAGGCAGTGGTGGGCTGGGTATCGAGCTTCGAAAATCAAGAACCGGGTGCCGACCCTGTGGCTGTAGCGGGAAGGCAATACTGGCTGGTGGCGTAAGATCGCGAGTCACCGCTGAGCCCGGCGTAGTCAAAGACCCCAGGCAAGCCGCGAAACAACATGCACGAGAACCGGGAGACCTCAAGAGTGCCAGCCGAAAATGCAGGCCGGTCCTGGGGTGCAGCTCCGAAGACGGCGGTCTACAAATGCGCTCCATCGCGTCCGCAAGAGCCTGCAGACTACAGCAGGGATGGTTGCCCTCAGTCCTTTTGAGTACAATTATGACGAGGCGGGGCTGAGCTCGGTGAAGTATCCATCCGGTCGCACGATCAGCTA
>JBIPMY010000013.1:0-34934 GCA_044376335.1 Bryobacter sp.
CTCGGCAGGCTTGGCACCGGCCTTGGCTTTGGGGTCCTTGGTTTCGGTGTCTTCCTGCGCTAGGGCAAGGCCGAGAGAGAGCACGAGCGTTGAGAGAATCTTCATGTGGCGAATTGCCTCCGGATCTACCTGTCTACAGCTTATAACGTATCGTGGAAAGAATGAGTTTCGAATTGCGCCCAGATCGCCACGATTTTCCCGTTTGCGCGAATCTCCACTACCTCAACCACGCCGCTGTCTCCCCCCTGCCCAGGCCCGTAGCCGACGCCATGCGCTGGTACGCCGACGACGCCATGAACTGGGGCAGCTTCCACTACCCCGATTGGATGGCAGCCTGCGAAGGCGTACGCTCAGAACTCAGCCGCATGATCGGCTGCCACACCGGTGAAGTCGCCATGGTCAAAAACACCAGCGAAGGCATCGCCACCATCCAGATGGGCCTCACCTGGAAGCCCGGCGACATCGTGGTTGCTTTCCGTGAAGAATTTCCCGCTAACTACTACTGCTGGAAGCTCTTGGAAGAACGCGAGGGTTGCGTCGTCCGCTGGCTCAGTCTGTACGACCCCCTCGAAAAAGTAGAAGAAGCCTGCCGTGGCGCAAAACTGCTTGCGATTAGTTGGGTCAATTACCTCAGTGGTTTCCGGGTAGATCTTAAAGCAATTGGTGATATTTGTAAACGCCACAACGTCTTCTACTTCGTCGATGCCATTCAGGGCCTCGGTGCCTTCCCTCTCGACGTCAAGGCCTGCGGCATCCACGCCCTCGCCGCAGACGGCCACAAATGGCTGCTCGGTCCGGAAGGCTGGGGAGTACTCTATATCGATCAAGCCGTTCAAGATCAAATCTTTCCAGTCGAATTTGGATGGACTACTGTAAAAAATTGGGCCGACTATTCCAGCCGCGACATGACCCTGCGCTCAGACGCCGGCCGCTACGAGCCCGGCACCCTCAATGTCTCTGGCAGCTTCGGTCTGCGAGCCTCAATGAAGCTCCTAAACGACTTCGGAATCCCCCACGTAGCCAACAGAATCATGGGCCTCGCCAGCCGCCTCGAATCAGGCCTAAGAAATCTAGACTGCGAGCTGATGCTCGATCGCGACGACAACACCGGTTCCGGCATCCTCAGCTTCCGAAAAGCAGGCATTGATTCCACCCGGCTCCACGCTGAACTCAAGGCCCGCAAGATCCTCTCCGCACCAAGACAGGGCTGGGTGCGCTTTTCCCCGCATTTTTATCTCGAACTTGAAGAGATGGATGCTGTAATTGACCTGGTTCGTGATAGCTTGAAGGCAATATGAAACTTGGGGCTGTCACCTACAACATCCTGAAGGATTGGGACCTCGACACAATTATCAAGAACCTCGAAGCCACTGGCTTTGAAGCCGTCGAGCTCAGAACCCAGCACAAGCACGGCGTCGAACCCACGCTCAGCAAAGACGAACGCCTGGCCGTCGCCGCCAAGTTCTCAAAGTCGAAAATCCGTTTGTTAAGTTACGGTTCCACCGCTGAATTTCAATCACCAGATGAAGCTGTCCGTCGCAAGAATGTCGAGGACGCAAAGAAGTTTATCGACCTCGCCCACGATACCGGCGCCTGGGGCGTCAAGGTCCGCCCCAACGGCATGCCCGAGGGCGTACCCGAAGCAACCACCGTCGGCCGCATCGCCGAATGCCTCAAAGAACTCGGCGACTACGGTGCCGGCCACGGCGTGGAAATCTGGGTTGAAGTCCACGGCAAGATTACCCAGAACCCGCCCATCAGCGCCGCCATCATGAAGGCCACCAAACACCAACAGGTCGGCCTCTGCTGGAACTCAAACCCGACAGATCTCGTTGGCAACAGCATCAAGCCAAGTTTTGAACTCCTCAAGCCCTGGATCAAGAACGTCCACATCAACGAACTCGCCGGCCCCTACCCCTACCGCGAACTCTTCTGGCTCCTGCGCGACATGAAGTACGAGCGCTACACCCTCTGCGAAGCCACCGAGAGCAAAGAGCCCGAGCGCTTCCTCCGTTGGTACTCTGCCATGTGGCGCGAACTCAACCGCACCTAGTTCGGATCGTATTCAAATCCTGCCGGCAGCACCACTCGCAGGCTCACCATTTGGGTCTTGCCCACCATGTTGATTTGTGACGTCTTCCGCTCGTTTTGCAACTCGACTGCTCGAGAATCTCTCCATCGATAGATCGGGTCTTGAGCAAAGCAATTCGTAAGCACGCTCCAGATCTGTCTGAATTCTAAGCTTGGTGCTCCCGGCTGAATCTGCGAAGATTGAGCGCTGGGCACAAATGTCAGGGCTACAAGAATTGCTAGCGGTTTCATACTCACACATGAGCACCTGAAGTGGAAAAGCGTTTCTGCCACTTTGGGTTTAGTATGGAGAGCGTGCTAAAGCTTTCCTGGATCGTATTGGCTTGCTGGGTGGCAAACGCCCAGCCTGTAGACATCTTCCTGCTCATTGGCCAGTCCAACATGGCCGGGCGCGGCCTCGTCTCGGATGCAGACCGCCTCCCCACCCCCAACATCTTCGCCTTCAGCAAAGAAAAAACCTGGATCCCCGCTGTCGACCCAATCCACTTTGACCGGCCAGACCGCACCGGCGTCGGCCTCGGTCGCAACTTCGCCGCCACACTCATCAGCATGAAAGCGGCCACCACCGTTGGTCTGATCCCTGCCGCCTTCGGTGGCTCCGCACTCCACGAATGGGTCCCCGGCAGCACGCATTACACAAATGCCGTCGAGCGAACCAAAGCCGCCCTCGCCGCCGCCGGCCCCAACGCCCGCCTGCGAGGAATCCTCTGGCACCAGGGCGAAGCCGACGCAAACGACGAAGAACGAGCCATCACCTACCGTCTCCGCTTCTCCAAAATGATTGCCGCACTGAGAAAAGATCTCGGAGCCGAAAACGTCCCGGTCATCGTAGGCCAACTCGGCGAATTCGTCCAGGCAAAGGACTACTCCCAACTCCAGCGAGTAAACTCCGAACTCGCAACCCTCCCCCTCCACATCCCACGAACCGCCTTCGTCTCAAGCCAGGGTCTGAAGGACAAAGGCGACCAACTCCACTTCGACTCCCCAAGCCTGAAAGAATTCGGCCGCCGCTACGCCCTCGCCTGGCTATCATTCTCCAATTGATCACCTGAAGCTTTCCTCAAAACAGGCAGCTTCAAAGCCGGCTCAGCAGCACAGTCATCACCCGAATCCCGTCCCACAAATTCTGCAACCGCAAATTCTCATTCGGCGCATGCTGATTGTTGTCGTGATTCACAATCGGCACCATAACCAGCGGCATCCCAGTCACCTCCTCAAACATCGCCAGCGGCACACTCCCCCCATGCGACGGAATCTGCACCACCGGCCCGGCCACAGACTCGACAAGCTTCACCACCTCCTGCGCAATCGGCAGATTCAGCGGCGTCCGCACCGAGTTATAACCCTCGCGAGTCGTCACCTTCACAATCTTCGAATGCTTCCGCCGCTCGGCATCAGTCGGTGCGCGATCCAGCACCAGATAACCCTGTGCCGCAATATGAGCCTTCACCCGCTCCAGTTGCGTCTTCCAGTCCAGCCCCTTTACCAGCCGAATATCCAGCGTCGCATTCGCTTCTGCCGGCACCACATTCGTCGCCATACTTCCCACATTCGCCGCCTGTATCCCCCGCAAATTCAGCGTCGGCAGCGAATAAGTCTCAAACAGCCGCTTCCCGTCACCCTCGGTATCAGCAATCCCGAACTCCTCTTTCAACATCTCCTCCACCGCCGGAATCTTCTGAATCGCTGCCAACTCAGCCGCGTTAAACGGCACCACCCCCTTATAGAAATCCTTCACCAGCACATGCCCCTCGCCATCGCTAAACCCGGCGATCAACCGGGCCAGCCGCTGAGCCGGGTTCGGCACCCACCCCCCGTAATGCCCCGAGTGCAAACCCTTCTTCGGCCCATAAACAGTGAGATTCAAATTCGTCGATCCACGCACCCCAAACACCACAGACTGCTGCCGGTTCTGATGCACCGGCCCATCACAGATCAACCACAGATCCCCCTTCACAAGTTCCTTATGCGCCTTCAAATACTCAGTCAGGTGAGTAGACCCAGCCTCCTCCTCCCCCTCAAAGAAGAAACGGATATTCGACTGATGCTTCATCCCCAACGCTTTGATCGCATCCAGCGCAATCAACATCGCCATGATCGGGGCCTTGTCATCAGCCGAAGCACGCCCATATAGGCGCCACTCCCCGTCGTACTTGGCCTGCTCCAGCGGCAACACCTTGCCAGCCCCATCCCGCAACTCAGGCAAAAACGGCTGCTTGTTAATCCACTCGGCAGGGTTCACCGGCATCCCGTCGTAATGCGCATAGAAGTTCACCGTGCGCTTGGCCCCCGGCGTCACAATCTCCCCAAACACAATCGGCGCGTAGTCATTGAGCACCAGCAACCGGGTCGGCACACCACGCTGCTCAAACATCTTCTGAATCGCCACAGCATTGCGCCGCACATTCGGCAGATCCGCAGAAACATTTGGAATCGCAACCAGCCCCGCAAACTCTTTCAGAATGGCCTGCTCGCGAGTCTTTACATAATCCTGCACCGCATCAGCACCAAAAAGGAAGCTCCCGCAAACGCAAAGTGCGGCTATAGTTTGAATCATGATTCGCATTGTCGTGTTAGGAATTGTAGCGCTGAATGCAGCCGCCGCCATCAGGGCCGGCGCGTCCACCGTCGACATCACACCTCCGCAAGGCGCGGCCATGTCCGGCTACTTCTTCAATCGCGCGGCCACTGCCACACACGATCCTCTCCTCGCTCGTGCCCTGGTCTTTGAAAACGATGGCGTGAAAATAGCCCTGGTCTCTTGCGATCTCACCAGCATGCCCGAAGGCATCGCCACCTCCGCCCGCAAATGGATCGAAGACCTGACCGGCATCCCCCAACACCAGGTGATGATCAGTGCCACACACGCCCACACGGCACCGGTCCTCCTCAGCGGCTGGTCTCGCTACCAACTCGAGGGCGAGATGAAGCAAATCGCCACCACTTACTCCCAAACTCTTCCCGCCCTGATCGCTCAAAGCGTTGCTGCAGCAGTCAAAGCGCTGCGTCCAGCAAAAGTTTTCGCTACCATCGGCCAGGAAGCCACGCTCCCCTTCAACCGCCGCTTCCATATGCGAGACGGCACCGTCGCCTGGAATCCCGGCAAGCTCAACCCGGATATCGTAAAGCCCGCAGGCCCCATCGATCCTGCCGTCCCAGTTGTCTATGTCGAAGGCGAAGATGCTAAGGCCATTGCCGTCTACGTCAACTACGCCATGCACCTCGACACTATCGGCGGCCTCGAGTATTCTGCCGACTACGTCTACGCCCTCAGCGAGGCTCTCAAGCTCGCCCGCGGCCGCCAACTCGTCACCGTGTTTACGATGGGTTGCTCGGGCAACATCAACCACATCGACACCACCTCCAAACGTCCGCAAAAAGGCCACACAGAAGCCGCCCGCATCGGCACAATTCTTGCTGCCGCCGTGCTTCGGTCAATAGACGAAGCCACTCCAGTCAACGACACCAAACTGAGCGGACAAAGCGAGACAATCCAACTCGAAGCCATCAAGTCCACCCCTGATGAAGTCGCCGCCGCCACCGAAGCCCGCAGCAAAAGTACCGCCACCTTAGTGCTCGCCAAAGCCGCCCGCATCCTGGAAAACGATTCGAGATCCGGCAGACCCTATCAGGCAGAAATTCAAATCTTGCGCATGGGCAAGGATCTGGTTTGGCTTGGCCTCCCAGGAGAAATCTTCGTAGAACTCGGCCTCGACATAAAGCAAAACTCAAAAGCCAGCTTCACCATCATCGCCACCCAAACCAATGCCGCCCTCGGCTACATCCCAAAAAGCAAAGCCTACCCTGAAGGTACCTACGAAGTCATCAGCGCCCGCGTGGTCTCAGGCAGCGGCGAAGCAATTGTGAAATCCGCTCTCGGCTTGATCAACTCGCAAAATATCCCATGATCTTCGCCAGCATCTGCTTGGCGAATCCGTCATGCACCGCCTCTGCTTCCTGTGGGGTAGACTCCTTCAGGCTCGACTTATTCTGCATCTGCCGCCGCGCCACCGTCTCAGCCAGCTCATGCACAACGCTCGGGCGCGCGTTCAGGATCGGCTCCAGCACCGCCTTTGAAACCTGATAAACCACAACGCTCGTTGCCGCGCTCACCGTCGCTGATCGAGGGTCTCCCGTCAACAGCGACATCTCTCCAAAATACTGCCCCGGCCCAAGCCGGTTCACGCGCAACATCGGCTTGCCACTCTGCTCGATGTAAACATCCAGCAACCCTTCAAGAACAAAAAACAAAGAACTCCCCGGCTCCCCCTGCACCACAATCTTCGCGCCAGCCTCAAACTCCAATCGCTCTGCCTGCGTCGCAATGGCCTCAATTTCAGCATTCTCAAATCCTGAAAAAATCTCCAGCCGGCGCAGAATAGATAGCGGGTCATACCGCTCCACTCGATCCACCTGCAGCGGAGCCGTAAGTACCTCATGCCGGTTCCGCGCCGTTTGGATCCCCGCCTTCGCCAGCGCTCCCAACACCGACAGCAACACCGCTCCCCTTACCTTCGCAATCGAAGTCTCCGGCTCATGCCAATACCGGATCTGTACTGTTGTCCCCTCCGGTCCCACACTCTCAATCAACACGTCCGGCTCTGGCTCAGCCAGCGGGCCCTCTGCCGTCAACGCGCCCGCCAGCAGCACACGCATCGCCCGGGTCAGATCCTCGGCAGGGTCCAGCGGAATCCTTACAATTTGACGTGTCCGTCCAAGCGGCGCAAATACGTTGGTAATCGCCACAGCCGAAAGGTGCGAGTTCGGGATAAACAATGTCTTGGTATCGTCGCGAGCATGTACGCGAGTACTACGCCAGTTGATCTGCTCCACCCGCGCCAGAATTTCTTCATTCCCCTCGCGCCACTCGATCCAGTCCCCGATTCGAAACGGCGGGTCCAGATGCAAGGCGATCCCGCAAAAGAGGTCTGCAATCAGAGACCTCCCAGCAAATCCAAACACCAGCCCAAACACACCAGAAGTAGCCCAAATCCCTGTTACCGACTGCCCAAACACAAACCCAAAAATCCCCGTGATCGCCATCCCGAAAATCAGAATGGAAACAATGTGTTTCAGAATCGTCGGCACCGGCTGACTGATACGGTCCCACGCCACCACGTGAATCACTTCGTTCAACAGCCAAGCCACCGCCAGCCAGATCCCCACCCCAATTGCATGCCGGAAAATGAAAAGAGCCTGTACTGTCGCGCCCGTCTGAAGGTCACGCAACAGATCCTCAAGAAAATACGCTGGGTACAGAAGTAAGAGGCAGGTAACTAAAGGCCAGAGAAGTCGCCGCAAATTAGACACGAGATTGTAACATATCCATAAGTTAAGCTAACAGCCAGACTTTGGATTATAACCAAATCAGATGCCGCGAATCACCATCACTGTTAAATCATCTGCCTGTTCAGCTTCTCCGGCAAACGCATCAGCCGCATCCACGATGATCTTCTGGATTTCAAGCGCAGTTCGTCCGCCTGAAGCCTCCAGCAAATGCCGCACTTCCACGTCATCCCACATCTCATCGGCCATGTTTGTGGATTCGCTCACCCCATCGGAGTAGCACAGCAGAATGTCCCCGGCTTCAAAAGGAATCTCTTCCTGTGAATACATTGAAAACGATAAAAGCCCAACCGGAGGCCCGCCCGTCGTCAGCCTCTCCACTTTGCCCGTAGCCGCCCGCAACAGCATCGGCTCCACCTGTCCGGCATTCACGTAAGTCAGCTTGCGGTGTGTCGGATCAAAGTACCCGCAAAACAGCGTGGAATACCGTTCAGACCTTGAAAACGACGCCACTGCCAGATTAAAAGAACCCACCAGTTGTGCCAGCGAAACGGGAGGCGTGATCACCTGCGAGCGAATGGAGGCCTGGATGCTCGCCATCAACACCGCAGCCGCAATCCCTTTGCCCGACACATCCCCCAGCGTAAAGAACAATCCCCCGTCAGACATAGGAATAAAGTCGTAGTAATCCCCACCCACTGATTTCGCTGCCCGGCAGCTCGCCGTGCAATCGAGCGTCGGATACTGCGGGTTGGTTTCCGGAAACAGCCGCTGTTGCACATCACGCGCAATCTCAAGCTCGCGCATCATCAACCGCGCAGACTCCGCTTCCAGCCGCAACCGCTGGTTTTCAATCGCAGACGCAGAGTAATTCGCCGCAAGTGCCAACAAATCAACATCTTCTTGCGCAAAGCCACCCGGCTTGTTCAGCGCCTGCAGTGCCCCAATTACCGATCCGTCCGATGATCGCAACGGAATCACCAGCACCGACACCGTCTGGTACGCACCCACCGGATTCAGAAATCGTGGATCCTGCGAAGTATCGTTCACCACGATTGTTTCGTTAGAAGCAATGGATGCGCCCACCAATCCCTGACCCATTGGAATCCGCAATTCATCCACCCCATGCGCCACCTTCGTCCAGAGTTCGTTGCTTTTGCGGTCAATCAACCAGATACTGCACCGGTCCGCTCCCACCAGGCTCCGTGCCATATCCGCATTCAGCTGCAAGTTCGCCCCAGTCTCGCGCGCATCTCCAATTCGCGAAGCATATTCAAAGATGACTCGTGAGATGTGATCGCCTTGCATGGTTTCAATATTGTAGCGAGGTCCGGCGTGGAAAATCATTCTCAATTACAATCATTAGATTGATGTCGGACCAAGAAAGAGGACTACTCCGCATGGAGCTGAAATTCTGGGGGGTGAGGGGGTCGATCCCGACGCCTTCTCCGGAGAACTTGGGCTTTGGTGGCAACACTACCTGCCTTGAGTTGCGCCTGGCCAATGGCGAAGTAGTTTTGATCGATGGTGGCACCGGTGCCAGAAAACTCGGCCTCGATCTGATCCAGCGCGCTGAAGGCAAAAGTATCGACATCGATATCCTGATGACCCACTTCCATTGGGACCACATCCAGGGCATTCCATTCTTCGCTCCGCTCTATAACCCTGCCAATCACGTCCGCTTTCACACCACCAAAGCCGCCTCTGAAGTAAAGAACATTCTCGAAGGTCAAATGACCCACCCGTACTTCCCGGTTGGCTTTGATCTTCTCGCTGCCAAGCGTGACTTTTCCACCCTGGCAGGCGCCCCAAGCCACACTCTCTGCAACGGTGGCCTCAAGGTTTACCCCTTCCCGCTAAATCACCCCCAGGGCGCTACCGGCTACCGCCTCGAATCCAACGGCGCTGTCATCGTTCATGCTTGCGACCACGAACATGGCGACCCCTCCCTCGATCACGTCATCCGCACTCACGCCGAAGGCGCTGACGTTCTCGTCTACGATGCGCAATTCACTCCTGAAGAATACGAGATCAAAAAAGGTTGGGGTCACAGCACATGGCTTGAAGGCGTCAAAGTTGCCAAAGACGCAGGCGTCAAGCAACTCGTCCTCGCGCACCACGATCCCTCCCACACCGACGAATTCATGCGAGCCGTCCTCGATGCCGCAAGACAACACTTCGATCAGGTGATCATCGCTCGCGAAGGCTCAAGCGTTATCCTCTAGCGATTGGCGAAGTACATCGGCAGATCTCTGCCGTCTTTGGTCTTCACGAGACCCCGCGACTCGCAATGGATCTTGTCCGCCACTTTCAGATAAGTTTTCTCTGACAGATTCACGCGATTGGGCGCACCACTCGATTCCATACGCGACGCAAGATTCACCGTATCGCCCCAGATATCAAACGCAAATTTCTTCAGTCCTACAACCCCAGCCACCACCGGCCCCGAGTGCAACCCCACGCGCAGCCGCCAGTTCAATCCCACGTTCTTCTCACCCAACTCCTGCGCTTTCGCAACAATATCGAGTGCAGCCCGCACCGCCAGATAGGCATGGTCCGCCTTCTCCGTCGGCAGCCCCGATACAAACATGTAGGAATCGCCAATCGTCTTCAGTTTCTCCAGCCCATAAGCCGTGATGATCTTGTCAAACTCGGTAAAGTACTCATCCAGTTTGGCCACAAGGTCCGCCGACGACATCGTCTCACTCGAAATCGTGAAACCCACAAAGTCGGTGAAGCAAACCGTAACGTCGTCAAAATGCATCGGTGACACCGAGCCCTTCGTCCGCAGCTCTTCGGCCACAGGCGCAGGAAGAATATTCAACAACAGCGCTTCGGTCTTCTTCTCCTGATCGGCGATCTGGTCGCGCTGTTCGCGGATCTCCGTCGTCCGCTCTTCCACAATCTGCTCCAGCCGCCGATTGGATTCGCGCAGGTTGCGCAAGCGCCAGCGGAAGACGCCAAAAACGATGCCGCTGCTCAGCAACGCATACAGCGAGTATGCCCACCACGAGCGATACCACGGCGGAAGCACTTGCAGGGCAATTGACGATTCGGGAGACATCTGCCCGTAAGGGCTCCGAGCCCGCACGCGCAGCTTATAGGTCCCCTCCCACAGGTTGCTCAAATCCTTCCACGCTTCATTAGACCAGGGCATCGCATCCGTCAACGGCGAGTCCAGCGACACCTGATATTCAACGCGCTCAGGTGCATCAAAGAAAGGCGCGGCAAATTCAACACGCAAGTTGTTCTGGCTGGGTGTAATGGTCACCGTGTTGTTTGCGTTTCCTTCGGCGATGGATTGACGGGTGTCTGAGGTCATCAGCCGTCGGATCAAGACTTCGAGGTTCCGCTGGTTTGTGCTATCGAGCCCCGGTTCAAGACGCCCGAGACGCCCGTCAGAACTGGCAGCCCACGTTATGCCGTCAGAATCAGGCTGTATCACCCACAGGTCTTCAAACCCGGCAGCAACAAAAGGCATTGCCTTCCACTCTGCATCCTTCTGCCCGGGCCGTGTCAGTAAGCCGTGGTAGCCCGTGCCGGCAATCCAGATGCTCCCGTTGCGTGGGTCTTCTTTCAGCAGCAAAATACCTTTAGAGCCGTCTGAGAAGCCCTTCCCGAGGCTTGGATCCGGCACAAATTTCTGCGCCCCACCGTCAAATTTCAATAGTCCCGCCTCTGTTGCAAACAGAAGGCGCGATCCAATCCTGAATAGGTTCTTCCAACCCTTCGGTAATCCGTCTTTTTCGTTGTACGTCCTTATATTTGGTGGTGTACTGCTCAGGTCAGCTCGTACGATAGAGGATCTTGTTGTGGCCCAGACAATGCCTTGTTCGTCGTCGGCAATTGTTCGAAACTCCTCACCCGATGCCGGAATCTCCCCCGCCTTGACCCACGACTTGCCATCAAACTTGAGTACGTAAGCTAGAGAGCGCATAGCCGCAAAAAGCGTATTCGGATTCGTCTTTGAAAAAGAGACATCGTAAACGACATCGGCTACTGGGCTGCGCGCTTCAAGCTTCTTCCCATCAAATTGAAAGAGCCCTCGTTGTGATCCAATCCACAAAGAGTCCTCTCGTGGATTCAGGCTCCATACAGAATCCTCAATATCCGCAACTGTCTCAAAGCGTGGCACACCGCCATCACCAGTCGCTTTCAGTTGAAACAGGCCGCTGGTTGTTCCGACATACAGAATCTGGCGCCAGCGCGCCATCGAAAGGATCGCACCTCGCAATCCATTCGCTTCACTGAAATAGCTAAGCCGAGGAGTAAAACGGGCCAGCCCATTGCCCGTCGCTAGCCACACTCCCCCCTGCTGGTCCATCGTAATTCCCGCCACATAATCCGAGGGCAGCCCCGTTGCTTTGTCCAAAAGTGCGATTTGCTCCCCTGCAGAATCGCATAGAAACAGCCCTCCACGCGTAGTTCCCAGTGCAATGAGATTGGCATTGATCTGCGTTACCGTATACAAAGCCGCATCGAGCACTGTCTTCGAGATCGGGAAACGGATCTCTTCATATCCCGTACTGGTCGCCTTGAAAAAACCTTTATTGGTGGCCAGCGTCAGACCGCTCGAGGATTGAAACAACCCCCGTACATCGATCTTCGAAAATGCTTCACCGCCTGGGGCCAATTCCAGCTTTTCGTTCACCAGGCGGTGTAACCCGAGCCCTGAAATAGAAACATGGAGAACACCACCAATCAGAAAGGCTCGTCGAAAGCGGCCGCCCAGCTTCCAGATCCTCACCCCATTGGTTGGGTTGTACAGAATCAGACGCTCGGTAGTGCTGAAGTAAATGCCTGCCGGAGTATTCACGATGCTCCATACATCTCCAAACTTCCGCTCTGTTGGGTCGAGCTTGTCCAGTAGTGAGATGTATCGGGTAGCTCCATTGGAATCGGGAGCAAGGTACCCGAGTTCGTTTTGTCCGCCAACGTAGATTGTGCCGCTTTCGCTCAATGCAAGTGAACGTACGGCCTTTGCTTCTGGCAGTGAGATGCGCCGCCAGACAACACCATCAAACTCGAGCAACCCGTCGGTGTTGCCAAAGTACATAATGCCTCTCTTGTCTTCAAGAGAGGTCCAGTTTTGGGGGCTGGCCAGATAGGCCTTCGGAGAGTACGTTTTTAAAACGTAAGAGCCTGCTTCGCTGAATGCGTGCAGGCTCGGAAGGAGGAAGAAGATAAGCGTCAGGACACGAGGGGGCTGGCAGAAAAATTGAGACAAAAAACCAGACACCGAAGTGGAACGCTCCTCTCAAAGAAAAACGCGGCTCAAGCACCGCGTCTTCTCTAAGAATGTAGCATTTTGTAAATTTGCTTAGCTTCGGCGGCGCCGAAGAAGTGCTCCCAGTCCAATCAAGGCAGACCCCATAAGGACTACGTTGGCTGGTTCCGGGATGGTCAGGATCGCTGGAGTGACGACGCCGTCAAATCCTGTAACCCGGCCTGGCTCATAGTCAAGCAGGATCAGGACGTTGATCACTTCGGCTGGACTTCGGAAAAGAACTGAATCCTTCACCGGAATGCTCGTGTTCACGTCACCGTCTGTCTTGATGATGTACGAGTCCTGTCTTGGTCCAATGCAGGGAAAAGTACTCCCGGCGTAGCTGGAGCGTGAAAGGGACTGAATATAGGCAAAGTTTGATTGCCCATTCGGTGCCGCAGCAAAGTCCTGGTCAGCGCAGATGAACTTGGTGCCGTAGACAGCACCTGTCGGCGGATCCAGGAAAAGCTCGTCTCCAGCGATGATTGGCGGCGGATCAGCACGATAGAAAAACGCATACCGCTCTAGCTTGCCGGGATCAATGGTCCTGTTAAAGAGGTTCGGTTTCGAAAGAATTGGGAAGAAGTCGAATGCACTCCGCGTTTCATCTGGTCTGACGATGATGTCACTTGCTGTAATGCCATTGCTGAAGTTCGGATCAACCACGCCCGGCGTTAACAGGCCAAAGGATGCGAAGTCAAATTTATTGAATACAAGTTGCCCGATCTTGCAGGATCCGCCTGAGTTACTCGTTCCATAATTGTTTAGATACTGTTGCAATGTTGCTTCTGGGCATAGCGGAGTTCCGGTCCCAATATTGGTTGCAAAAAGACTGGGAGCTATCAAAAATAGCCCTGAAACTAATAATTTCTTTGAAATATTCAAAACAAAATCCCTCCGCCAGCTCGTACTTCATAACAGAAGTCACAATCTTGACTCCCAAAATTAGCATGGCGGGGGATTAGATTTTGGTATGTTACTTACTACGTTGGCCGGAGTTTTGTACTGGTACTAACGGACTATCAAAACCGGCGCGGCCACTTCGTGGCGCACCGCATTGATCGTCGAACCAAAGATCACATCCTTGATTCCAGAGTGGCCGTGAGCTCCCATAATGATCAGATCGGGCTTGAAGATTTTGGCGGCCTCTACAATGGCCTGCCGAGGGCTCTCCCGGTGCACAATCTTGATTTCGGCCTGAATCCCCTGTTCCGCTAGCTTGGCCACAACGCGTGTCAGATAGAGTGTGCCCTCTTCCACCTCTGCCGTCTCGCTCAACTCACCATACACCTGGCTGGTTACGCCTTCTTCAGCATGGAGCAGCAGCAGCTTGGCACCATGCTGCCGCGCCAGTGCGCTGGCATGCGCCAGCGCCGTCGCATCCAGATCCGAGTGGTCCAGCGGCAGCAGAATCACCTTGTAGCTCGGGGGGGCAATTGCCTGAATTTCCGGCAACGGCATCGTATCCACATGTGGCACTGCATCAGGCTTGGGCAGCCAGGGCTGAGCCGTAACCCAAATCAGAAGTGCCAAAATCGGTGCAATCAGCGCTACAGCCCACAGCCCAAGCGGGCTCAGCGTCTGCCAGGCCAGTCTCAGATTGAGTCCAACGATGATCGCCGCCGTCAGCCAGGCCAGTACTTTTACCCACAGCGCATTGGCAAACTCACCCATCTTCGTTTTGTCTGAAGTGAAATGAATCAACGGGATGATGGCAAACGGTAACTGCAGGCTCAGCACCACCTGGCTAAAAATGAGCAATCGATAAGTCGCTTCTTCCCCGGCGATCAGAATCGTCAGAATCGCCGGAATAATCGCTAGCAACCGCGTCAGCAGTCGCCGCAGCCAGGGCTGCATTCGCAGATTCACAAAGCCTTCCATCACGATCTGGCCAGCCATCGTGCCCGTGATAGTGGAGGACTGCCCGCTCGCCAGTAGTGCCACCGCAAACAGCACACTAGCCATCGTGGTACCAAGCAGCGGAGCCAGCAACAGATGCGCCTGCTGAATCTCGCGAACCTCTTTACCCAACTTGAAGAAAGTACTAGCCGCCAGAATGAGAATGCCAGCATTCACAAACAGGGCCAGGTTCAGCGCGATCGCACTATCGAGAAAGTTAAACCGGCAGGCCGTCCGCTTTTCTTCCACCGATGTCCCAATGCGCCTCGTCTGCACCAGCGCAGAGTGCAGGTATAGGTTGTGTGGCATCACTGTCGCCCCAAGAATCCCAATCGCCACGTACAGGCTCTCGCTCGTAAGCCTCGGAATCAGCCCCGTCGCCATTTCCGCCAGGTCCGGCTTTGCCCAATACATCTCAATGGCAAAACAGGCCCCAATCGTAGTGATCAGCACCAGCACAAGAGCCTCAATAAACCGGATCCCGTACCGGGTAAGCCACAGAATCACCAGCGCGTCCAGACTCGTAATCAACACCCCGTAAAGCAGCGGCATCTTGAACAGCAGGTTCAGCGCAATCGCCGCTCCCAGAATCTCGGCCAGATCACAAGCCGCAATTGCCAGCTCACACAGAATCCACAAAGAGTAGTTCACAACCGGTGGATAAGATTCCCTGCACGCCTGCGCGAGATCCCGTCCTCGAATCAACCCCAGTCGCGCACTCAGTGTCTGCAGCAAAACAGCCATCAGGTTCGACATGATCAGAACCCAAAGCAATTGGTATCCGAATCGTGCCCCACCCTCAAGGTCCGTGGCCCAGTTTCCAGGGTCCATATAGCCCACACTCACCAGATAAGCAGGGCCCGAAAACGCAAGCAGTCGGCGCCAAAACCCCGTGTGTTTGACGCCGACCGATGAATGTACTTCTGCGAGTGATTTGCCCTTGAGGCTCTGAACCATAGGTAGCTCTTTCGAGTTAACTATAGTTTATATCACTTTTTGTAGGAGATATGCCAAATCTTGTTGTTGCCGTCTTCCGACACCAGCAGGCTGCCATCGTTCATCTGGGCAACCCCAACAGGACGCCCCCAAACTTCTTTCTGCCCAGCATCCATCATCCAGCCGCCAAGAAACTCCTCTGGCGCACCGGCAGGCTTTCCGCCCTTGAAGGGAATAAACACAACCGAATAGCCAACCCGCTTCGAGCGGTTGCCCGATCCGCGCAGTGCAATAAAGGCTCCATTCTTGTACTTGGCTGGGAAAAGCTTGCCGGTATAGAAAGTAAAGTCCATGGCGGCGACGTGTGCTGGCAACACCACATCGGGCACAACTGTTTTGGCAACCTTTTCAGGTGCTTCGCCCTTGTGGCGCGGTTCTTCGTTCGGGCCGATATAGGCATAAGGCCAACCGTAGAAAGCATCCTTCTTTACAGAGGTAAAGAAGTCGGGCACCAGGTCATCACCCAGTCCGTCACGCTCCTGCACGGTTGTCCAAATCTGTTTGCTCGCCGGGTTGATTTTGATCGACACCGGGTTCCGCAAACCGGTTGCGAAAATCTCTGGGTTCGATCCGTCCATGTTGTAAACATTGATCGCTGCGCGATTGGCTGGGTCGCCGGTATCGACATTCGATCCAGATCCCACCGAAACATAGAGCTTGCCGGCCTTGGCATCAATCGCAATCGAGCGTGTCCAGTGGCCCTTGTTGTAGCCCTTAAGCGAAACCAGCGATTCGCCCGCACCAGCCGTAAGAGCCTGCTCGTCGATCTTGAAGCGCTTGATCGCCTCATCTTCCGAAACATAAAGATACCCTTCATGAAAGGTCATGCCAAAGGGCCGGGCCAACCCGGTGATCAAAGGCTTGCGGGTCTTGCCGTTGTCGGTGAGTGCGATGATGCTCCCATTGGCGATACTGTCTGTCACCAGCACAGCTCCTCCAGGCAGTTGCAGCATGATGCGCGGCTTGGTAAATCCGGATGCAAACTCGGTCACTGTAAATCCAGCCGGCACCGTGAGTTGGCGGCCATCCGGCTGCGGCACTACCTTCGGCGGATTTGCGACCACCGGTGTTGCATAAGGGGCAGGTAATTGAGGTTTCTTGTTCTCAGCGGCAAAACTGCACGCGAGTGTGGCGAGGATAAAGAAAATACGCATAGTTCTAGGGACGCGCTGAGTTTATCATGAGCAGGCGATATACTGCTTCCCTATGAAGCTTCCGCTCTTGGTCCTAGCCATGGTAGCCATCTGTACCGCTCAACCGACGGTCAGCGCTGTCCAAAACAATTACAGCTACATCTTGCCTGGTCTCCCCAACTACGGCATAGCCCAAGGGTCGATCTTTGTTCTCTACGGCACCAACCTCGCCAACACCTCCACTTCTCTACAGAGCGCACCCCTCAAGACCCTGCTTGAGGGCGTTTCCGTATCGGTCACTGTAAGCGGTCAAACTCGAGCCGTCATCCTCTACTACGTCACGCCCACCCAGATCGCCGGCATTCTCCCCTCCACCACTCCCGTCGGCACCGGCACCATCTCCGTCACCAATAACGGTCGCACCAGCCCGGCGGCTTCGATTCTTGTAGTGCAAAGTTCCTTCGGCGTATTGACTCTGGATGGCTCTGGTCGCGGCTCTGCCGCTGTCTTCGACGCGCGAAACAGCTTCCTCACCGCTACCAATGCCGCCCGTCCCGGCGACACCATCGTTCTCTACGGCACCGGCGCAGGCCCATCTCAGGGAGACGAAACCGGGCCGCAAACCCAAGCCAATCTCGCCAATGTGCCAATTCTCGTTGAAATCGGAGGCCGTCCCGCCCAGGTCCTCTACCATGGCCGCACTGTCTTTCCAGGCCTCGATCAGATCAATCTGGTAGTCCCGGCTGGACTATCTCCGGGCTGCGCAGTTACCCTCACTGTAAGCTCAGGTGCCTATGTGAGTAACTTCACTACAATTCCGGTCACCACGAGCGGCAATACTTGTACTAACGAAGGTGGTGATCCGAATCTCACTATCACCGACGCCGAGCGGGCACGTTGGATCTCCGCCGGGCAATACACCGCTGGCAGCGTAGGCCTCACCCGCTCCACCAGCTACAGCACCACAACCACTCGTACCGACACTTTCTCTGCTGGCTTCAACCGGATCACCGGCAACATCGGCCCACTCTTTAATTCCAACTTCTTTGTGCCCACCGTAGGTTCCTGCATGATCACCTCGGGCCTGGTAAATCCCTTTCCTGATCTTGTCTACAAGAGCCTCGATGCCGGTGCCAGCCTCACTTCACTGGGCCCCGCTGGCACAAAAACCGTGCCCCGTTCCATCAACTCTGCTGGCTTCATCGGCTATTCCCTAACCGTCGGTAATGGCACAGCAGGCAACTATCTCGATCCTGGCTCCTACACCATCAGCGGCTCCGGCGGCCCCGACATTGGCAGCTTCACCGGCACAATTCAGGTAGCACCAGAGCTGATCTGGACCAACCGTACAACTCTTGAAACTGTAGATCGAGCAACTCCCATCACCCTCACCTGGAGCGGCGGCGAGCCCACCACACTGGTAACGATCGAAGCTTCGAGCACAGTGATCCGTGGCACCACAGTGATTTCAGCCTCTTTCCAATGCTGGGCCAGAAATACGGATGGCCGCTTCACCATCCCAGCTAGCGTAATGGCCACCCTCCCTCCAACCGGCACCATCAATGGCTCACTAGCCATTGCCACCGTCGGTCGCGGCACCCGCATCACCGCCACCGGCCTCGATTACGGAACCCTCGGTAGCCAATACGGAGTCGCCCAAAGCGTAATCTGGAAATAGCTATGTTGACAGTCGCATTGATGTTGGCTCTCGCCCAGGACATTGAAGTTGTATTCCAAACCGAAGCAGGCAGCTTCAGAATCGAACTCGCTCCAGACAAAGCCCCAAAACACGCGGCTTTCTTCCTGGATCTAGTAAAGAAGGGCTACTACGAAGGCAGCGGCTTTCACCGCGTCTACGCCAACGCGCTCGTTCAGGGTGGCGACCCTCTCCTCAAAGACCCCAAAACACCCAAAAACCTCTTTGGCACCGGCGGCCTTCGCTTGCAGAAGAGTGAATTCAACGACCTCAAGCACGAGCGCGGCGTCCTCTCCAGCGTAAGCATCCCCAACCTGCCAGACAGTGAAGGCGCACAGTTCTTCATTTGCCTCGCCCCTCAACCCGCCCTTGACGGAAAGTACTCTGCCTTCGGCCGTGTCACTGAAGGCTTCGAGGTCCTCGAGAAAATCTCGCAAATTCCCGCTTCAGCCGACGGCCTGGCCGAAAAGCCTCTCAAAATTCTGAAGACCTCAATCGACAAGAAGAAAACCGAGCCCTATCTCGGCATTGGCCCCGAAGGCCTGAAAAAGATCGTTAGGATTGAGACAACCCTGGGTACACTCCGGGTAGAGACCCACCCCGAGTGGGCACTTGAAAACGCAAGAAACTTCCTCAAACTCTCAGAAACCAACTGGTACGCAGGCCAGGGCTTCCACCGCATCTCCAAGGGCTTCGTCGTTCAGGGTGGCAGCGAAGGCTACCGCCAGGGCTCACAATCCCATATTGCCGACCGATGGGTTCGTCCCGTCAAAGGCGAATTCAGCAAAGACGTCAAACACGTCCGGGGTATCCTCTCGATGGCACGTACCGACCATCCCGACTCCGCCACTACCTCATTCTTCTTCGTCCTTGCCCCCTCGCCCCACCTCGATGGTCAATATTCTGCCTTCGCCCAGGTCATCGAAGGCATAGAAGTCCTCGAAGCTTTCGAGAAAGAAGAGGTAGACGGAGAGACCCCGAAGCGACGCCTGGAGATCATTAAAGTTACTGTGGAGTAATGCAGGGTCTTTTGCTCAGTTTGGTCTTGGCCATTTCGCTGGACCGCAACAGCATGAAATTGGTCAAGGATGCCCAATTTGCCGGCGATGTTCTGAGGCTAACGGGCCCGAAAAAATTCAACACAGGAGCCGCATGGGCCAAAGAAGCCCAGCCTCTGAGCAATGGCTTTGAAACCACATTCCGCTTCCAGCTAACTGAGCCAGCGGACAACATTTACGGCGGTGCAGATGGCTTTGCCTTCGTCCTGCAAACAGAGGGCCCCAATGCAATTGCTGGACGTGGAGCCGCTGGTGGCTTCTCACTCGGGCGTGGCCCCAACAACCCCAAAAAGAAAGCCATTCCGCGCAGCCTGGCAATCTTCTTCGATACCTTCAAAAACGAGGACGACGAAGACCTTTCGGGAAATTCGATTGGGGTCTTCACCAATGGCGATGGCTTCTGGTTACCAAGGCGGCTCGCGATCAACGCCACACCCGGACTAAATCTGAAAGACCAAAAGATTCATGAAGCCAGGATTCTGTACCAACGGCCTCAACTCAGTGTCTTTATCGATGGCCAGCTTGTCCTCGATGCAGCTGTTGATGTTGAAAGCGTCGTGGGTAAAGAAGGCAAAGGCTTCGTAGGCTTCACCGCCGCAACTGGCGAGGGCTATCAGAATCACGATATCCTCTCCTGGACTTTCAGCTCAGAAGCTGCCAGCGTTTCGTCTTCGATCCAGTTTTCTGACAACGCCTGTTTGCCGAATCGAACCCTTTGTACGCCAGAGAAGGGAAGTGTCGAGCCTTTGGGCCCAGGCCGTTACAAAGTGCGTCTGCCAGCTCACCTGCCCTGGGGCGTATCTATCGATTCAGCGTCCGAGCTAAAGATCGTCAATACCCGCGGCACCGTATGTTGGAACTCGGAAGCAAGAGGAACCCATTCCTGCAATGGCCCGGAGGGTGATCGCAGTCAGCCAAAATCCGGGCTTTTAGAACCAAAAGCCGCCGCAGGATCATTGATCCAGCAGCGGCGTTTGGGTAAGGTTTACTTCTCAGTGAACGGATTCGAATCTGGCTTCGAAAAGAACGAAGGCTTCTTCGAATTCGAAGTTGAAACTAGTTCACGTCGTTAAGAACGAGCAGCTCGAAGGGGCCACCATCTGGTCCATCCAGAGCAACAACCGTGCGAACGGTACCACCAGCCAGGCGAAGGCGGCGGGAGTCGATAGCTACGGTCTTCGTTCCAGCAACTGCAACACGGGCCTGATAGTCACCGGCAGGCACAGTCAGGTAATGGGATGCTGCGGTGAAAGGAACACCAGTGAGTAACGGTGCATTGGGCAGAGCTGCAAACGGAGCAGTCACATAGATGTCAACGGCAGGAGCAGTAGATGCACCGTGTACTACGCGGACTTTCGTAGAGTTCATTGCAGGAGCTTCGAGATCGTCACCGGTGCCGATAATGGTGAGCGAGAAGTTACCCAGCTTGCCGAAAGCGTAGAAGGTGTAGTCGACGCCACTTGCAAGGGTGAAGGGCAGACGCAGGGCGGTTGTGGTCGTTCCAGCAACATTAATTGCAAGCATCCGCATGCCGGATGGCACAGGAGTGTAGTTGGTGTAGTCACGGAATTTCAGGCCCTGGAAAGCGACATTTCCATCAACAAGGATGTCCACAGCAGGAGCGTCTGCGCTCGCGTGAACGACGCGAACTCGGGAGGTCTGGGCGCTGGCGGACATCAAGGTCAGGCCGAGCAGTGCAGCAAGTGTAAATAGATTTTTCATAGTGAATCTACTGGGGCTAACGGCTTCACCTTGAGATTCAGATCTGTCAATGTGAAAAAAAGATGAAGATTTTATTTACATCAACCTGCTGTTTGCGAGGTGTTGATCGAATTCGCTTGCGACCAGCGGGTGTCCGAAGAGAAAGCCCTGAGCAAAATCGCATTCGAAGTCTCTGAGAAAGTCCAGTTGCTGCTGGGTTTCAACCCCTTCGGCAACCACTCGCTGGCCAAGCGAGTGCGCCAGCCGGATGATGCCTCTCACGATCGCTTCATCATTTGAGTTGCGACCGATGCCCTTCAGGAAAGACGTATCGATCTTGACCGATTCAATCGGAAATTCCTGCAAATAGGTCAGAGAGGAGTAGCCGGTGCCGAAGTCGTCGAGCACGAGGCCGATACCTGCGCCATGGAGTGCATGAAGCGTTTCTCGCACCCGGGTCGACCGATTCAGGAGTACCGTCTCAGTGATCTCAACCTTCAGGCAAGACGGAGGCAGATCGTAGTTGCGCAAAAACTGCATGACGATGCCAAAAACGTCTTGTTGGTTGAACTGCACCGCAGACAGGTTCACCGAGATCTTCATCGGATAGCCGCGCAACTTCCAGCCCTGAAGCTGCATCAGGGACTCCTTGATTACCCATTCGCCGATCGACAGAATCAGCCCAGACTCTTCGGCGATCGCGATTACCTTGCCAATCTCGATTTTGCGTTCCGTCCCCGTTTTCCAGCGCAGAAGACTCTCAGCCCCGATCACCTGATTAGTTCGAAGATCGATTTGAGGTTGAAATGCAACCCAGAGATCCCGGTTTGTAATGGCTCGTGCCAGGTCGCTTTCGATGGAAACCCGTTCCTTGATTTCTGTTTCGAGCACTTGATCATAGAATCGATAACCACGCCGGCCCTCTGCCTTGGCCCGGTACATGGCCAGGTCAGCATTGCGCAAGAGGCTTTCGGCTGTGGTGCCGTCATCAGGGAAAACCGTAATCCCGACGCTTGCAGTAACGAAAATCGGCCTGCTTTCAACTTCAATCGGACGAGTGAAGCATTGCAGCACCCGATTGACAGCGAAGTCGATGGCATCATCGTCGGCAACGTTTTCGACAAACATCACGAACTCATCGCCGCCGAAACGGGCCAGGGAATCCGGGCTTTGCAGATTTGCTTTCAGTCTTTGTGCTATCTCCAGTAGCATGCGATCGCCGACAAGGTGGCCAAGGGTATCGTTTGTATCCTTAAAGCGGTCCAGATCGAGGAATAGTACGGCAATTCGTCCACCAACCGCTGATTGGCGCGATATGGCTTCTTCGAGCCCCGTGATAAAGCTTTTGCGATTCCAAAGATGGGTAAGCTGGTCGTGTTCCGCCAAATAACGCATCCGGGCCTGAACCCGTTTCTGCTCGGTAATGTCTTCCAGCGTGACGATAAAGTGAGAGATCTCGCCAAGTGTCGTGTAGATGGGAGTAAGGGTTTGCCGGACGTTGAAGGCCTCGCCGGATTTCGAGACTAGATCTTGCTCGACCTTCATCGCCTTACCTTGAGTTCGGCTCTGCACGAGGATATCAGTGAATGTGTTTGCACAGTTCGGGCTCTCAAGAAAAGCAGGGCCGCGTTGTCGTACCTCATCCAAGCTGTAGCCCAGCATCGACTGGAAAGCTTCATTTACCCAATCAATCCGGCCTTCCAGGTCAATAATAAAAATCGCATTGACCGTAGACTGAAGCGCTGCTGCCTGAAGACTCATCTGCTCCGACATCAAAACATGCTCAGTGATGTCATGGTGCATAACGACTGCCCCGCTTGCTTGCGGATTCTTCAAGCCTGATGCAATGAACTGAAACCACCGCTTCCCGGTTGGGGAATTACAGGGGTACTTCCAGGAGAAAGTTGGCGTGCTGCCAGCGAGCACACTTCGTAGACCGTTCGCCATCTCTACTGCGCCTTCGCTGTTTGCCCCTGTTGCCTTGTCGCAGGCTTCGATATAGTTTGAACCGACGCCAAAGCGCTGGTCAGGGAAGCCATTCAATCGAGCGAAGTTCCGCCATGCTTCATTTACAACGAGAATTGTTCCTTTCTGGTCAATCATGGCAACATGTGCAGGTAGCGCGTTGAGGGTTGCTTCCTGACGGCCTGCCAGAAGCGTGAGGCTGGCTTCAGACCGGCGCAGTTTCTCGTTGATGGCGACAAATTCTGTAATCTCATGGAACACAACCAGTGCTCCCCGAGTGGCTTTATGCAAGCCGATGTAGGGTTGGATGCAAACCCTGAAATGACGTCCCTGAACCGTTGTCTTGAGCTCGATTCTTTCGGCGTCGGCCAGAATCTTCTGGATGCTATCTGCGATCTGAACAGCGAGAACCGTCTCGTTGGGGATCGTCATCGGGGTATTGAGGTTTTCGACGGAAAGGCCGAAAAGCTTGCGTGCGTCAGTGTTGATATGCCGGAAGCAGCCGCGCGCATCGGTTACAAACAGAGCAGCATCCAGGCTGTTTTGGATGTTCTCGAGATCTTCGATGGAGAACGCAAGTTCGATCGACTTGTGTTCGAGTTCTTCATTGACGGTAAGAAGCTCTTCGTTGGTTGATTGCAATTCTTCATTGGAGGACTGAAGCTCTTCATTGGAAGCCTGCATTTCCTCGTTGGAGGACTGAAGCTCTTCGTTGAGTCCCTGAAGCTCTTCATTTGAGGTTTCCAACTCTTCGACTACTGCCTGCAGGTTTTCCCGGGTGCTGTTCAGTTCGCGTTCGAGGTCGCGGATTTGCTCTTCATTTTCAGGTAACACGACGATTGGAGAAGTGAGGTTTTTGTAGGCTGATTCCAGAAAAGAGACCAGGTAAAAAGCCTCGCTCGATCCACGCTCGACAGGGATGACGTTGGTTTGAAGCAAGAGTTGCTTGCCTTCGATCTCGATCTTTCGAGGGACTCCTTTCGATTCTCTCTTTGTCCTAACGCATCTTTGTATCTGGGCACGGAGTGAGCCCATGACGCCTTTCGGCACCAGGCTAAGCAGGGTAAACTGCGGTTTTCCTGTTGGGACGCGAAGGTATCGACCTACATCGCCGTGGCTTTCGATGATGCGTGAGTTTTCATCCACCAAGACAGACGGAGGGGCGAAGTTTTCGATCAGTAGAGATCGGAACTGATCGTTGTCCTTTTTGGGGTGGGTTTCCGTTCTGGAGGTAGCACGCTCCCAGCCATTCCATTCGCGGGTGATCGGAAGGCGCCGTTCTGATTCGAGGAGCGGTTTATTGATGTAGATGCGGCAGCGGCGGTCTGCTTCATCGAAGTATTCGCTGGAGGCATGCTCTGAGCGTCCGAGGAATAGAAGTCCACCCGGCTTGAGGGCGTGATGAAACTTACGCATCACTTCTTCCTGAAGCGCTGGTTTGAGATAGATCAAGAGGTTGCGGCAGGAGATCAGATCCAGATTCAGGAAGAGCGGGTCACGGAGAAGGTCGTGACGGGCGAATACTACCCGATCTCGCACCGCCCGGTCCACCTGATAGCCCCCTGAACTTTCCCTGAATTGCTCTTCAAGGTCGTGTTTGGAAACAGATCGCAACTGAGAGGCTGGGTACCAACCCTTGCGGGCAATGTTGATGGCTGCTTCATCCAGATCGGTGCCGAAGATCTGGATGCGGCGGTTCGGTATGGTTCTGGCGAGCAGGATAGATAGCGAGAAGGTTTCCTCGCCGGTTGCGCAGCCAGGAACCCAAACCCGAAGAGGCTCTGTGGAGGAAGGATTAGAACGTAGCTGGAACAATTCTGCGAGGCTTTGAAAGTAGCTGTCTTCGCGGAAAAAGCTGGTAACAGAAACAAGACAGTTCTGAGCCAGATTCTGGACTTCTTCTCTATTGTTATCGAGCAGGTTGATGTATTCGGTGAGCGAGTTGGAGCGAGTAGTGGAAAGGCGCTGATTGATGCGGCGGCTGATGGTGCTGGACTTGTAACCGCGGAAGTCTATGTTTGTGGCGAGGCTGATCTTTTCGAGGATCTGATCGACTTCTGCGGATTTCTTGCGGCCACTGGGCGGCGGCAGAGCAATTACGCCCTGCTCGCGGAATTCTTCGAGAAATGGGCCCATGAGCTCGGCCCCCATGACCTTGTCGACGCAACCTGTGGCAATGGCGCTTTGGGGCATGCTTGAGTATTTTGCCAGCTTCGGTTCCTGGGCGATGACCAGCCCACCAGCACTTTTGAGCCGTCGAATTTCAATTGAGCCATCAGAGCCGCTACCGGAAAGGATGATTCCAATCGACCGCAACGGTTGTTCCTCAGCCAGGGAGCCAAATAGCGCATCTACGCTGGGCTTGGGGCCACGGATGCTCGGTGACTGAAGATGGAGTATGCCATTTTGGTAGATTACATCGTGATTAGGCGCAGTTACGTAGATGTGGCCTGGTTGCATTTTGACGTCATTGTCAAGTTGCAGCACAGTGAGAGCCGTTTCTCTCGAGAGCAAATCGGTGAGCATGCTGCTGTGCTGAGGGGCCAGATGCTGGGCCACGACGTAGCTGAAGTGCAAGTTCACCGGAAGGTTCTGAAACAGCGATCTCAGGGCTTCCAGGCCACCAGCAGACGAGCCGATGGCAACAATAAAAAAGTTTCCCGCAGCGGGGACTATATTCAGGTTCGGTTCACCTGAACCGGACAATGGATCTTCTCAAGGCGAGCATGGATTAAGGACATCGTACTTGAATTAATCGATCAATTCAAGACAATTCGGAATATTTTAATGAGTAATATTACTTCGAAATAGAAGGGGTAGGCGCAACGCGAACGTCAACTTCGAGGGTGTGCTCGCCGCCCCCGACAGTGATGCCCTTGACGGGGGTTACGTCGCCGAAGTCCCGGCCCCAGGCGATGGTGAGGTGTCCGGTTGAAGGGATGACGTTGTTGGTGGGGTCGAAGTCGATCCAGCCGAGGTTGGGTACAAAGACCGAGACCCATGCGTGAGAGGCTTGAGCTCCCTGGAACTCTGCATCGCCCCGGAGGTAGCCGCTGACGTAGCGGGCGGCGAGGCCATAGGAGCGGAGTGCGCCGATCATGATGTGGGAGAAATCCTGACAGACGCCTTTGCGTGCGGCCAGCACTTCTTCGAGAGGGGTTTCGATGGAGGTGGATTCGGGCTTATATTTGAAGTCGGCGTGGATCTTCTGCATCAGTGCGGTAGCGGCTTCGATGAGAGGGCGACCGGGTGTGAAGACGGGTTTTGCGTAGTCTTGAATGGCTGACAGCCAGGGAACAAAGGGGGATTCCCAGATGAACTCGTTTTCTTCGACTAGTTCGGCGATGGTGTCGCGAGCGTCCTCCCAGGCTGGGGAAATCTGCAGGGAGCCGGCGTGGGGCAAGATTTCGATGAGGCTAGTTGCCGTGATGGTGAAGCGATCGTGAGGCTCAAGGACAGCGAAGGAACTGACGTCGTTGCCGAAGTAGTCTTTGCGCGAAATGATGGTGGAGGGGCGGGGGCTGACGGTGAGATTCCAGTCGAGCAGACGCTGGTTGGGAAGGATGCGGGGGGTGAGTCTGGCTTCGCTCAGGCAATGGGAAACCGGGCCTTCGTATGTGTAGCGGGTGGTGTGGGTGGCGCGGTAGATCATGAGGTGAGCCTGGAAGGCATAACGTGGCTTAGATAGCGGCCGGTGAGGGCTTCTGAGAGATCAAAGAGGTCGCCTCGGAGCAGGGTCAAAAACTTTTCGAGGGCATTGGGGTAGAGGAGCTCGTCGGAACTGGAGAGGCGGACGCTCGAGAGGGGTTTGAGCGCGAGGCGCTTCTCGAGACTCCAGGGTGTGTTGGCATCCTTACTGGGGAGTTTCTCGGCGAGTTCGGCGAGGGAGACAAGCTGGAAAGCAATTGAGCGCGGGTTGGTTTCGTCGAAGAGCAGAAGGTCGAGAACGTACTTGGGGCGGAGGTTGGTGAGATAGCGGGATCGATATGTGATGGAGCTATCGGCGATCTGCAAGACCAGGTCGAGGTTGTCTAATTTGGAGCCCATGCCGTGGCGGAGGAGGTCCATGATTTGAAGGCCACGTTCGAGGCGACGGCCGATTTCGAGGAAGCGCCAGCCATGGCCACGAGTGGTGCTGTCTGAGAGAAGGCCGGCAAAGGCCGAGAGTGAAGTAATGGTTTGATCGAGATGGAGCTGAAGTGCGGCTGGGCGCTTGCTGAGGTAGGGCAGCGCAGACTGAGAAGCATCCATTTCGATCTGCTGGAGGACGCGCCAGGTGTCGCCGGAGAGGCGTTCTTTGAGGGGCCAGGCGGCATGGCGCATTTGCTTGAGGTTGAATCCAAGACTTGAGATACCGGCGGGGTCGTGGATCATGCTGGTGAGCATGGTTTCGAGCTGGTGGAGCTGTTCTCCGATGGGGGCGGTGAGGACAGACTTGGGCAGGTAGGTGTAACCGACCAGGACCTGAAGGACGGCTTCGAGTGAGATGTTATGCAGAGCGTCTTCTTCGCCGGCGAGAACTGGAAGCACTGTGCGGAAGCTGCGAATCATGGATTCCACACGCTCTGTATAGCGGCCGAGCCAGAAGAGGTTGTCGGCTACGCGGCTGGGCAGGTCACTCGAGAGGGCGGGTTGGCTTTCTTCACCGGCAACGGGCAAGCGAGCGAACTGGGACTGCTCAGGACGACCGAGGACCCAAGTGTCTTTGCTGACCCCGCCGTGCTGCATGGTGACGATGAGGGAGGTTGGGGATTGGGATACACGGGTAAGGCCGCCGGGCATGACAGAGTAGCCTTGACCGTCCCAAGCGGCGAAGGCGCGCATCATGATGTGGCGTGAGGAGAGGCCGTCCTCGGTCCAAACTGGCGAGGTGGAGAGGGAGACCATTTCCTGAGCAATGTAGTTGGCTGGGCGGCTCTTGATTTTGTTGCGGAGTAGGTCAAGACCTTTGGCATCGAGGTCAGCGCCGAAGACAGGGCTCAAGCCAAAGCTTGGGAAGGCGGGCTTGAGGATGAGCTTGTGAAGGTTTTCAAGAACAAAGTTGCGTTCGGCGGGTTGGCCGCACCACCAGGTTGCAACAGAGGGGAGCAGAAGATCTTCTCCGAGGAGGTGGCGGCAGAGGCCCGGGAGGAAGGCTTTGTGGGCTGGGGTTTCAATGAGGCCGCTGCCGAGAGCGTTGGCGACGACGACGTTGCCGGCGCGGACGGCACCGAGGAGACCGGGGATGCCGAGGAGGGAGTCGCCCCGGAGTTCGAGGGGGTCGCAGAAGTTGTCATCCTGGCGGCGAAGGATGAGGTCGACGGGTGAGAGACCTTCGAGCGTCTTCAGGAAGACGCGTTGATCGCGAACGGTGAGGTCTGGACCTTCCACCAGAGGCACCGCATAGGTTTTGGCCAGGAAGCTGTGTTCGAAGTAGGTTTCGTTGTAGGGCCCAGGGGTGAGCATGACCATACGGCGGTTGCCAGGAGCGAGGCTAAGGAGACCGTTGCGACGAGCAGCAAAGAAGTTGTTGAGTGGCCGAATGGAATGTTGGTTGAAGAAGCTGGGTAGCGTTCTGGAGGATACGACGCGATTTTCGAGGGCATAACCGGCACCGGAGGGCACCTGGGTACGGTCAGCAATTACCCACCACTGACCGTTTTGAGAGCGGGCCAGATCGACACCGTAGAAGGCGAGACGCATGTCGTTGGGTACGGGGATGCCGTGGCAAGCGCGGAGAAAATTTGGGTTCGCAAAGAGCAACTCGGGGGGAAGGCGGTGTTGCTTGAGGAGGTTTTGCGGGCCGTAGCAATCGTTGAGGATCAGGTTGAGAAGGGTGGCTCGCTGGGAGATTGCTTTTTCGAGGAAGGCCCATTCGTCTTCGGGAAGAATGAGAGGCACCGGGTCGAGGGGCCAAAGGCGTTCAGCACCTCGGGCGTCGCCATAGACGTTGTAGGTGATGGCGTTGGTGCGGATGATTTGTTGGGCACTCTGCCAGCGACGGTCGAACTCGGTACGGCCGATCGATTCGAGGGAGTTGCGAAACTGCTGCCAGTGGGGTCTTGTCTGGCCTTCCGCGGTTTGGTATTCGTCCCAGAAGTCGGGTTTGGATTTGTATTCCCAGCCGGAAATTTCGGATTCTTCTTTAGATGAATTCGTCAGTTGCAAAGATGCTTCTTATTTCAACACGTTCAAGGGGGTGAAGTGTAAGTCATAGAATAAAGAAATGGCACAATTAATGGTTCGCTGGAAGGACGGGGCTGCAGGGCATATCCCGCTTTTGCAAACGTTGGGGCCAGATCTGGTTGTTTCTGAAAAGCCGGTAGCAGAGTTTGAGAAGGCTGGCTTGAAGGTAGTTCCCAGTGCGGCGCTGGGGCGTGTGGTGAGTGATGGCTTGTGGCCCGGGATTCGACGAGGGCCGTCACGGCGGGGGCGCGAGGTTGAGGTGGCCAGTGCGAGCAGCGAGCCATGGGTGGATGCCAATGGATATCTGGTGGCATATCATCGGGCGCTGGATGCGAAGACGCCGGTGGTGTTGGGGTATGAGGCGAATGAGAAGGCTGGGGTGAAGCCGGATGTGGAAACGCCTTATGGGACGGCGGAATTGGCTTTGATTGAAGCCAGAGTAGCTGGGGGCAATTTTGTGTTGGATTTGCCGGCAAGATACCGTGAGGGCTTGATTGCCGGGGAAGGGAAGGCGACCGAAGCGTGGAAGTCTTTGGCACGGACGGCAAAGTGGCTCAATCAGAATGAGGCTTTGTTTGGCCGACCGGCGCTGGATGCAGTGACGGCGATGGTTGAGCCGGGTGGGGCGACTCGGGAGATTGCGAATCTGTTGCACCGGCGTGGGGCAAGCCCGTTGTTGTGCTCGAGCTTGCCGGGCAACATCAAGCCACTGGCGCTTGTGGTTGCGGGCCTCAAGCAGATTCCGCGTGAGTGCTTCCATGTAGCGGAAGAAGGTGGCATTGTGGTTGCGGATCAGAAGGCTTTGCCCAGCACGACCTTGATTCGCGAAGAAGCAGACCGGGTGTTTTGCCGAATGGGGAAGGGCACGGTAGTTGCTTACCGCCGGCCGATTGTAGACCCAAGTGAGTTTGCGATGGACGTGATTGATTTGATCACGCACCGGAGGCGAGCGACGCGGTTGTGGAATGCGCTTTCGGCGATTCCGCTAGCGACCGAAGGGGAGCGAAAAGGGGAAGCTTTGTTGCATGTGGTGAATTATGGTTCGCCAGCTCGCGAGGAGATTCAGGCTCATATTCAAGGGCATTTTTCGAAGGCTATGTTGTTGAGCCCGGAGAAGGCGCCGGTTGCTTTGAAGACCGTACGACGCGGACCTTCGACCGAGGTATTCCTGCCGACTCTAGAGCGAGTGGCAGTTGTGCGATTCTCAAGTTAAGGAAATTCTATGGACATCAACCGCCGTCAGATTCTCGCGATGGGTGCTGCTGCCTTTGCCCCGATCCATATGGAGGGAGCTCGTATCCCGAAGTCGCAGTTTACGGTGCATCCATTTGTGGAAGCGCACCCGAAGGCTGTGTTTATCAAGCGCACGGCAGTGCGATCGAAGACGGATGGACCAGCAAAGCTGAAAGAAGGTTTGAGCTTTGCGCGTGAGGTGTTGATGCCGGTGGATCAGGCGGGGATCCCTGTAGGCCATCGAATCATTCTGAAGCCCAATTTTACGAGTGTTCGTAACAAGCGGCCAGATGTTGAGAATCTGGGGACGGGCACTGATGCCGAGTTTTATGAAGGCATCGTGATGGGGTTGAAAGAACTAGGCGTCAAGAAGATGTCGTTTCTTGAAGCGAACGGATTTCACACCTGGAATTACCGCGGTTTGATTGATATCAATGAGCGGCATGGCGTGGATATGAACGAGCCGGACCGGCGTGAGCGGAACTTCAGGGATAGCTATGAGATGACCTGGACGAAGGTGCATGACCCGGTGGTGTATAAGCGGATTCCGCACTTTGCACCGGTGAATGAGCCGGATACCTGGTTGCTCAATATTGCGAAGTGGAAGTCTCACGGGATGTGCATGACGCTTTCCACCAAGAACCTGCAAGGGTTGGTGGTGAAGCCGTTTGTGCGGTTCTGCCCGGGTTGGAAGATGGTGACCGGGGTGCCGGAGTTTATGAAACCCGACATCCATAGTGAAGTGGAATCGCGGGTGAATCGCTACTTTGATAATCACCGCAAGCTGGGCTATGCGCGTTACGACAGCAAGGCCGATCTTAGCCCAATGAATCAGGAGATCTGGGCGCACAAGACTTGTGACAATTACCAAACGCTGAATCCGGGACTGAACATCATTGAAGGCATCTATGGCCGTGATGGCGATGGCTTCGGAATTGGCAACGATGTGCTGACGAATCTGGTGATGTTTGGCAAGGACCGTTTGACGCTGGACATGATTGGCATGTATCTCGGCGGACATGAGCCGGGTAATGTGAACCTGTTCCGCATCGCCAAGGAACGCGGGCTATTGGGTTCGTTTAATCCATGGGATGTCGAGATCTACGAATGGGTAAATGGTACGCCGGTGCCGCGCAAGTTGAACCAGCTTACTCGTACTCCACTGAAGACTTACTACCTGCAAAAGGATAATGAGCCCAAGTACCATTTGGTGAACGACCGGTTTGACTATGACAAGGTGAAAGTCTAGACCTGACCGTAGCGTTACGCGCCTCCAAGCAATATTCAATTGTGAAAGATCTGTGGCCTGTTGGGGCCGTTTGGGTGGTGTTTGTTTACGCGGCCAGTTTGGCTTCGCGATGTTTGTCGACAATTTCGCGGGCTTCGGGCATCAGTGCCATCAGCTTGAGCGTGAGTATACCTGCAGTGGTTTTGGAAAGGTCGGTTTTGCGGACCTCAAACATAGGGAAGGTTGCGGGGATGTCGAGGGTTTTATCGAGTAAGTAGACTTCGGTGTGGATGTCCATTGCCAGGATACGATCGCGCTGGAGCTTGGTGAATTCTTTGAGGGCTTTGTCGGCGCGGCGCTCCTGGGCTGCACCGAGCTTCAAGATGCGCTCCATTTGGGTGAAGAGCGTTTCGTTATCGGGTTCGTTTGACCAGCGGGATTGGGCGTCGATTTCCATCTGGCGGGCACGGTCGACCTGGAAGAGGGCGAAGACGTAGCGCTCGAAGGCCTGGAGTTCGAGTTCGCCTTCGGGGAGGCATTGCTTGAGGAGTTTTGCCTTTAGCTGATCGTATTGGCTTCGTTCGTGCGGGTTGTTTTCGAGGATGGTGGTGGGGTTGGCCTGGAGACCGTGACGGGTGCTGTTGGCGGCGGATTTAGCGCGGCCTTGTTCGGTTTTGGGGCCGGTGGAGAGTTTTGCATTTTGCCTGTTGGCGTCGATTTGGGCTTGGGTTGACATGGTGGTTTATCCTTTTCTGTCTTGAAATAAAAAAGGAGGCGCATGGAGCGCCTCTCGATCAAGAAGCTAACATTTCAAAGGTCGATTCCGAACCATGGTTTTGGGAAGTTGTTGAGCGGATTGGAAATTTAGGTTGAAAATTTCTGGCAACGACAAAGTTTGCGTCTGTCAAAACGAGTAGCAGGCTGTAGTGTTTTTCGCGATCGATTGATAGCTTTTTATATAGGTTTACCAATGCCAGCGGCCCCAACCCAGATAGAGGAGCAGCCCCGAAACCACCAGAATTTTCGCGCAAATGGCGATTGCCGAGTGGAGTTCGGGTTCTGATGCGCGGAGGGCTACGGCCTCTGTGGGATCGCTAGTGTTTATGAATATTGTCTCTTCCTGCCCAATGGCGAAGTTCCGGGCGAACTCTTCGGCCTCGGCTCGGGTGGGAAAGCTTTTTCCCCCTTCCATTAGTACGCCACTGGTGAAAGGCTGCCCTTGCCAAACGTAGTCTAAAGAGACGTCACAACAGAAGTTGTCGGCACTATCCGTCTGGAAGACGTAGCGGACTTCGACAGCACGAATGAAGCCGGACACCGGCGCCCAAGTGCGCTGCAGCCGCCTTCGCCTCAACAAGTGCCCAAGGGCCAGGAGGGCAACGAGTCCCATAGTGACGCCAAGCATTCCAAACACAGCCAAAATGCCAAGTAAAAAATCAAAAACAGCCATCTGTCTCCTACCTCATAGTTGTTGGCGCAATTGAGGCAGAAATTGAGTCAACGGGACTTGCGCACCTAGTTATCTCGGCGATTTGACTGTACGTAGAGAGAGGGCGGAAAAGGGCAGCTTGGGGAGGGCTGAAAACGTTGAGGAAAATGCGGGGAGGCGGTTGGGACGGTTCCGGCTGACGGCCTTCCGACGGCCCTGCCATCGGTCCAATGCAACGGTGGATATTATTTTTGTATTGGTTGATGAACCTACATAAAGGTAGAAGCCTATGGCGCTGAGCATCAAACACGAAGCAACGGGGCAGCTTTCATGCAAGCTTGCCGCTTTGACTGGAGAAACGCTGACTGAGGCGATTCGAGTTTCTGTCGCGGAGCGGTACGAACGTTTAAAGCAAATCCGGCAAGGAAGTTTTATGGCCGATGAACTAAGAGCGATTGCCGTGCAGTGCGCCCAAGGTCCCGTCATTGCTGAAATGAGTGCGGAAGAAATTCTTGGATATGACGATTGTGGCGCGCCAACAAGATTACGTTGGACCTAGCGGTGAATTGTATGGTTGAGGCAGCGATGGAGAAGGAGCTTTGAAATCGCGCCGAGCCGGTGCGCTCAATTTGCTTCTGATTCTGCGGATATACTTCAGTTATGGCATTGCAACTTGAGGCTGTATTTGAAGACGGCGTATTGCGTCCGCTTCAACCACTTCAACTCGAAGAAAAGCAGCATGTCATTTTGACTATAGCGGATATGCCTACGGTGAAAATCTCGAATAGCCGCCAGATGGAACAGGAATGGCTCAAGGCCAACGCCAGCTTTTATCAGGGAGAATGGGTTGCTCTGAATGGGGATCAGTTGATGAGCCACGGGACAAATGCTCGAATGGTTCGAGATGAGTCGCGCCGACAAGGAGTCGAGAGGCCATTGCTGGTTCGGATACCAGACGAGTTGGATCGGCCCTCTGCTGGCTGGTTGTGATGCCCAGGCTCGAATTTGACTCCGTTCACTCTTACAGTGCCCAAGCGGAAGGTATCGGTGTACCTGTTGTACTCAAGCATGGGCTGGAGGTAGTCGACTTTCTTGCCTTCATTGATACAGGAGCTACCAATTGTCTATTTCAGCGGGCGCATGGGGAACTTTTGGGCCTAGAGATTGAAATAGGAGTGCCAAAGACTTTTTGGACTGCGACTGGCCGTGTGGAGACGTTCGGGCACATGGTGACTCTTGAAGTGCATGGATTAAGCGTAGAGTCCTTCGTCTACTTTTTTGCCGATGAACAGATCCACAAAAACTTGCTTGGCAGGATTGGCTGGCTAGATCGTGTTCGATTCGGCCTTGTTGAATATGATCAGGTGATTTATCTTGCACCCTACGATGCAGGCCAGATTTAGCCAATTTTGGCTTGGCTAGGCTGATTTGCTTGACACTGTTCAACCGATGGGATCCAGGTTCTCGTCTTTCCCTGTAAAGCGCCCCTTCATGGATTGGAGGCGTTGGGCGTAGCGATGGTGGAGTTGCTGCCAGCCGTATTGCTTCGCTTCTTCTCCAACGATTGCGCCTACGGGATTGCCTTCGAGGTAGCGCTCCATTACGGCGAGGCAGATGTGCCAGCTGGCGGTTACATTGAATAGCCAGTTGCAGCCCAGGCTGTGACTTAGTGCGAGGCTGGTTGCTTCGCCATTTGATGCCAGTTTTGGAATCCCCACGCTTACGCATGGGGTTGGGCGCGGGTTAGCTAAGTCGCCGACTGAACACGGGGTTAGCCAGGTCGCCGAT
>JBIPMY010000556.1:0-3585 GCA_044376335.1 Bryobacter sp.
CTCCCCTACGTAGTCTGGTCCACGCAAAATCAGGCGCTTGAACTCCACTACTTTGGCTGCCACCTCAGCCATGCTCTCTAGAACTCGCAGGTGTTCTCCGGTGCTAAGCGAAATCACCGTATCGGGATTGGCTTCAACCAGAACGATCAAATCCGAGTTCACAAGCATGGCCTCGTGGTTCAGCCGGGTCAAATGGATCATGGCTAGTGCGTATGGCTCTTATCGGCCATGCACTGGATTATTTGAGTTAATCGTTTAAAAGTCTCAAGATTGCCTGGAGTTCAGCGCGGATTTTCGTATTGGCCGGTTTTGGAGAAGGGGCAGGCTCCTCCACCATAAACAGACTCGATTGTTTCTTCGGCATCGGCTGCGAGCTCACGACACCACCCGAGCTTCGCCTTGTGATTTTGGCAACGGCTTTCGGCTTGTCGCTGATGTGCTTGCGGGCACCCTCAATCGTGTAGCGTTTCTCGTAAAGCAGATGCTTGATTTCGAGAATCGACTCGACATCCTTGCGCCGGTACATGCGATGGTTCGAGCCCATCTTCTTGGGGGCAACGGCGGGAAACTCCGTCTCCCAATAGCGGAGAACGTGCTGCTTGAGGCCGGTGAGCTTGGAGACCTCACCGATGCGAAAGTAGAGCTTGGAAGGCAGTTCTTCAGCCGACCGGATGCCGGGGGTGAGATCGGCAGGATCAAAGCGAAGAAGGTCGTCTTGTGAGTCGCTCAAATCAAAATGCTAGTTGGATTTCCATAGCGGAGTCAAGCATTTAGCTGGGGATTCCTCAACCGCTGCTATAATAAAGTTGTAATCGAAAGGAGGGGGCGTAACGGATTCGACGGGATGATTGGTTTCATTAGAGGCGTGTCGAGCTCCAGGCTCTCGTAAAACGACTGGAAAAACACAATTGCCAACACGCAATTTGCATACGCTGCTTAATTAATTAAGTAGCCGCTCGGGTGGATTTGTTCGTGGGTTCACTACTGGGCGTCATCGCACGGAATGGGTCAAAGGCTTCTGTTCGTAGCCGGAGACTGACATCAATCGGACTAGGTTCGGGCTTGTTTTGCTGCTTCTCAAGAGTCTGAGCCGAATAAACAATGAAGCAGATACACACGTAGGCTTTAGTGGGGCTGCCATTTCGGACGTGGGTTCAACTCCCACCGCCTCCACCACTTTTCTTTTCCTCAACAGTCAGGCTTCTGATCTGATCATCCAGAAAGCGCAGACTCTCTTCCACCATTGCCCGGTAACGCGGATTGCAGGCCGCCTGCAGATCATGCAGCACTCGGGTGCGCTGCAGATTGAGGTCTTCGAGCTTTTGCTCGGCCGCAGACTTCTCCAGACGCGCAGCCTCGGCCTTACGCTCGTCTCGCAAGTCCTGAGGGTCGTCTGCGTCTTTCGAAGCCCAACCGCGCGCCATCGCTCTAATACCTCGGGACGTTCGAATCGATTTCCATCGACCAGCGATCGATTCCGCCCGTCAAACTCACCGCATTCTCAATCCCCTGACGGCGCAGCCAGACCACTGTGTTGAGACTGCGTACGCCGTGGTGGCAATACACAACCAGTTGCTTGCCGTCAGCCAGCGCTTCAATGCGATTGAGATTGGCGGGAATCGTGTTCATCGGAATCAACTCGCAGGGCTCGATGCGGGCTGTTGCGTGCTCGTAGTCTTCGCGGCAATCGAGAAGAACAATTTCAGCCTTGTCGGCAAGGAGTTTCGCGAGCTGAGTCGCAGTGATTTCGTAGGGTAGCTCTGAGATAGACATCCATACACAGGATAATGGACTCATGAATCGATTTGTAGCTGGCCTGGTTTTCTCGGTGCTGACACTTCAAGCGCAACAGGTGGAGAGTTTTGAGGCGGTGTGGCAAACCATCGCCGACAAGCACTGGAATCCGAAACAGTTGGAAAGCTTGCCTGGCGGCGGAAGCTGGAGCGATCTCAAAGAAAGCTACCGCAAGCGAGTGGAAGCAGCGCAAGGGCAGAGCGAAGTGAGAACCATTCTGCGCGAGATGATCGGCAAGATCGGTAAGAGCCACTATGCGATCGCTGGGCTGGAGCTGAAAGGCTCAAAAGCAATGCGGCAAGGTGGCGGCACATCGCCGGGCTTCCGCGTCGGACTGGTTGAGGGCAAGGTGCTGGTAACTGGTTTAGACCCGAAGATGCAGATGGTGAAGCTGGGCTGGGAACTTCTGAGCGTCGAGGGGATGCCGGTGAAGCCGGCTGTCGCCGAAATTCAAAAACAGGCCGGGCAGACGCTGCAGGCGGGTCTGCGGATGCATCAGATGCTGCAGAGCCACATCGGTGGCAGTAGCGGCGAGACGGTGGGCTATGAGTTTCTTGTTGGGGGAGTGAAGAAGCTGGTGAGTCTGAAGATGCCGGCGGGGGACGGCTCGGCAGGCTTTGGCTTTGTGCAGGGGATGAGTGTCGGTCGTGAATTTGCCTTGTTGGGGCCAGCCAAGGATGTCGGCTACTTCCGTCTGGACATGTTTCTCGATGTGGTGCGGGTACTACCGCAGTTTCAGCAGGCGATTGAAGCCTGCAAGAAGTGTCGCGGCTTTGTGATTGATCTGCGAGGGAATCCTGGTGGGGTTGCGGTAATGGCGAACGCAATGGCCGGATGGTTCATCAAGGAGAACGGGGTCAAGTTAGGAACGATGTACCAGCGTGGGGTGGATTTGAAGTTTGCCGTGATTCCGCGCCTGGGCGGGTTTGAGGGGCCGCTGGCAATTTTGGTGGATGGGGCTTCGGCATCTACCAGCGAGATTCTGGCCGGGGGCATGCAGGATCTCAAACGCGCCCGCATCTTTGGCTCACGCTCTGCTGGTGCGGCCTTGCCGAGCGTAATCGAAAGCCTGCCCAATGGCGACCTCTTTCAATTTGCGGTGGCCAACTACGTCTCGGAATCCGGTAAGGAACTCGAAGGCGTTGGAGTGAAGCCGGATGTAGAGGTAGCGCATACTGCGGCCGCGTTGCGTGCTGGGAAAGACCTGGTAGTGGGAGCTGCGTTAGATTGGATTTATGCGAATTCTTCTCTTCCTGGCCGTCCTTAGCATCGGTTATGCCCAGAAAGCACCCACTCCCACGGCCGAACAAATTCTCGACCGGTATGTGGCAGTGACAGGCGGCAAAGCTGCCTATGACAAGGTGAAAACGGTCACGATGACGGGCACGATGGAAATCAAAGGCCAAAACATTCGCGGCGAGTTGAAAATGTACCGCCAGGACGGTGGCAAGTATTACACCGTGGTGGATCTGCCGGGAATTGGCAAGCAGGAAGACGGCAGCAACGGAACTACTGTTTGGGACAAAACCGTGTTGGGGCCGAGGATCAAGACCGGTGTCGAGAAGTTTCTTGCCAGTTGTGCGGCAGGAGCGATGAGCGAGTACGGCCGTGGTGCGCTTGAAAAAGACAGTTGCTACGCCAAGTCTGAAGTGCTGGGCGAAGAGATGCTCAACGGCAAACCCGTCTACAAGTTGCGCATGACCCCCAAGGAAGGCAAGCCTGAAGAACAGTACTACGACAAAGCAACTGGATTGCTGGCGCGAACCAAGATGATTATGCCCTCGCCGATGG
>JBIPMY010000557.1:0-3568 GCA_044376335.1 Bryobacter sp.
GGGAGTATGAGTCAGGAAGAATTTTCCTTAACACCAATGAAATAATCGCGTAGAATTTTAGGTACTCCAACTACTAGCATGAAAAAACACACACGGTCATTCTTAATACTGCTTGCGTTGATCGCAGGCAATTTGATGGGGCAGCTTGCCTCGAACACCTCACTGGTGGGAAATGTGACAGACGCTGCCGGAGCGGCTGTTTCCGGAGCGCAAGTGACTGCGCTGAACCAGGGGACAGGTGAGACGTTGACTGCGACCACCTCTGAGCTTGGCTATTACGACTTTCAGTTTTTGAAGGCTGGCGTTTATACAGTAACGATCCAGAAGGCTGGCTTCTCGACGGTGACGACCAAGGATATTGCGCTTTCGGCCAATCAGACGGTGAGAACGGATGTGGCGCTGAAGGTTGGTTCGGTGGATACGAAGCTGGAAGTGACGGCTGATATTCCGCCGATCAAGACAGACGACGCGAGTGTGAGTGAAGTGTTGTCGACCAAGCAGACGGTGGATCTGCCGACGCCGTCGCGCAATGTGATGCGTCTTGCGATTACGACGCCGGGTGTGATTCCGGGCTTTAAGTCGCCGGCTGGCAACCCTGGTGGCGGTGAAGGTTATATCGGTGCGGGTACGCGCGAAATCATGAACTCGGTTTCGCTTGATGGTGTGTCGATCATGAACAACCTGATCACGACGACGACGCTGCGGCCCAATGCGGATGCGGTGCAGGAAGTGCAGATTCAGACTGGTACGTATCCGGCACAGTATGGCGGGTATCTTGGCGTGCAGTTGAACATGGTTACCAAGTCTGGCACCAACGAGTATCACGGTGCGGTTTATGAATTTTTGAGGAACCAGACTCTGGATGCGAAGCCGTTCTTCTTGCGGCAGGGTGCGGCAAAGGCACCGTTCCGCCAGAACCAGTTTGGTCTTGCGGTGAATGGTCCGCTTTCGATTCCGAAGCTGTATGACGGCAAGAACAAGACCTTCTTCATGTTTGCCTATGAGAAGCTGATTTCGAAAACGGCAGCGCCGGTGGTGGACGCGGTTTTGACTCCTCGCATGAGGGCTGGTGACTTTAGTGAACAGCCGGCAACGATTGTGGATCCGTTTAATGGACGTGCGCCTTTTCCGGGTAATGTGATTCCGACCAGCCGGCTTTCGCCGCAGGCGGTTCGCGCCCTGGCCTACATGCCTGCACAGACGGCACCCGGTTTTGTGAACAACTTCAATGCGAACGTGGCCAACAACAACACCACCAGCCAGTACATTGGGCGAATTGATCAATCGATTGGCGACAAGAACCGTATGTTCTTTCGCTACACGCTGAACGATACGGCGCTGCTCAACGAGAACTCAAATCCGTTTAATGGTTATACGCAGCCTGTGGGAGACAAGAACTGGGTAGCGGGTTATACACGGGTCTTCTCAAGCACGATGATCAATGACTTCCGGTTTGGGCGCCAGTATACGTCGATTGACAGTTTGAATTTCTTTACTCCTGGAAGCCGGTTTCCTGCTGCGGCCGGTACGGCGCTGGGAATTCCCGGGTTTACCACCGATGACAAGAATCCCGGATTGCCAAGCCTTGGTATCGCGAACTTCATGCCCATTGGTGCGCAGAACATGAGCTCTTCGAACTGGTTCCAGAATGACCGCACGTATCAGATTTCGAATACGTTTTCGGTGTTCAAAGGTGCTCACAGTATTGCTGCCGGTATTGACTCACGGCAGGTGCTGACGAATCGTACCGCTAACAACAATCCTCGCGGCGGCTTTAACTTCAACGCACAGATGACCGGGTTTGGCCCGTCTGACTTTATGCTGGGTGTTCCTCAGGCCGTGACCACTCCGGGCCCACTGTTTCCTGGTGGTGGCCAGCAGTGGCGCTATGGCTTCTTTGTGCAGGACAAGTGGCAGGTGAATCAGCGATTGACGCTGACTTATGGCCTTCGCTATGAGCTGCCGACAGTACCGCAATCTACCACCGGTAACGGTACGATTCTGAATCCGGAGCAGACGGCGTTTATTCCTTCGACTGTGCCTTCGAAGATTCCTTATCACCAGGGGGACCACAACAACTTCGCTCCTCGTATCGGACTGGCCTATCGTATGCCTTCGAAGTTTGTTGTGCGCGCTGGCTTTGGGCTTTACTACAACCCGAACCAGATGAACTCGTACACACTGGCTACGACGAACCCGCCGTTCTCTACAATCTTTACTTTCAACAACGCGACTAACGCTACACCTCAGTTCACGCTTGCGGCACCCGTGCCTGCTGGCGGTGGTGCAGCGAATACGCGTCCGAATGCTTTCCACATCAATCCCTATTTGCCGAACGCAACGATGAATCAGTGGAGCTTGTCGCTCGAGCGTGGGCTTTGGAAGTCTGCCGGTTTTGCCCTTGAATATCTTGGCAGCTACTCGTATCACCTGGATCGCAGCTTCTTCCTGAATACGCCGCGACCGGGCCCGGGTGCGATCAACGATCGCCGTCCGAATCCTCGCTATGGTGTGATTCGCATGATCCAGAACGATACGATCGGCAAGTACAACGGCTTGTCGGCTGTGTTCCGCCAGAACGGGTTTAAGGGGCTGACGATGATGGCTTCTTACACTTATTCGAAGATGCTCGATATGGCGACCGACTCTAACGGTGGATCGAACGTGATGGATCCTTTCAACACGCAGCTCGATTACGGCCAGGCGAACTGGGATCTGAAGCATCGCTTTGTATCGAGCTTCAACTACGAGATTCCGTTCATGAAGTCGAACCCGAATGCAGCGCTGAGGCTTGCGCTTGGTGGATGGCAGATGAATGGTATCTTCACGGCGCAAGGCGGCTTCCCGTTTGGTGCGATTCTGGCGGCTGATCAGGCCAATGTGGGTCAGGGTACGCAGCGTGCGAATTTCTCTGGCAGTCCTGTGAAGGTGGATTGCGGCTCTGGCAAGCTGGTGCGCTGCGTGGATATCTCAGCGTTCTCGCTGCCTGCCCAGTTTACTTATGGCAACACTCCGCGTAACTTCATGCGTGGGCCGGGCCTTGTGAATCTGGACTGGAGCTTGTTCAAGAATTTCGCATTCAACGAACGCTTCAAGCTGCAGTATCGTCTCGAAACTTTCAACACGTTGAACCACCCGAATTTTGGTAACCCGAACAACACGTTTGTTCCGGGATCGACAGTGTTTGGAAACATCACCGGTACGGCGACGAACATGCGTCAGATGCAGATGGCTCTCAAGCTGTTGTTCTAGTTGTGACCGCAACACAATTTCGCCAGGCAGTAACGGACGAGTTTGAGGTTGCGAAGCAATTTGTAGAAGTACCTGTGGCCTCCCTTTACCAGGGAGGCCACACGCTTATGGTGCATCTGAATTTGAATGATGCAGATGGGCGGATGGATGAGACGCTGGAGGGGGCAGTGGCGTGGTGGGCCCCTGGGAGCACAGCGGATGTGTTGAGTTATCTGCCTGAGAGCGAGCAGCTGAATTTGCGCTTTGTCAAGGGGCCTCTTCCTGAGGTGGGGCAGGTGTTGCGGCTGTATCCGCCACGGTATCTGGATTCTCTGTT
>JBIPMY010000558.1:0-3539 GCA_044376335.1 Bryobacter sp.
AAACCGCACCACCGCCTCGCTCGAGCTCGCATACCCAACAGCCGTAGTCGCATGGTTATACAGGTCCCGGCCATCCGCTAATCGCACATGAACACGAGCCCCCAGCCCCTGCCGGTTCGATCGCACGCCTCGCAACCGAATGCCCAGCCAATGATCCTTACCGGGTCCAATGTTATGAAAGAGCTTCGCCGGGCCATTCACAGCACTCACAACAACATCCACTCGCCCATCATTGTCAAAGTCGGCAAAGGCTGCACCTCGATGCAAGGCCGCCCCTTGAAACGCTGGCCCAGCAGAAACATCTTCCAGCCTCTTGCCCTCGACATTGCGATACACCCTGTTGGGCAGTGCCGACTCACGCCCAAGATAGCGATCCAGTTGGAGCAGGTGTGCCAGCGAGAAGAACGAGTCTTTCCAGCCATCGTTATCAAAATCAAAGATGCCCAGGCTCCAGCCGGTGAGCTGGCGTGTGCTCATCAGCAAACCACTGCGCTGCGCAAGATCCTCAAAACCATTGCGCCCGCCAAGATTGCGAAAGAGCAGAAACGAATCGTTCAAAATGCCGGATACCAGCAAGTCCGGGCGGCCATCGTTATCGAGATCCCGAAAATCAGCACCCATCCCCGCAATGGCATGCCCGTCATCGCGCAACGCCACGCCAGCCTCCAGGCCAACCTCTTCAAACTTGCCGTTGCCCTGATTGCGAAACAGCAAGCCACGCACAGAATCGTTAGCGACAAAGATATCGGTAAAGCCATCGCCATCCATATCGGAAAACGCCACGCCCATGCCTTTACCAATCTGCCTGCCGATGCCAGACTCCAGCGAAACATCAGTGAAGCTTCCATCGCGATTGTTATGCAAGAGTTGATTTGGTAACCCGCGATACGCATTGGGGTGGCAATAATATTGCCGCTCGGGGCTGCCGCAGCGAGGCTCCTTCGCCGCATCCCACTCCACATAGTTAGCCACAAAAAGATCGAGCCAGCCGTCGTTGTCGTAGTCAAACCAGCCCGCAGAAACAGCCCATCGCGTCTCAGATTTTGGCAGCAACACAGGCGCAAACCGTCCCTTGCCCAGATTCCGATAAAGCGTATTCCCCTTCACCCCGGCAACAAAAAGATCGGCAAATCCGTCGTTGTCAAAGTCACCCGCCGCCACCGCCATCGAATAGCCCTCACCAGCCAGACCGGCCTCTGCCGTGACATCGCGAAACGTCAAATCACAGTTATTGCGAAAGAGGCGATTTGAGAATTTCGCCCCCGTCTTGCGAAGGCTCGGAATCTCCGCCCCATTCGTAAAGAACACATCCACGCAGCCGTCGTTGTTGTAGTCAAACGCAGCCACTCCTCCCAGGGTAAGTTCGATTTGATGAAAGCCCCCAGCCTCACCATTCTGCAATTCAAATCGCAAGCCAGCCCGGGCAGCGATTTCTTCAAAGCGAATGGCCGAAGCTGCGGCACTGCTGCATAAGACTGCGATTGCGATCAGGCGAAACACTTTGCTCCAATGCTATCGAAGTTCCACTTCAGCCAGCCGCTGGCGGGCTTTAGCCGACACCGGGTTCACTTCGAGATAACGGCGCAATAGCGCTTGTGCTTCCTTTGCGGTCCGAATCAGGCTCAAGTTCAACACAGCCTCTTCGAGGCCAGGGTTGGCTGCAAGGGCACGTTCCCAAAGCTTCCCCGCCTCCGCGGTGCGGCCTTGTTGCGCGAGGAAGGTCCCAAGGTTGACCAGCGCCGCAGTCGCGTATGGGTTCTGCTTCAGCACCGATTCGTAGAGCGACGCAGCCTTTGCTGCATCCGGCTCAAGCACTGCCAGTCGAAGTTGCACTTGCCAATCCTGCGGCGTTGCACGCAGGAGATATTCGCGAGCCCGCTTGTCGCCGAGTTCAGCGTAAGCAAGCCCAACCGCGCGATCATCGGCGGTGCCTAGAAAGGCCGTTATAGAGCTCTGCGCCGGCGCTGCTTGCGCCTTCCTCCTGAGGTGAATACTGTGATCTGTCATCACTCCGTGGCCTGCGTCCACCACTTGCTTGCGTGGCATGTGGCAACCCGCACATCGCTCGGTTTTGTTGTGTGCCTTTTCATGACACCCAAGGCAGGCTTGCTGAGAACGATCGGCACCAGTATGAGGTTCATGACAGGTTCCGCACCATAGCACATCCCCCGTCGCCATCTTGCATTCGCTCGCCGCCAGCTTCTCCACGTGGCTGGTCACCTTCAAGTCGCGCCTTCCAATAGCCGAAACAAAATACGATGCGTAGTCAGACAACAATTCGCCGGCCTTGTAATCCGAAATCTTGCGGCCCGCCTTCTCGATCCGCGCCTCTCCTGTCAGGTGGCACTGGCTGCACACCGCATCGCGACGCGCAGGTTCAAGCTTGGCCGGGTTCACCATCTTTGCCGCAACCGGATCTTTGACATGTTCGCTGCCCGGCCCGTGGCAGCGCTCACACGACACACCGTTTTCGAGAAACGGCGGCTCCCCAAAACGGTTTTGCGTACCCAGCACCGGCCGCACTCGACTGCTATGACATTGCAGGCACGATGGCTCAACAGCACGCGTCAAATGGATCTTTGATTCCTTCTCATAACCCGGTGAGGCATCCCACTTCTGCTTCTGCTCATACCAGGTAACGGGCAATTCAAAGAGGTGGCCTTCATGTGCCCGCACATAGCTGCGCCCTGCGGCATTGGAACCAATAAAGTAATCTATCGCTGCAGAGCCACCGTCGAAGAACAAACGATTATTGGCGATTTTGTACCGATGCCCTGCCGCACTGAATTCAGCAGGAGCCAGCGACTCCACGCGGCCGCTCGATTTTGCCATCGCTGTCTGAGCATAAGCATCATAGATCCCAACATGGCAGGACCTGCACATTTGACTCCCGATAAACACGGCCGCAACAGACAGAAGCATAGGCTAAGTTGGTCCCGATTCTAGCACTGGTGACAACGCCTGATAGGCGATAATTAAGAGAGGAGATTTCGGATGATTATTGGCCAATCGCCCATCACTGAGCAGGAACGCGCTGCACGCCGCGCCTACGTCGATGAATCCCTCGCCACCTTGAAGCTTGAAGGGCTTGAGCCCTGCGCCGAGACTCAAGCCCTAAGCCAGCGATATATCGACGGCGAACTCACCGTGATGGAACTTGGAGCGGAAATCCGTTCACTCAATGCCCGAAAATTCCGACCCCTACCTCTATCCCGGGACTAGTATCCTTCGGAACATCCCTGGGCTCCGGGATGATGAGGCATCAAACCAATTCGAGGCAAATGCCTCACACGCCCGAAATCTCGAATTGCGCGAGTATCCAACCAAGGGAAGATTCGACAATCGTCATATTCAGGCGATCCACCAAACCTTGTTCCAGGACGTCTACGATTGGGCAGGCCAGTTCCGCACCGTCAACATCTCCAAAGGCGGCAACCTCTTCGGCTCAGCCCAGTTCATCGAAATGGCCCTCGGCGGCATCCTCGAAAAACTCCCGCGTGAGAACTTCCTCCAGCACCTCAACCGCGAATCCTTCACCA
>JBIPMY010000559.1:0-3527 GCA_044376335.1 Bryobacter sp.
TGGCGCCGAAGGCCTGGAGCCGAAGGAGCGTCGGCGCCCACGCATGCCCAACCAGACACCACCTGAGCTCGAGAAGCAAATCCTCGACATGACGGCGCAGTTCCCAACCTATAGCTACATCCGCATCGCCGATCAGTTGCGTCTGGTCGGCATCGGTGTCTCCGCGCCAGCCGTTCGTGGCGTGTGGGTTCGCCACGGCATCACGTTGCGCCTGCAGCGCTTGCTGTGGCTCGACAAGAAGACAGCCAGCGAAGGCGGCGTGCTCACCGAACAAGCCAAGCGTCTGCTGCAGAAGCATGCTGGCCGTAACGGTGACCCCGAACAACACATCGAAGCACCGCATTCCGGCTACTTGCTGTGTCAGGACACCTACTTCGTGGGCACCATCAAAGGCGTCGGCAAGGTCTACATGCAGACAGTTATCGATGCCCATTGCTCGCAAGCCTTTGCCAAGGTCTATCTCAGCAAGATGCCGATCACCGCAGCCGATACGCTGAACGACCGAGTCATTCCCTTCTATGAGGAAGAGAGCGTCAACATCGAACGGCTGCTCACGGACAACGGCAGAGAGTACTGCGGTCTCGAAGCCCGTCATCCATTCGAGATCTACCTGGCGATCAACCAGATCCGCCACAAACGCACGCCGATCGCTTCACCGCAATCCAACGGCTTCTGTGAACGCTTCCATCGAACCATCAAGGAGGAGTTTTACAGCGTCAAGTTCCGCCAGAAGATCTACCAGTCCGTGGCGGAGCTGCAAGACGATCTCGATGCTTATCTGGCCTTCTACAATCGCCAGCGTCCCCATCATGGATACCGGACTCAGGGCCGTACACCCTACCAGGCCTTCCTCGATGGGAAACTCGCCCCGGCGCAACCTATGGCAGCATGAAGTAACCACCTCTTCACCCGAGGCCCGCAACCCTCGGTGTCCGGAGATCATCCGCTACATACATTAGCGTTCTGCGTGATTACATCAAACGCCAGGAGTTGGGACTGCCGGAAAACCAGGTCCATCTCCAGAAATAAGCCGAAACTGTGCCTATTACAGAATCCCCGCTACAAAAGCAGGTGGTCTAAAGATGGCCTCCGGCTGGTACCGTAAGCTATTGATTCTAAATGGTGGGCGCGCAGGGACTCGAACCCCGGACCTCCAGCGTGTGAAGAAGGAGAACTGTTTCCAATTCTTCCAAGGGTTCCATGGGTTGTTGTTACGTTTCAACAAGTTAGGCCACCTGCTTAAAGCTGAGTCACTAAGCCTTTTGTTTGCTTTAGATGGAGTTTTGATACGGTTTTGATACGGTGGCTGTTCGCGATGGTGCTCCATTCGCGAGTTGGCCCGGCGGAGTGGTGCTGACCGAACGCTTGGTGCGCCAGCCCAATCTGACAGGAGATCATTGATGAAAGTTCAATATGGCGCAAATATAGCAAATCATTCTGGCCCCCAGCCATGCAGGGGCGTTCTCGAAGGTGCAGCGGAAGCGCTGACAGACGAGACCGGTGCCCCGCCATTGAACCGTGAAATCAGGATCGGAATGTCCACGCCGTTAAGCGATGCGGACTACGACACATATTAGGGCGATCGTGGCGAGTGCTGGAATGCATCGGCGCGGCCGGACAACCTGCAGACTACGAGAAGTTTCCGGAACAGAGGCTTGGAGATCTCCGCCGTGCCTGGCACGACGTTGCCGGGCACGCCAGGGAAGGCCGAGTGCCGCACGCCTGACCAACGAACGGTGGAGTAGTCGGATGCTCTCGCATTACTTGGGACGGCGCCGACCAAGGAAGGCAATTCCGCGGATAGGATGGAGAGACGGAACGCCACCAATGAAAACGCCGCCCAGTTTGCCGCACCTCGGACTTGAGCCTGATGAGTCGTGCGCCGAAGGGCCTGGATTGCGTATGTCAGGCAGCGCGCCGGAATCGGCGGCTGCGATTTACGACGCTCATGAATCACATCACGCCGCCGCTACCTTGGGACGGCTTTTACAGCCTCCAGAAGAACGCGGCGGCGGGAGTGTGTGCATTGACGTGGCGGGATTACGAGAAGATCCTTCCTTAGCCGTTAATCGAATTGCACCGGATGGTTCATGCCGGAGCATATCTGGCCACTCCGTCTCGTCGGGTTTACCTACCCAATCCCGACCCCTATTCTTTTCTTGCCGCAGGGCTATCAGCGGGTCGATGCGAGAAGCGCGCCAAGCCGGGAAGGCGCAAGCGAAAAGTGCGACGGCGAGCAGTAGCGTGGGTACGGCTGCAAAGGTCAGCAGATCGAAGGGAGACACGCCAAAAAGTATCTGTTCGACGTATCGGCTGGCAAAGAAGGAAAGCACTAGGCCCACAGCAGTGCCGATCAGGACAAGGGAAGCGCCCTGGCCCAGTACGAGGTTCAGCACATTCGTTGCCTGCGCGCCGATCGCCATGCGGATGCTGAGTTCCTTCGTTCGTTGAGCGACCACGAAACTCATAGGACGGTTCCGGCTTCCCCGTTGGCGGTGTTTCCATCGAAGAGTGCAGAAGGGAAACCGGCGGCAATCGCGGCACTGCGGTCCGCCGCGCTGAGGGCGGAGAATGCCCCGGCAGGATTGCCGGAAGCGGGGACGATTCCGGAGTCGATGTAGAGGGTGCGGTAGAACGTTCCCAGGTCGCCGGGCATCAGGCCGATCAGCGCCGCGTTCGGGACCGCCGCGTTGGCCGTGGATTGTTCATTGCGTCGCTGCCGGAAGCCTTCATAGTTGCCGAAGAGGAAATGCTTATTTTTGACGAGAGCGCCGCCGAGCGTGGCACCGAAAACGTTCTGCTTGAACGGTGGGACAATGGCGCGGCCCTGGGTGTCAAAGAAGGGCCCGTTGTTGAAGAAGTTCCTCGCATCGAGGGCGGCATTGCGAAGATACCAGTAAGCGGACCCATGGAGATCATTCGTGCCCGAGCGAGTGACCATGTTGACTTGCGCGCCGGAGCCGCGCCCGAAGGCGGCATCGGCATTGGAGGAGATCGTTCGATACTCCTGGAGAGCTTCGGTGGAGATCACATTGGGAACGTCCGGACCAAGATCGGTGGTGGCAGCGTTGACACCGTAGAAGCCGGTCGCCAAGCGCTCGTCGTTTGAGCCCACGCCATCAACGGTATAGGTGTTGGTGGAGGGCCGGGTGCCAGAGAATGAAGGATTTACGGGCGCATCGCCGAACTGATCGCCGGGTCCGACACCAGGAGTGAGAAATATGAGCCGCTGGAAATTGCGGCCGTTGAGCGGCAGCCGTTCGATCTTCCGCTCTGAGATCAGGTTGCTCACTTCAACGCTTTGCGATTGTACGGCGGCGGACGCCGCACTTACGGTGACTGTCGTGTTGCCCTTCTCCAAAGTGAGATTGAAGTCAAGCCGACGCGCCTGGTTGACGGCCAAGCCGACCTCCGACTGAGTGGCCGCCTGAAATCCCGCCTTGCTGACGGTGATCTCGAAGACACCTGGAGTGAGACGGGCGAAACGATAGAAGCCATCCTCACCGGTGGAGGTTGTGAGGCTGATG
>JBIPMY010000562.1:0-3525 GCA_044376335.1 Bryobacter sp.
GCGGTCGTATTCCAGAACATCCTCGACGAGGTGTCGTGCGCTGTTGAGGCTGCGTGGTGTGCTTCGTTCGGGCAACTGGAGAGAGGCAAGGCGAGGGCCAAGAGCCCCGGCTTGTTCGAGGACAGGGAGGCCTATATGGGCTTGAATGACCGCGCCGAGGCCTCCTGTGGCGTAATCGATCAGCCGCATGGGGCGGCGAATGGATTCAAATTGTGAGAGTGCGGGTGCAAACGAACCCAGCCCGCGGGCCAGAGGTGCGGGCAAGGCGTTGGCGATGCGCGAGGCCAGGTGGAAATTCTTGTGGAAGTCGTAGCCAAGGAAGATGTCGTCTCCACCATCGCCGGTGAGGAGAACCGTGGCGGATGGTTTGATGACGCGGCTCAGACGCATCATGCCGAAAGCGGAGCTGATAGCGAAGGGTTCGGAATAAGCCCGATGGAGGTCGTCAAAGTCCAGATCGGCGTGGGGGGGCAGGGGAATGAGTTCGTGATGGAGGCCGAGAATACGGGCCGTCTCGGCGGCCTGGGTGGCTTCGTTGGAGGGGTCGCCCTCGGTGGAAATCGTGTAAGTACGGAGATTGGCGTTGGCTTCGCGAAGCCCCCAGCAGACGAGTGCGGAATCGATACCACCGCTCAGCAGGGCGGCAACGGGTACATCGGCATCGAGACGCAAGCGGACAGCCTCGACGAAGATGCGTTCGGTTTCGGACACGGCATCTTCGAAGGACATTTTGCCGGGCGCAGCTTCCGGGCCGGGCAGATTCCAGTAATAGCGTCGATGGATTTTCCCCTGCTGCCAGGTGAGGATTTCGGCAGCGTGCAGCTTCTCAATGCCCTGGTAAATGCAGAGGTGATCGGGAACATAGCCGTATTCCAAAAAAGCGAGAACGGCTTCGGCTGAAATATTCCTATAGAGGCCGGTGGCGTGGAGTGCGGCAACGGAGGAGGCAAAAGCCAGCCCGTCAGGATTGAGAGCAAAACAAAGCGGCTTGACTCCCATGCGGTCGCGCAGGAGGTGGAGGGCTTGGGTGGTCTCATCCCAGATGCCGATCGCAAACATGCCACGCAACCTGCGTGCGAGCATGTCAATGCCCCAGGCGCGATAGCCGTGCACGAGTACTTCGGTGTCGCAGCGGGAGACAAAGTTGTATCCGAGGGCTTCCAGTTCGGCACGAAGTTCGCGCCAGTTGTAGATACAGCCGTTGAAGACAACGCCTGTCAATCCATCGGCGGAAAGCATCGGCTGGTGGCCGGTGGGGCTGAGGTCGAGAATTGCGAGGCGGCGATGTGCGAAGGAAGTGCGAGGCCAGTGGAATTCCCCGTGACTGTCTGGTCCTCGCCGCGCAATGGCCAGCGACATACAGGCGACGTTGTGTTTGACCTGTTCAGGATTGCTACCGGTTTGCCCGGCGATTCCGCACATAATTGACTTTCTCCAGTGTCGCAGAGGCAGAGTCGGAAGATTCTGAGACAATTAGACTTTTAAGAATTCATGGCCTCCCTTTATCGACAACTCGCCCTCGGGCAGAATCCGCTTTTGAGGTTGGCACGCAAATTTTACTGGGGGTTGTTTAGTTTCAGTATTCCAGTTCCGCGAGCGATGGTGGTGATTCCGGCGAGGATCTTTGTTGCGGCGCGGATGTTGTTTTACAGCCTGATGAGGGCACTGATCGCGGAGCCGTACTTTCGGAGTTACTGCACGCGGGTGGGCAAGGATTTTCATACGGGGCCGCTACTGCACTGGGTGGAAGGCGATGGGCGGATTTTGCTTGGAGATCATGTATCGCTTACGGGGCGTTCAAATTTCTTCTTCGCACTTCGCTATAGCGAAGCGCCGACACTGGAGATCGGTGATTTCTGCGGATTTGGTCACAACTGTTCGTTTGTGGTGGGCAAGCGGATCGAGTTTGGAAAGCATTGCCGAATTGCGTCGAATGTGACGTTTTTCGATACGCCCGGGCACCCGCTTGACCCGGAGGTACGGCGTACGGGAGCACCGGCGAGGGACGAGGAAGTAAAACCGATCGTGATCCGGGACAATGTCTGGATTGGGACAAACTCGACTATTTTCCCTGGCGTGGAAATCGGCGAAAACAGCGTGGTTGCCTATGGCTCGGTGGTTATGACGAATGTGCCGGCTAATGTGGTGGTGGCTGGCAATCCGGCGCGGCAGATCACCAAACTCACCACAGCGGAAGCCTCAGGAAAGACTAGCCAGTAGGGCGGCGCGATCGATCTTTCCGTTGGCGTTGAGCGGCATGTTGTCGACACAATGAATTGCAGCAGGCACCATGTAATCGCTGAGCGAGGCTTTGGCGGTAGCAAGCAGAGCCGGGACATCGAGGTTCTCACCCTGAACAAACGCCACGATACCCTGTGCGCTGCCATCGATCACAGGCCAACCCATTGCGACAGCGGCAACCACGGCCGGATTACGGCGCAGTACAGCTTCGATCTCGCCCAGTTCGACGCGGAAGCCCAATACTTTCACCTGATGGTCGATACGGCCGAGATAAGTGTATTCTCCGTTTGGGAGACTATCCACGCGATCCCCGGTGCGGTAGAAGCGGCCTTGCGGGAGATGAATAAATGCGGCTGCGGTGCGTTTGGGGTCTTGCCAGTAACCGGGTGAGGTTTGAGGGCCTGAGACGGCGAGTTCACCAGGTTGCCCGGCGGGCAGGGGTTGCAGGTTTTCATCGAGCAGCAAGGCATCGAGCCCGGGAAATGGGGCCCCTATCGGAACGATGCCGTTGTGGCAGAGATCGGGAGAGGTAGCCGGATCCCACCGGTGGACGGCGCAGGCAATCGTGAGTTCAGTTGGGCCATAAAGATTTTCGACAGTGGAATGGGGCGCGGCGGCTTGCCAGGCCTCGGCTGCTGCTGCTGGCAATGGTTCGCCGCAAAACAAACTCCAACGCAGAAGCGGAAACGAGTCTGGCAACAAAGAATTGCGCTTGCGCATCTGGGCGACGATGCTGGGGACAGAAAACCAGACTGTAAGGCCGTTCTTTTGGATGAAGCGGGAGGGGGCTAGCAACTCGGGCGGGGACAAGGAGTAGAGTGAAGCACCAGATTCCCAACAGAGAAATTGATCATGAACGGAAAGGTCAAAGGTTTGATCGAAGGTTTGTGAAAAGCGATCTTCGGGCGTAAACCCATAGCGGGCATGGCCCCAATCCAAATAGGCACGAGCGTTGCCATGTGTAATGGGAACGCCTTTGGGAAGACCGGTGCTGCCAGAGGTGAACAGCAAGTAGGCCAGATCAGAGGAGCTGACTTCCGGCAGCGTTTCCAGTCTCGGGCCGTTACGCAGGCCCTCGAGCAGCTCGGGGGTTAATACTGGTGGCGGCGAGGCAATCCCCTCCATCACAGAGGCAAGCTGCTGGCTGGCGAGCCGGTCGACGAGGATGAAATCGAGCTCTGCCATTTCAATCATGCGGCGGGTTCGTTCGGCAGGAAAGCGTGGATTGAGCGGGACAAAAGTCGCTCCAGCATAAAGGGCCGTCATGGTGCCGGTGTAGGAAAT
>JBIPMY010000561.1:0-3525 GCA_044376335.1 Bryobacter sp.
ACTGGAGGAAACCAACTCCCGCCCGCTTAAGGGCCGAGCCTACTATGGCATGGCCCGCATCGCTGCTTTGAATCGAGACCCACAACTGGCTGTAGACCTTTTTGAGAAAACCATCTCAGAGGGGGCCGAGCCTCAGGTGACCGCCTGGGCACATGTTTTTGCTGGCCGCCTGCTTGATCTCGCCCAGGATAACGATGCGGCAAAGAAGCATTTTGAAGCCGCTATCGCTACCAAAGGCGCATCCCCCGCCTCCCGTAAGGCCGCCGAAGATGGCCTCAACGGAATCCGGCCCTCGCGGCCTTGATAAAGTAATAGGAACAATATGCGACTTACCAAATGGTTAGCAAGCGCATTCCTGATTTCGGGAGTACTGCTCGCTCAAACGGCTGACACCAAACAGCCCAAGCTGAAAAGCGAAAAAGAACAAACAGCCGTGATGGCGATTTTTAATGCAGCCGAGCCCGGCGCACGCATTACCGCCACCGACGCGCTGATCACCAAATTTGCGGATACGGAATTTAAGGCGACAGCTTTGTTCATCGCCACCGCTTCTGCTGAAGAACTCGGTGACTGGGAAAAGACCGTGATCTATGGGGAACGTACCCTTGAGGCCGACCCCAAGAGCTACGGCACAATGCTGATTCTGGCTCGTGGATTTGCCGGCCGTACCAAGGAGTTCGACTTCGACAAAGAAGAAAAACTCACCAAGGCCGACAAGTATGCCAACACGGCTCTCGAATTGCTGAAGACGGCACCGAAGATTCGTCCCGATATCGCCGACGACCAGTGGGAAGCTCAGCGCAAGAGCTGGGTGTCGGAAGCCTACGAAGCGCTTGGGCTCTCGGCCATGGTACGCAAGAAGTACGCGGTCGCGGTAACCAACTACAAGGCTGGCCTCGAGGCCTCCCCTGGCAATGCCAACCTCCTCACCCGCATGGCCACTGCCTATGCCGATGACAAGAAGAACGACGAAGCAATTGCTACGGCAAATCAGGCACTTGCGACTCCGAATCTGAACCCACAGGTAAAGGCAATCGTCGAGAACATCAAGAAGAAGGCTGAAGCAGCAAAGGCAGCTAAATAGCTGCTTTGCTAACTGAAATGGATAGGCGCGAAGAACCAGTCCTGGACTGCGTTGCTCAGATCGAAGCTCGCATCGGTTATGAGTTTAACGACAAGGCTCTGGCGCTTCGCGCCCTTTCACATAGAAGCCTCAACAGCGAGCGCCGGCAGGGGCGCGAAGAGATGGCCCAACACAATGAGCAGTTGGAGTTTCTCGGTGATTCTGTTCTCGGCTTATTGGTGAGCGAACATCTTTTCCGTTCTCACCCTGAGCTGCCGGAAGGCCAGCTCAGTATTCATAAGGCTCGCATCGTCAGCGCCGCCCACCTGGTAGAAGTTGCCCGCTCCATCAACCTTGGCGAATGCCTGCAGTTGGGGCGTGGTGAGGAACTGAGCGGCGGCCGGGAAAAGCGTGCGCTGCTCGCTGACACTCTCGAAGCGATTCTGGCTGCTGTGTATCTTGACGGTGGACTTGAGCACGCCCGGGGGGTGATCGACCGGGTATTCCTGACGGTCGAGACCGCACGCGACGAAGCCGCAGAGCTTCGCAATTTCAAAGCAAGCCTTCAAGAACTCGCCCAATCCAAAGGCATGGCCCAACCGATTTACGTGACGATAAAGACCGACGGACCCGAGCACTCAAAAGTGTTTACGATCGAGGCCCAGATCGGTACCGAGTGGCGCGAGCAGGGCCATGGGGTTACGAAAAAAGCGGCTGGACAAATGGCTGCGCGCAATCTCTTTCGCCGCATGTCTGCGGCCACATAGCCTACTTTCTCCCTGGCTGAGATTTCACTCCAAACTGGTTCAAAAACACTACGTCGACCCGCCTGTTTTTCTTTCTTCCCTCAACCGTTTCGTTTTCCGATACAGGAACATTGTCGGCATAACCAGACACAGACATTCGCTCTCTTGCCACCTCGAATCGTTCTGCCAACACGTTTAACATCGCAATAGCCCTTGCGGCTGATAAATCCCAGTTCGAGCGAAAACGGCCATTGTTGATTGGGGTGGAATCGGTGTGGCCTTCGAGAAGAATCTTGTTGGGAAGCTTGAGGGCGCTGTCGGCGATCTTGCCAATGATTGGGTATGCCTCGGCCTCAATGGAATCACCGGCAGGCGGAAAGAATGCCGCTTCTTTCAAGCTGACTACCAGGCCACGCGGCTCCATGTTGATTGAAACTTTGCCAGAGTGGATCTCGCTCTTGAGCGAATCGGTAAGTTGTTCGAGAGAAGGTACCAATTCGGCCATCGCCGTCAAGGCCGGATCCTGCTTCTGGATCTCTGTAGCAGAAGCGTCGCCAGCCGTCCTGGCGTCGTCGGTTTCGGGGGGGCGTTTACGGCCAAGCAAGTCCATCAGAGCCTTGGGCATACTGCCCTGCTCGATGGCTTCTTTTACCGATGCCGAGACCTCTTTCGCTTTCTTCTTATCCGCGTGAGAACTGGCAAACATGACAACGAAGAAGGCAAAAAGCAGGGTAATGAAATCTGCATAGGAGATCAGCCACCTCTCGTGGTTTTCGTGCGAATGGGTTTTGACTCTTCTTGCCATTACGGATTGGATGGGAGCGGCGTCCTTTTTTTTCACTGGGATCAGGCGCAGAGCACCTGCTTAAGCAGCCATGGCTCTTGGCCCGCCTCCTCGTGGTGTCTTGCTGTTCTTGTCCGTCGTGTAGGCCTCAAGCCGCTGCAGGATCAACTTCGGATTCAGCCCTTCAACGATGCCCACTACTCCTTCGAGAATCATCTCTCTGCGCTCGGTCTCAGCAGCAATCCTCGCTTTGATCTTGTTCGCTGCAGGCAGAAACAAAACGTTGGCAATGGCAACGCCATAAACAGTCGCCACAAAAGCAACTGCGATGCCGTGGCCAACTTCCTTGATGTCGTCCAGGTGCTTCATTACCTGAATCAGCCCGAGTACGGCGCCAATGATGCCAATCGTTGGCGCGTATCCACCTGCGGATTCAAAGACCTTGGCCTCAGCCTCGGCGCGATGTTCTTCGATGGCGATGTGGAGCTCCATAGCTGAGCGCATCTCGGATAGATCAGATCCATCAACGGCCAGGTTGAGCGCACGTTTAAGAAACGGATCGCGAACATTAGGCAGCTCGTCTTCAAGCGAAACCAGACCTGTCTTTCGCGCCTTGTTGGCATAGAAAATGATTTCGTCAACAGCCGTAATCAATGGGGTTTCGGGTGAAAAAAAGACTTCCTTGAGACGGCGCAAGGCTCCCCGCAAAACCGGGCCGGGAGTGTTCACCATCACCGCGCCAAGGGTGCCACCCAAAACGATGATGCCGGCGGTAACCTGGGCTACGTCCTTGAGTTCCCCGCCCTCGAGAATCAGCCCACCCACGATCCCGCCACAAGCAAGCAGAAGCCCGCCGAGTGTCATCCAATCCAGCTTCAATTTGACTGCATTTTCAGCCATGCGCGTCGAGCTCCCCTACGTAGTCTGGTCCA
>JBIPMY010000560.1:0-3525 GCA_044376335.1 Bryobacter sp.
GCAGCTGATCAAGACCTGGAAGGAGGCGGTTTCTACAAGCAAACGTTGGGACGAGCAGCCGGTAGATGTGCCTGCTTCCGATCCTGGGCTCTATCTGGTTGAGGCTACGGACGGTAAGCTTCGCGCCTATACGCTTGTGAGCGTCAGCGCGATGGCCGTACTTACGAAAACCCAGCCCGGTCAGGCTTTCGCTCGCGTCGTCGACCGCATTAGCGGACACGCCCTTGCCGGTGTTGAGGTCGAATTCAGATCCCGCAAGACGCTGCATGGTTCGGTCAAGACCGATGCGCAAGGTTTTGCAAAACTTGCGGCGAAGGATTCCAGCGACGTCTTTGTGGTTGCTACTCGGGGTAAAGACGTTGCCTTTGATGCCATCAATGAGTACAGCTTTCAGCCCAACGAAGAACGCCACATCAGTACTTATGCCTACACAGACCGGCCCGTTTATCGTCCCGGCCACAAGGTCTTCTTCAAAGGTATCTTCCGAAAGCCTGCCGCCTTTGGCTATGAGGTTCCGGCCTTCCGTGAAGTGAATGCCGAGATTCTGGATGGAGAAGGGAAAACGATTTTCCGCAAGGAACTGGGGCTGTCCAGCTTCGGTTCGGTCAAGGGCGAATTTGAATTGCCCGTTACGGCCGCGCTGGGTTTTTATTCGATCAAATTCAGTTCCGGCTTGATGGAAAGCTACACGAGCTTTCAGGTGGAAGAATACAAGAAGCCCGAATACGAAGTGAAGATCAAGCCAACCAAAGCGCGCGTGGTGCAGGGCGAACGAGTGGATGCCACCATTCAGGCGAAGTACTTTTTCGGGGAGCCAGTTAAGGGCGCCAAGGTTAGCTACACCGTGCGGCGGGCACCCTACTATCCGCCCTGGTATGACCGCGAGGAAACCAGCTACGAACAGACCGAAGAAGACGATAGTGGTGGCAACTTCTTTCGTGGGGAGCAGGGCGAGGAGAAAGAAGGCAGGCTCGATGACAAGGGGGAACTGACAATCCAGTTGCCCACGCCTGTAGTTGAACAGGATTATCTCTTCCGGCTTGAAGCCAAGGTGATGGATGAGGGCAATCGTGAAGTCTCCGGTTACGGAATGGTGATTGCTACTCGTGGCAGCCACATGGTTGTTGTGAATGCCGACAAGTATGTAGTGGAGCCCGGCGCAACTGCCAGCTACACCGTGAATATCAAGGACTATGATTCTCAACCCATCGCGGGCAGCTTCCGCGCTGAGTTGCGTCGCAACGCCTACGATAATGGACAACGCAACAGCGCGACTATTGCCACATCGAGTGGCCGCACCGGTGCCGATGGTCTCGCCAAGATCAGCTTCCAGATCCCCGAGGCGGGCAGCTATCAGGTGATTGTCACCTCACGCACGCCCGAAGGCCGCGACGTGAACGACCAGGCGTGGACCTGGGTAAGCGGAAGTGGCGCGATCTTCGGTAGTGATGAAGAGACGGTGAAGTTGATCCCCGACAAGAAGAAATACGCTCCGGGGGAAACGGCAAAGGTTCTCGTTGTTACGAATGAACCGGACACTGATATTTGGGTGACCACCGAATGCCGCACGGTAATTGATTCGCGTGCCGTACGCGTCGCTGCTTCCGGTGGGACAACCATTGAGGTTCCCATCCGAAACGAGTATCAGCCCAGGATCTTCCTCAGTGTCAGTTACCTGAAAGCTGGCAAGCTGTATCAGGGCTCTGTAGCGCTGAAGGTTCCTCCTCTCGAAAAAGAACTTAGCGTCAACATCACCCCGGCAAAGCAGGAGTTCAAGCCTGGCGAACCGGCCCAATACGGCGTTGAAGTCAAGGACTGGAAGGGGCAGCCCGTGCGGGCGGAGCTTAGTTTTGGTGTGGTGGACGAAGCACTTTATGCCGTCCAGAAAGACATGACCCAGACGCCGATGAGTCATTTCTACGGCAACGTCTACAACGAAGTTTCCAATTCCAGCTCGCTTAGTTATTACTTCCGCGGTGAAGCCGGCAAACGGGCGATGCGTCTGGCAAAGCTGCGTCCCAGCCTTGGGCAACTCAAACCCGATCGTGTTGGTGACCCGCGCGTGCGCAAGGCATTTCCTGATACCGCCTTCTGGACGGCAGACCTTGTTACCGACGCAAGTGGCCGGGGCAAGGTGGAGTTCGCTTTCCCCGACGCTCTAACGATGTGGCGAGGTACGGCAAGAGCTATCACTGCCGACACCAAAGTGGGAGCCACGCTCAACCGCGTGATTGTTCGTAAGAACCTGATGCTACGCATGGTGAATCCGCGCTTTCTCATGGAAGGCGATGAAGTCACAATCGGCGTGATCGTTCAGAATTATCTCAGTTCTGCTAAAGACACCAAGGTGAGCTTGAGCGCCACAGGCGTCGACTTTCTGGGCCCTGTTGAGCAAAACGTGCGTGTCGATTCGAAGTCTTCGGCTAAGGTGGAATTCCGGATTCGTGTGAAGCCGGGCAGCAGCAGTGTTATCACTGCGAAAGGCATCACCAACGAAGAATCCGATGCCATGGAAATCACCCTTCCGGTGAAATCCTACGGCACGCTTTTCTCGAGTGGCGCCAGCGGTTCCCTGACCAGTCAGCAATCGGCGACGGCCAGCCTGGACGCCCCCGGGGCAGGGAATCGCATGGTTGAAGTGAGGGTTTCCCCGTCGCTTGCTGGCAGTCTCTTCGGTGCTCTGGAATACCTCACCCAGTTCCCTTACGGCTGCACTGAGCAAACCATGTCCAGCTTCCTTCCAAACATCATCGTCTCCAAAGCTCTGGATGAATTGAAGATCCAATCGAATGTCAAACGCGAAGACCTCCTCAAGAAGGTGAACGCGGGTCTTGAGCGGCTCTATGACTACCAACACGAGGATGGCGCCTGGGGTTGGTGGAAGACGGATGAGTCTCACCCCTTCATGACGGCTCATGTTGTGGCAGGCCTTAAGCAGGCCCGTGACGCGGGGTATCAGGTTTCACCTGAGGTAATCACCCGTGGTGAGCAATGGCTGCGCAAGGAATTCCTGCGCCAGGCCGATGCGCGCAGCGATTTGCGCGCCTACATGGCCTTTGCCCTCGGTGGCAAGGCTGATGTCGAAGCTGCCTGGGCGGTTCGGTCCAAAATGTCCAGCTACGGATCGGCCTTCCTTGGGTTGGCTCTCCACAATCTGAAAGACCCACGGGCGATCGAAATCGCACAAACGCTGGAGTCTTCGGCGAAACAAAATGCCAGTGAAGCCTGGTGGCCTGGCACGCGCGACCCGCTGCTGGACTTCTCCAATGACATTACCCCTGAGACCACTTCTTATGTGCTGAAATTGCTCAGCCGAACCCGCACCGATTCTCCACTTTTGCCCAAGGCCGCGGCCTGGCTCACTATGCACAAGGATCAGGGCGACTGGTGGAATTCAACGAAGCAAACCGCGATGGTGATTTATGGGGTCACCGACTATCTGAAAATGAGCGGGGAACTGAAGCCCGACATCAACGTGTCGGTCAAGGTGAACGGTAAGGTGATTCTCGAGAAAGAACTCACCGA
>JBIPMY010000563.1:0-3523 GCA_044376335.1 Bryobacter sp.
GATTGGGCGCGACGAGAATTTCCTGGGCGCTGGCGATGGTGGCGAGGAATAGGAGGAGTGGTTTCATTTCTTGGTGTCCAGAGAGATAGAGGTGACGATGAGGGCTAGTTCGCGGCCGTCATTCGGGAATGTGTTGGGTGGCAGGGATTTGTCTGCCGTGAATTCTACAAGGATCTGGTCGGCTGAGAGTGCAGCGGCGGGGACGTCGACCTGATAGAGCAGGTCCCCGACCTTGGTGAACTGAAGCTTGGGGAGTTCGGTCTGGTTCAGTTTGGCGCTGAGCTGGACGGGGCCTGTTTTCGAGAAAAGGATCTCGGGCAGACTGCCCTTCAGCGTGAGGGTTGCGCCGAGTTTTTGGCTGGCAAAGGGGGGGCGCAATTCCACGGTGAACTTACCCGTAGCCCAGCGCCAACCGCCCTCTTCGACCTGATGGAAGCCAGACTTGATTTGGGCGGCGAGTTTAGGATCGCCGACGCTCAGATTCGAAACGAGACCGGATTTGGGGTCTTCCTGGGTGTACTGGGAGAGATCGCGTCTGGGGCGGCAAGAGGTAACGAGTAGGAGTACGGCGAGAAAAAGTCTTAGCATGCTTCGATTTCTATGAGACAGGAGTAGAAGGTGGCACCTTCACCGAGATCGGTGAGGCGCTGGCTGGTGAGGGCATTGATTCCGAGGCCGTTATTGGACCTGGAGGGCCAGCGGACGCTGGGGGCACAGACAACCCCGGGCTGGACGTGGTTGGCATCGAGCTTGGCGATTGCCTCGACGGCACCTCGATCGTTGAAGAGGCGGATGGGCGAGTTGTCGGAGATATTGCGCTTAAGGGCGTCGACCGGGTGGAGGATCACTTTGGATGTCTCGTCGTCGACATCGGCACGGTTGCCGAAGGTGGAGTTCATCGAGTCGTGACTCTTCCAGGAAATGAGCTCGAGCGGGAACTGGGTTGAATTCCCTGCCCCGAAGCGGGACTCGACGGGAGGATCGTAGGCAAGGGCTTCGCCGCCAGTGATAAAGCGGGTGTGGGTGGTGGGGAATTTGCCGTCTTTGAAGGGGAGGAATTCGCCTGCCGGTGCGCCGAGATTGAGGCGGACGGAGTGTTCTGCTTCGAGACGTTCGAGGGTGATGCCTTCGAGGTAGGGGGAGCCAGAGTTGAGGGTCTGGCGGATCATGTCGTCTTCTGAGTCGTCAAAGCACGGGTCCGCTAGGCCCATAGCCTTTGCGAGAGTACGGAAGACTTCGACGTTTGATTTGCATTCGCCAGGTGGGGCAAGAGCTGGCCTTGCGAGTTGGACGTAGTAGTGACCGTAGGCGAGGTAAAGGTCGGTATGTTCGAGGAAGGTAGTGCTGGGCAGCACGATATCGGCACGGAGGGCGGTATCGGTCATGAACTGTTCGAGAACGACTGTGAAAAGGTCTTCGCGCTCGAGGCCGCGGTGGACCTTGACCTGGTCGGGGGCAATGGCGGCCGGGTTGGAGTTGTAGTTGATGAAGGCCTTGACGGGCGGATCGTTGAGCGAGGTGAGGGCATCGCCCAACTGGGTCATGTTGATGAGGCGAGTGGGGTGGGGCTGAAGGTCTGGACGCTCCAGCGCGGCGCGGTTGAAGGCGAAACCAGCGGAGGTGGAGAGGTTAACACCGCCACCGATGTGCTGGAACTGGCCGGTAAGAGCGGCAAGCGAGACGATAGCCTGGACGGCACGTCCGCCACGATCAGAACGCTGGACGCCGTAATTGACGCGAATGACAGCAGGGTGGGTAGTGGCGAGGTCCCGAGCGAGACTTTCGATAGTTTCGACGGGCACTCCGGTGAGTTGCGCGGCGCGAGCGGGCGGCATGGTGGCGGCGACTTGCCGGTACTCGTCGAGGTCGTGGATGTGTTGGGTGTAGGAAGGATCTTCGAGGTGATCGCGGAAGATGATGTGGGCCAGGGCGAGCGCGAGCGCGAGATCTGTGCCGGGGTTGATGGGGATGTGAAGGTCTGCGAGAGCTGCGGTTTTGGTTCGAATCGGATCGATGACGATGAAGCGGGCCCCGTTGCGCCTGGCCTGGACGATAAAGGGCCAGAGGTGGACGTTGGTGGTGAGGACGTTCGCGCCCCAGGCAAGGATGAGTTTGCTGTGCGGGAATTGCTCGGGTTCTGTGCCGAGCCGGGTATTCATGGAGGCCATGAGAGCAGCGGCACCGGCTGAGGCGCAGATGGTACGGTCCAGACGCGAGGCACCGAGGGCGTGGAAGAAGCGGCGGTCCATGCCAGAGCTGTTGAGGAGGCCCATGGTACCGGCATAGGAGTAAGGCAGAATGGACTGGGCACCGTGTTCGGCGGCGATGGACTTTAATTTGGTTTCGATCGTGCTAATTGCTTCGGGCCAGGAGATGCGGCGGAATTGGCCTGAGCCTTTGGGGCCGGTGCGGGCGAGTGGGTAGAGGAGGCGATCGGGGTTGTATTCGCGATCAAGGTATTTGGCGACTTTACCGCAGAGGAAGCCCTGGGTGATGGGGTGGTTGGGATCACCTTTGAGGCGGGTGGCGTGGCCGGTTGGGTCAACCTGGACGAGGAGTGCGCAGGCGTCCGGGCAGTCTAGTGCGCAGACGGAATGGCGCCAGGTGGTAGACATGAAGTTAGGGTAGCAGGAATGTGGAAAAGTGTCGCAATATGCCGGGTTTGATGGTCTGTATGTTGTTGATGGAATGGTGGTTAGGCCGGAGTGGGGTTGGATTCTGATATTTGAAAGTTTTTGGTGGTTTGTAGAGAGAGGCGGGGCTGATTTTGAGGATTCAAAATGAGGATTGAGATCGTACATAGCAGCCTGCCTAAGAGTGTTTTTTGAAGATGAGCGTGAGACGCCATCCGTGTGAGTTTTAGCATGGCGGTGTGGGCGGGATGTTGTTCTGGAGTAGTTTGGAGCAATGCTGGCGGGGGTGGGAAAATTTTAGAGTTCTGTGAACGCCTTAGCCATCAGTTCCTGCTCTGCCTTTGGAATCCGATGGCGAGAGGCTTCTGTGCGCCACGAGGCGACAGCTTGCCGGGTTTTCATTATTATGGTTTTCGCTTCGGAGACGGTTAATCCGTAGCTGGCATGGGCCTCGAGGGCGACCGATACGTCGCAAGTGGAATCCACTTCGTTGATGGCTAGTGTTAGTTCGTTTCGATCGATTGACGGGTTGAGGTCAAATGCGGGCGAGAGTGCGATACCTTCCGGGCTGAGGATAAAGCCGTGATTGCGCAGGTGGTCGTCCGTGTTGTGGATGAGGATGCTGAAGACTACCCTTCGGAATAACTCGCGACAATCTGAATGAGCGCGGGCACCTTGGGATTGAAGCAGTTCCACTAGTTCGAGATAGCTTGCGCCAGGTTCGCCATCGGTTCTTTGAGTGAGGGTCATCGCGGACACAAAGGCCAGGCGGCGGTGGCTTTGGGTGCGATCAAAACGCTGAGCCACGAAAGTGGTGTAGGAGCTGTCCGGCACATGGATGCCTCGCGAGGATGGGACATTGATGCCTGACCTGGCAGCCAGACGATGGG
>JBIPMY010000564.1:0-3517 GCA_044376335.1 Bryobacter sp.
TATCGATTGAATGTGATGCCGATTAATATCCCTGCGTTGCGGGAGCGGCGGGAGGATATCCCGGCACTGGCGCAACATTTTTTGGGGAAGTATGGGGATGGGTCTAGCCGGCTGTCGGCAGGGGCGCTCGACAAGTTGCTGGGCTATGAGTGGCCGGGGAATGTGCGGGAGCTTGAGAATGTGATCGAACGGAGTTTGTTGCTGGCTGGGGGGGAAGAATTGAAGGCGGAGGAGATCCGGATCGATATGGGGCCACGTGGGCGGCAAGTGAGTACCGAGCCTGGTTTTCTGCCGACAGGGATGACCCTCGATGAGTATGAGAAGAGCATTCTCAAGGAAGCACTGAAGCGGGCGAATGGGAATAAGAGCCAGGCGGCGCGGCTGCTTGGGATCACGCGGAATGCGTTGCGCTACCGGCTGGGGCAGATCGGAATCGAAGACAAGGAAAGCGATTAAGCCAACTTTACACAGATGTAATACTCTGGGGTATGAGTCTTCGGGTTTTTCTTCCATTGTTTTTGTTTACTGTTGCTTTGGTTTTTCCTCAGGCAGCGGCAATTGATGGCCAAATCGAAGGTATCGTACGCGACCCTGCTGGTGCGGCAGTCGCGAAAGCTACAGTAAGAGCCCGGAACCTGGGCACAGGCCTTGAGCGTCAGGGTGAAACGAATGAGGATGGCTATTACCGCTTCTCCGTATTGCCTCGTGGCGAGTATGAAGTGCTGGTATCGAGTGCAGGCTTCAATAACGTAAAACAGACTGGGATCTCGATTGGTGCGGGTACAACAGCGACGATCAATATCGATCTGAGCATCAAGAGTGCGGTGACGGAAATTGTAGTGAGTGCTTCGGGGCCGGTTACCGAGCCGGGGCGGACGGATATTGGTTCGACGCTGAGCGCGAACCAGATTCAGAATCTACCGCTGGTGAGCCGGAACCCATTCAATTTTGTGTTTTATCAGCCGAACGTGACCGGGCGACCGAATACGGAATTTGGTGTGCCGCGCAAGATCAATGCCAACGGCTTTAATGGGCGAATCAACTATCAACTGGATGGCAGCAACAATGTACAGAGCGACCGGGCGGGGATTCGACTGGTGCCGATCTCGAATACTTTCGTTGAAGAAATTGCTTTTGTATCAAACGGGTTTGCGCCGGAGTTTGGCAACACGGTGGGGATGGTTGCCAATACGATTACCAAGAGTGGTACCAACGACCTGCATGGAGAAGCGGCTTATATCTTTCGCCGGACAGACTTCAGTGCGCGGCCGGCATTGTTGCGTGAAGGAGCCACGGTGCCGCAGACCAATGTGGATTCGTATTATGGCAACGGTGGCGGCAAGCTGATCAAAGACAAGCTCTTCTTTTATCTGGCCTACGAAAAGGTGAAGCGTGATTTGCCGCAGGTGGTGACGGTGACCCCGGCGGTGCTGGCGCAAGTGGGATTGCCCGCAAGCTTTGCTGAACCGATTCCGTTTAGTCAGAATGTTCGATTTTTCTTTGGCAAGCTGGATTATCAAATCAATAACAACCACCGTCTGAGCATGAGATTTAACGGGCATGGGAATGATTCGCCATTCAACAGTGGTGGAGGGTTAAACGTGGTTTCGAGAACATTCAACTTTGTAGACCGCAGCTACGTTGGGGCGGCGCAGTTGATCTCCACCCTGTCACCGAATATCGTCAATGAGTTTCGTTTTCAGACGCCGTGGCGCAGCCAGCAAAACCAGGAATTTTCTGCCACGGGCACGGGACCCTCAATCAACATCTCGGGTATCGTGCAGTTTGGCCGAAGTGAAGGTACCGGCTTTGACTTTACCGAGATGACGCCTGAGTTTGGAAACAACCTCAGCATCAATTCAGGCAAGCATAGCTACAAGTTTGGATTTACGACGCGGAGTATTCGCGATTCGCAGGTTCAGGCTACCTTTGGGCGTTACACGTTCGCTAACATCCAAAGCTACCTGGATGCGCGCAACGGGGTGAACCCACGTTCGTATCAGAACTTTGTGCAGACCATTGGCGAGCCTCAGATCAAGTACAACTCGCTGTTTTCGAGCTTCTTTGCGCAAGACACCTACAAGCCGCGGGCGAATGTAACGTTGACCTACGGATTGCGTTATGACGTTTACACGGCCCCGACTGCGGACAAAAATTCACCGCTGGCGGCAAGCCAGAAGTTCCGCGCCGATCGCAACAACTTTGCGCCCAGGGTTGGTATTGCCTGGTCGCTCGGCAAGGCGCAGAAGACGGTGGTGCGCGCGAGCACGGGAGTTTTCTTTGATCCTCCACAGACCGACACTTTCCGGCGGGCATTGCTGAACAATGGTCTGGGTAGTTTTTTGCAGGTGACCAGCCCGGTGGTTACGCCGAACTTTCCTGCGATTTTGACGAGCCTGCCTACGGGCGCGAGTCTGCCCATCCAGTCGATCGACACGGTATCACCTGACTTTGCAAACCTCTATTCAGTGAACTTCAACGCAAGCATCACGCATGAGATTGCGCCCAAGACAGCGATTACGGCGACCTATCTGTTTACCCGTGGAAACCGGTTGCCGATTTATAGAAACATCAATCTGCTGCCGAGCGGCAATAGCCTTGCCGATGGCAGGCCGATCTGGATTTCTACGGCAGGGCAGCGAGTAGACCCACGATTCAACAACATTCTGTCTGCCGAGAGTGCAGGCCAGAGCAGCTATTCCGGTGGCACGCTGACGCTGAACCGGCGATACGGTCGCGGCTTTGAGTCGTTTGCGAGCTACACCTGGTCTCATGCGATCGACGATGCACCGGAGCATAACAACATCGACTCGGGGGCGTTCTTCCTGAGTGATCTATCGAACCGGCGTCGGGATAAGGGGAATTCGCTTACAGACCGGCGCCATTCGCTGCAGGCATCGGGGGTCTATCAGCCGGACTTCAAGTTTGAGAACAAGGTGGCAAAATACCTGGTTGAGAACAATCGTCTTGGCTTTACGATGACGGCGATCTCTGGCGATGTATTCAATATCGGGTCCAATCGCGTGCTGAACAACGATCAGGCGACGGGCGTTGCGTTTCAGCGGCCGTTGTTTATTGGCCGCAACACCTATCGCGGCCCGGCAACGTATCAGCTCGACGTACGCTACTCGCGGATCTTCCCGATCCGGGAACGGTATCGTGCCGAGTTCTTTGCTGAATCGACCAACCTGTTGAACCGTACCAATGTTACTGGCGTGAATACGACGGCAACGGTAGATGCAACGGGAGCGATTACGGCTGCACCAACCTATGCGTGGACCGGCGCGATTGACCAGCGCCTGATCCAGCTTGGGTTGAAGTTCAACTTTTAGTTGAGAGGGGAAATAGTCACCCCTAGAGGGTGACTATTTTCTCGGACTTGTACTTCTTGAGGGCGTTGCGGGTATCGACAATGAGTTTGGATACTTCGATTGCCTTTGCATAATCGACATCGGTGTGATCGGTGACCACAACCACACAGTCTGCTGCGGCGCAGGAGCTGAGCATGTCCTGATTC
>JBIPMY010000565.1:0-3516 GCA_044376335.1 Bryobacter sp.
GTAGACTTGTTCAACTTGCTTTGCGCGGTCGGTGCCTGCTTCGTCGATGATGCGGCCGGCCATGAACTTCGAGAGTTCCCAGGTGATGGAACCGTTGAACATGTGGAGGGCCTGGGTGGCGACGTTGGAGCGGCGACGCTCGGTGCAGTTGGGGGTCATTGAGGGTTGATCAAAGGCGTCCATCAATGAGACAGGCGTTTGGCGGCGGTGGAGGGTGTAGATGCTGCGGCGATAGCCGAGCTTGCCGGGCTTGACGGAGACTTCTTTGTCTTCGTTGGTGCGGATCTCGGATGGGGTGCCGAAGGCTGTAGGGTCAAGGCGGCTTGAGGCCATCAGGAGCGAGTCGTAGAGAGTCTCGGCATCCATTCGCTGGAGGGGCATGCGGGTGAGGAGGGCGTTCTCGGGATCGACGGCGATTTGGGCTTCTGTGACGGAAGAGGATTGCCGGTAGGCTTGGCTCGTGACCATCATGCGGTGCATGGTCTTCATGCTCCAGCCTTTGTCTACGAACTCGGTGGCGAGGTAGTCGAGGAGTTCCGGGTGAGTTGGGGCGAGGCCGGACTTGCCGAAGTTAGAGACGGTGGGGACGATGCCGCGGCCGAAGTGGCGCATCCACATTTGATTGACGGCGACGCGGGCGGTGAGGGGGTGGTTGGGTTGGGTGAGCCATTCGGCTAAAGCGAGACGGCGGCCGCTGGTGCCTTCAAAGGGTGGCTTGGGTTCGTAGTTCTTGAGGCTTGCGTTGCGCAGGACCTGGGGTGTGTTGGCTTCTACTGGTTCGCCGAAGCTCGCTGGGTCGCCACGGCGGAGGAGGTAGCTTTGCGAGGGTTGGGCGTTGTCGTTGAGGACTCTGGTGTGGGGCGTTTGCTTGAGCTTGCCACGGAGTTCGTTGAGTTCCTTTTGGAGGGGAGCGACGATGGTGGCGAGTTCGGGATTTTGCTTTTCGAGTTCTCCCCGCTGGTAGGTGATTCCGGCTTTCTTGAAGGGGGCTGAGGCGAGATCGATCTGGTCGCGGAGGCGCTTCATTTCGGCTTCGATGGGGGCGTTGTTCTTTGCTACTTCGGCCTGCTCTTCGGCGAGGGCGAGGGGGATTTCGCGCTTGTTGGGGGAGCGCCATTCGTAGGGATCGTAGGCGCCCTGGAGGATGGCGCTGAGGCGGTAGTAGTCGCGCTGCGGGATTGGATCGTACTTGTGATTGTGGCAGCGGGCGCAGCCTACGGTGAGGCCCATCACGGATGAGGAGAGGACTTCGACTTCGTCGGCGAGGATGTTCATGCGCTCGGCGAGGAGACCGCGTTCGTTGGAGTTCGTGGGATCTGGAGTGGTGCGGAGGAAGCCGGTTGCGGCGAGGCGATCGATCATGTCTTGAGAAGCAGCGCCTTTGATTTGCTTCCAGTCATTCGACATTTCGTCGCCGGCGATTTGCTCGGTTAGGAACTTCGAATAGGGCTTGTCTGCATTGAGGGAGCGGATGACGTAATCGCGGTATCGCCAGGCGTAGCGGCGGACACCATCGTCCTGGCCGAAACCTTCAGAGTCGGAGTAGCCGGCGAGGTCGAGCCAGTGTTGGCCCCAACGTTCTCCGTAACGGGGAGAGGCGAGGAGCTTGTCGACGGCGCGCTCGTAGGCGTTGGGGGACTTGTCGGCTTCGTAGGCGGCGAGTTCAGCGGGAGTTGGTGGGAGACCGGTGAGATCGAGATAGACGCGGCGTAGGAGGGAGCGCTTGTCGGCTTCTTTGTTGTAGGTGAGGCCTTTGGCTTCGAGCTTCGCTAGCAGAAATAGATCGATGTTGTTGCGGACGCTGGACTTCGCCTTAACGGTGGGGAGGGCGGGCTTGACGGGCGACTGGAAGGACCAGAACTTCTTGTCGGATTCTTTGACGATGTCTGGGGAGATTTCTTTTGGGTCTGCGTCTTTGGCTCCGGCGGCGATCCAGGCTTTGATCTTCTCGGTTTCGGCGTCTGTGGCGAGTTCTACGGCTAGCGCTTTGGCTTCTTTGGCCGGGGGCATTTCGCCCTTTACGATGCGGGTGTAGAGGAGGCTTTCTTCGGGCTTGCCTGGGACGATGGCGGGGCCCGATTTGCCGCCCTTGAGTCGACTGGCGAGAGTGCGTAGATCGAGGCCGCCTTCTTTGCGATCGCTACCGTGGCAGAGGACGCAGCGGGCTTGGAGGATGCCTCGGATTTCGTGGGCAGAAACCTCTTGCACGGCGACTACCTTGTGCATGCCGGTATTGATCCAGGTGCGGATCTGATCGATTTCGCTATCGGTGAGTTTGACTTTGCCGGGAGGCATTTGACGGGTGACGATCTTGTCGATGAGGAGGCTCTTGGCGGCTTCGCCGGGGACGATCACTGCACCGGTTTCTCCGCCCTTGAGGACGGCTTCGGGGGTGTGGAGCGAGAGCTTACCGAGGCTGACTTTCTCGTTATGGCACGCGAAACACTTGGCGGCGAAGATTGGCTTTACTTCGTCAAAACTTGTGGCGGCTGAGAGGGTTGAGCCCAATAGCAGGGTGAGCGAAATCAGGATGCGCATTGGGAAAAGATTTCTTCATAGTTTATCTCAGTGAGGTGGGTGAAGAAATTGGGGAACTTTTGGTGACTCTTGCGACTATACAAGGTAATGAAACAGAGTCTACTTGTTCTTTGTCTTGGAATGGCCACGAGTTTGTGGGGCTTCCAGAGTTTTGAAGTTGCGACGATCAAGCCGAATGCGTCGAGTGACAATCGAGTCCGGATTGGGATTCAGCCGGGAGGAAGGTTTGTCGCTTCTGGAATGACGCTCAAGCAGTTGATTGCTTTTGCTTATGACCTTCGTGAGTTCCAGATTACGGGAGAGCCAGGCTGGGCCAGTGCGGAGCGTTTCGACATCAACGCGAAAGGTGATGGCAGTGGAGAAGGGCCTGATGCAATTCGAATCATGATGCGAGCTTTGCTCGCCGAGCGATTCCAGTTGAAGTCGCATGAGGAGACCAAGGAGATGTCGGTTTATGCGCTGGTGGTGGGCAAAGGCGGATCGAAGCTGGTGAAGAGTGCAGGTGATGGACCGGGGCCGCAGATCCGGTTGGGACGTGGGGGTATTAGTGGTAAGGGAATGCCGATTGATTTGCTGGTTCGACAGTTATCGCAGAATGTAGGCCGGACCGTGCTGGATAAGACTGGGTTAACGGGCAGCTACGACATTGAATTGAACTTCTCGGCGGAGGCTGGGCCTGGGGGATTGCCGGGATCGCCGGATGCCGTTGCTGGAACCGGATCGAATGGGCCGACGATCTTTACGGCAGTGCAGGAGCAGCTTGGGTTAAAGCTTGAGCCGACCAAAGGGCCGGTGAAGATGCTGGCTGTCGATAGTGTTTCGAAGCTTACCGAGGACTAAGTGATAGTTCGGGTGGTGATTTGTCTATTGATGCTCGGCACTGTGTATGCAGCCGAGCATCGAGGGGTGGTGCGGTTTGGAACGATTCCGGTTCCTGGTGTGGTGGTGACGGCTTCGCAGGGCAACACAAAGGTTCAG
>JBIPMY010000175.1:0-11570 GCA_044376335.1 Bryobacter sp.
TGTCACTCTTTGAACTTAGAACAACTGTGGCGCGACGCACAAAAATCCTTTGGCTTTGTCTCTTTCTGATCCCTGTGGTGTGGCAACTTTGGGTGCCTCCTTATGCGGGGTTGGCCGACAATGGTGATTTCGCCAAAGTGGTGGGACGCTTTGGCCTGACCCCGGCAGACCCGGGGCCGCAGCCTACGTTTCACTTCTTCCACCGGCTTTGGAAAAGCGACAGTAATGCTCTTTGGATGAGTCCGTACTGGGGCATCGAAGTGTGGCTGGCGCAAGTCGCTTTGTGGGTGAGCCCGATGAGGCCCTTTGATATTCGATGGCTTGGGCTGATTCATGTGCTGATATTTGCCGGTGCTGCCTGGCTGCTGATTCAGAAACGAATTGCCGCCAATGTGTTTGCGGTTGTGGCGTTGACCGATGCAGCCTACGTCACCTACTTTCAGAGCTTTTACTTTGATGCGGCGAGCATTGTGTTTCTGCTGTTGCTGTTTGGAGCCTGGTGGAGCGAGCGGCCCTGGGTGATGGCGGTGGCGGGTTTTGGCTTTGCGTTGGCCAAGGCACCTCATGCGCCGCTGGCGATTGTTCTTGCGTTGATTTTGTTGCTCGAACGGAAGAAGAATTTTTTGCCTGCTGCTTTGGCCTTGCTGGTTGGCGGTGGCTATATGCTGAGCCAGACGAAGGATGAATACAAGGCGACTGCCTACTATAACCTTGCTTTCTACAAGCTCGGGGTCATGGATCGAGGGGCACTGGATGTGCTCAAGATCCGGCCTGAAGACCATCGACTGGTGGGCACACATGCGTTTATGCCAGAGAGCCCGGCGCAGAATGAAGCGTGGTTGAAGAGTTTCTATCCGAAGGGTGGCTACGGCAATGCCCTCGCTTTTTATGCAAGCCATCCGCTGGTGGCGGCGCGGGTGCTGTGGAGCGATTTGTCGACTGAGGCGCAGCAGATTCGAGCAGTGAATCTGGGGAACTATGAGCGCTCTACCGGGAAGGCCTACTGCACTTTGACGACGGCATTTGGCTGGTATAGTGCGGCCAAGAGCTGGCTGTTTCGGGTGGTGCCCTGGCACTTGTTTTTACTAGTTCCCTGCGCAGTCTGGGTGATTGGGAAGAGGCCCCTGTTGTGGGCCGTGCTGGCGATTGGCGGCTATGAGTTTGCAGTTGCGTCGCTCGCGGATGCCTGCGAGACTTACCGGCATTTGCTGCTCTTTCATGTGGCGTACGATCTTCTGATCTTCATGCTAATTTCTGAAATCCAATCGAAACGTACATCATCGGTATGATGGGGTGTTGGAACCAATAAACGTCGAAAAAAAGAGTGTTCCATCCATGAGCCAAAGGCTCGGCTGGAAGGGAATCCTTCTGCTTGTGGTGACGAATCTTGCCTCGCTCGGCATTCTGCTTTGGGTGCTGCACGATGTGAAGCTGGATGAGATCTGGCGGGAGATCAAGCAGATGCACTGGGGCTGGGTGGCTCTGGCTGCGATCAGCGACATCATGGTTTATGTCTTGCAGGGGTGGCGGTGGAGTATTTTGTTGCGCCCGATTTCGGACATCCCGATGATGCGGAGCGTGCGTGCGATCTATGTCGGGCTTTACGCCAACGAGGTTTTGCCGTTTCGCAGTGGAGAAATTATCCGTTGCTATTTGCAGTCGCGCTGGGGGCATTTGCCGTTTAGTGTGGTGTTGTCCAGCATCGCCATTGAACGCATTTTTGATGGCATTTGGCTGGTGCTCACGCTGAGCGTTGTGGTGCAGTTTGTGGATTTGCCGCGCAGGGTTCGTGATGGAGGATTTGCGCTGATCCTGGTGGTTGGCTTGCTCGCGGCAGCGCTTGGCTTCATCATTGCTTTCCAGCGAAAAGCGAAGGAGTTGGCTGCTCACTGGAAGTGGGGCGAAAAGGCGAAGATTTTTATTGAAGACTTGCAGGCGATGGGTGGTTCGCGGAGTTTCTTTCAGGCGTGGGTGGCCAGTTTGCCGCACCTGCTTTCGATGACGATTCCGATCTATTGTGTCTTGAAAGCCTATGGCCTCACGGGGTTTTCATTGTGGGATGCGGTGGTGATCAACGTGATTGTTCGTTTGGGAACAGTGGTTCCGGGTGCTCCGGGGAATCTGGGTGTTTATCAGGGCCTGATTGTTCTGGCGCTCGTGTTTTTTGGGATTGATGAGAATGTGGCGAAGCGATTCAGTTTGATCATCTGGGGTATTGTTACGCTGCCGTTATTGATCGCAGGAGTTGTGGCGCTTTCCGTGACGGGCTTCAAACTGAGGGAATTGCAGGAGACGGCGAGTGCCGCTGAATCCAAAGGCCACATAGAATAGTCTTCTATGCGTTTGATTGCTGTACTTCTTCTTGCCGGGCTTACTTTGCCTGCGCAACTTCGTGTGATTGCTTTTGGAGCCCACCCTGACGATTGCGATATCGGGGCCAGTGGGCTTGCTGCGAAGCTTGCCGCTATGGGGCACAAGGTGAAATTTGTGTCGGTGACCAATGGCGATGCAGGGCATCAGTCTTCTGGTGGCGGGGCGCTGGCGAAGCGACGCAGGGCTGAGGCTATGGAGTCTGGCCGCAGACTTGGCATCGAGTATGAAGTGCTCGACAATCACGACGGCGAATTGCTGCCCACACTTGATGTGCGGTTGCAGATCATTCGAAGGATCCGGCAGTGGCAGGCGGATGTGGTGATTTCACCACGCACCAATGACTATCACCCGGATCATCGCAACACCGGTGTGTTGTTGCAGGATGCGGCCTATATGGTGATGGTGCCGAATGTGGCATCGGATACGCCGCCGCTCAAGAAGAACCCTGTGTTCTTGCACTTTCAGGATCGCTTCAAGACTCCCACGCCATTCCGCCCGGATGTCGCGATCGACATCACCGATGTTTTTGACAAGAAGGTGGATGCGCTTGATTCCCATGTGAGCCAGTTCTATGAGTGGCTGCCCTGGATTGATGGATATCTCGATCAGGTGCCGGCCGGTGCTGTAGAGCGTAAGGCATGGTTGCGCAAGCGGATGTCGCGGCCGATCACGCCGGCGGTGCGCGGTGCGCTTGAGAAGTGGTACGGCAAAGAGCGCGGAGCGGCGATTCAATACGCGGAAGCGTTTGAAGTGAGTGAGTACGGATCGCAGCCGAGCGAGGAGACGCTGCGCAAGCTCTTTCCGATGGTGGGCAAGTAGTGGACAGAGCGGCAATTCCTTCGGTTGATTTGCTGCTGCGAAGTGTCGTGCCGAAGTATCCGCAGATTTCTCGCGAGCGGCTTTTGTCGATTGCTCGCGAGGTTCTGCAGGCCGTGCGCGAACTGGAGTTGCCGGTTGAGGAGATCGAAGCTGAGATCGAGCGGCGTGTTGTCCGGCTGAGCACGCCCTCACTGCGCCGGGTGATCAATGCGACCGGAGTTGTGTTGCATACCAACTTGGGGCGCGCGCCGCTGCGGCCTTTTGAGCCCGTGGCAGGATACTCGAATCTGGAATACGATCTGGCGACGGGCAAGCGAGGGAAGCGAGACGAGCATTATGTCCCGCTGCTGACGGAGCTGCTGGGTGTTGCTGCGATTGCCGTCAACAACAATGCTGCGGCTACCTATCTGGTGCTGAAGGCATTGGCTGAGGGTGGCGAGGTGGTGGTGAGCCGGAGCGAGCTGGTGGAGATTGGCGACGGGTTCCGCATCCCCGACATCATGGAGCAGAGCGGTGCGCGGCTGAAGGAAGTTGGCGCCACTAATCGAACCCATCTCGAAGATTATTCGCGTGCGATCGGTGCCTCTACGAAGATGCTGATGCGGGTGCACCCGAGCAACTTTCATCAGACAGGCTTTGTTGGCAAGCCGACGCTGAAGGAGTTGGCTGGTTTAGCTCGGGAGCGATCGCTGCCTTTCTATGAAGATCTGGGTAGTGGTTGCCTGATGGATCTGAAGCCACACGGAGTGGACGAGCCGCTGGTTAAGGATAGTCTGGCTGCGGGCGTCAACCTTGTGTCGTTCTCTTGCGATAAATTGCTGGGCGGGCCGCAGGCTGGGATCATTGCCGGGGATGCCGATCTTGTGGCTCGGATTCGCAGACACCCGATGTACCGGGCCTTGCGGCTGGACAAGCTTGCGGTGCAGGCTTTATCGGATTCGTTGCGGGCTCTGGTTGTTGGTGATTATCTGAGCCTGCCGGGGCTGAGGATGTTGATGTTACCTCTGTCGAAGATTGAAGCCCGCGCGCGAGCGATGGCGGCTAGGGTTAGTGGCGCAACGGTGATTGAGGGCGAGAGCGTGTTGGGAGGTGGTTCTACTCCTGATCAGAGTATTCCCACCTGGTTGATCGCTATTTCCGGCTCTGCGAGACGTCTTGAAAAACAACTTCGCGCCAGCAACCCTGCGGTTGTGGCGCGAATTGAAAAAGATCAATTGTTGATCGACTTGCGCACCGTCCTCCCCGAGGATGACGAAACGCTAGCAGCGATGCTGGAAGCTTACGCGCGTTCCATGTAGGTGGCTTCGGCCGTGTTGACGCGGATTCTTTCGCCCTGTTCGATGAACTGGGGGACAGAGACGACGAGGCCCGTTTCAAGCGTGGCAAGCTTGCCGACGTTGGAGACGCTGGCACCTTTGAGGCCGGGCTCTGTTTCGACGATCTTGAGGTCGACGGTGGGCGGCGGCTCTACGCTGATCGGCTTGCCTTCGTAGAAGGTGACGGTTACTGGCAGGTTGTCGATCATGTAGTTGGCGGAATCCCCAACAAAGTCTGCCGAGAGCTGAACCTGTTCGTAGTTCTCGGTGTTCATGAAGTAGAAGTACTCGGTGTCCTTGTACATGAACTCCATCTTCTGTTCGTCCATGATGGCTTTTTCGACTTTGTCTTCCGAGGCGAAGCGGTGCTCGTTCATGGAGCCGCTGCGGAGGTTGCGCATCTTAACTTGTACGAACCCGCGCAGGTTGCCCGGCGTGCGATGGGTCATCGTAAAAACCGAATAAAGGTCGTTGTTGAACTTGATGACCATGCCGGTGCGAATTTGTGTTGCAGAAATCATAGGTGTCCGACCTGTTATTTTAGCATTTTGTGGCGTATTTATTGGGCTTGGACCTGCGCCTGTATTGTCGTACCATGAAGCAAAATGATTCCAGAGTTCATAGCCGAAGGCCTGACATTCGACGACGTCCTCCTCGTACCCGCGCGAAGCTCTGTTTTGCCCGCGCAAGTTGAAACCAAATCGAACTTTACGCGGACGATGAATATCAACATCCCGCTGGTAAGTTCGGCGATGGATACCGTCACGGAGAGCCATCTCGCGATTGCGCTTGCGCAGCAGGGCGGGATGGGAGTGATTCACAAGAATCTCTCGATCGACAGACAAGCAGAAGAAGTAGACAAGGTAAAGCGAAGTGAGAGCGGGATGATTGTAGACCCCGTCACGATCGACCCGGATCAGCGGATTCAGGACGCGCTTGACCTGATGCGTCGCTACAGGATCAGCGGTGTGCCTGTTACCAAGCACGGCAAGCTGGTTGGCATTCTGACCAACCGCGACCTGCGTTTTGAGACACGCTACGACTTGCCGATCAAGGACCTGATGACGAAGGACAACCTCATTACCGTGCCTGTTGGCACGACGCTTGAGGAAGCGGAGTTGATCTTGCATCAGCACCGGGTTGAGAAGCTGCTGGTGGTGGACGATGAGTACACGCTGAAGGGCCTGATCACGGTTAAAGACATTCAGAAGAAGATCAAGTATCCGCATAGCGCCAAGGACGATCAGGGGCGTTTGCGTGTAGCTGGTGCGGTTGGGGCAGGCAAGGATTATTTTGATCGCGCCAAGGCGCTTGTGGATGCCAAAGTTGACGTGCTGGTGATTGACAGCGCACACGGGCACTCTGAAGGTGTGATGGCTGCGCTGAAGCGGATCAAGGAAGCTATGCCGCAGATTCAGGTGGTGGTTGGCAATGTGGCTACCTATGAGGGTGCGCGTGATTTGATTGAGTTGGGTGCTGACGGGATCAAGGTTGGTATCGGGCCGGGATCGATTTGCACGACTCGTGTTGTGAGTGGTGCGGGTGTGCCGCAGATTACGGCGATTGCCGAGTGTGCCAAGGCGACGCGGCCGGCCGGTGTGCCGTTGATCAGCGATGGCGGCATCAAGTTCTCTGGCGATGTGACCAAGGCGATTGCCGCCGGTGCCGATTGCGTCATGATCGGCAGTCTTTTTGCCGGCACGGATGAAAGCCCGGGTGAGACGATTCTGTTTCAGGGCCGTACCTTCAAGACCTATCGAGGGATGGGTTCGCAGGGTGCGATGGCGCAGGGTTCGAGTGAGCGCTATGGCCAGGAAGGCGCGGGCAAGCTGGTGCCGGAAGGCATTGAAGGCCGCGTAGCGAGTAAGGGGCCGCTGGGAGAGCTCGTGTTCCAGTTGGTTGGTGGCTTACGGGCCGGCATGGGCTATTGCGGCGCTGCGAATATTCGTGAATTGCAGGACAAAGCAAAGTTCTTGCGGGTGAGCCCGGCGGGTCTGCGCGAGAGCCACGTGCATGACGTGATCATCACGAAGGAAGCGCCGAATTACCGGCTGGAATAAGGCTACTTCTTGATTGCGTCGAATGTGCCTTTTGCGACGCGGATCTGAAGCTGTGTTCCCTTCTTTGCGTCCTTTGGGCTGCGAACAATCTTGCCGTCTTCGAGACGCACGATGGCGAAGCCGCGCTCCAAGATGCTGGTGGGGTTGAGTTGCTGTAGCTGCCCGGCCAGGGATTTTTGACGCAGGGCGTATTGGTTGAGCAACACTTGCATGCGCTCGCGCATGGCGGTTTGCATGTTTGTAATCGCATCGCGGCGCTGCATGAAGATGAGGCGGCGGTCGAGGGCGAAGAGCTCAATGGTGGATTGCTGATACTGCAGCTTCAAGCGCCAGACACGAATCTTCAGGAGCGAATCCATGCGCGAGTCGGCTTCGTCAATCTGCTGGGCAACTCGATTGAGGCGGCGCTGGATCAGGGCCTGAGCGCGGTCTACCCCGTTACGGAAAACGTTCTCGCGACGGATGCTGATGGCGTGGCGGATGCTGCGGCTCATGGCGCGGTCGAGGCTGTCGAGACGTTCGAGCAGTGCGCTCAAGTCTGGGGCGATGATTTCGGCAGCGGCGGATGGAGTGGGGGCTCGAAGGTCTGCTACGAAGTCGGCTATGGTGAAGTCGGTTTCGTGACCGACTGCTGAAACTACTGGGATTGATGAGGCAACGATGGCCCTGGCGACTGCTTCGTCGTTGAAGCTCCAAAGATCTTCGAGCGAGCCTCCACCGCGGGCGACGATGACGACGTCAGGCCAGCCGCTTTCGCTGAAGTAATTTATGCCGGCGCAGATTTGTTCTACGCTGCCGCTGCCCTGGACGAGAGCCGGGTAGATGCGGATCTCAAGGCCTTTACTGCGGCGCTCGAAGATGTTCAGCATGTCCTGAATCACGGCCCCGGTGGGTGAGGTTACGATGCCAATGCGGCGCGGGTATTTGGGGAGCGGCCGCTTGCGGTCTGCTTCAAAAAGGCCTTCTGCGGCGAGTTTCTTCTTGAGGTCTTCAAAGGCTTTCTGTAATGCTCCGACGCCGATGGGCTCGGCGGATTCGATTAAAAACTGATAGGAGCCACGGGGTTCGTAGAGATCGATCGAGCCGCGCGCCTGGAGCATCAGGCCGTCGCGGAGCTGAAACTTCAGCAGCCGTGCGCTCTGGCGGTACATGACGCAGGAGAGAACGGTATCTTCTTCTTTCAGGTTGAAGTAGAGATGGCCGCTGGCGGCGGCCTTGAGGGCTGAGACTTCACCGGTGACGTAGAGATTCGAGAAGCCTTCGCGCAGGGTGCGCTTGAGTTTGGCGGTGATCTGCTTGACGCTGAATTTTTCCGGCTGCCAAGGCTGCCACTCCAACCCGATTTGTTCCACTAGATCGATCTTAGCGAACGCTATGATCGAAGGAGAAGCATGAGTACTCAAATGCGGCACGTCCCGCTACTGGATCTGGCCGCCCAGCACGCCCCGATCCGTGAAGAAATTCTGGCTGAACTGATTCCGTTGATTGATTCCCAACGCTTCATCATGGGGCCAGCTGTTGGTGAGCTGGAATGCAAAATCGCCGGCTACACAGAATCGAAATTCGCGATTGGTTGCGCATCGGGTAGCGATGCATTGTTGCTGGCCTGGATGGCGCTTGAGTTGGGTCCTGGCGACAAGGTGATCACGACTCCCTATTCATTCTTTGCAACCGCTGGGTCCCTGGCCCGCATTGGTGTTGAGCCTGTCTTTGTGGATATCGATCCTGTCACTTTCAACATGGACCCGAATCAGGTGGAAGACGCTTTTCACCGGCATCAGGATATTTGGGCGATCCAGCCGGTGCACTTGTTTGGCGGATGTGCCGACATGGATCCGCTGCTGGAATTGGGGCAGAAGCATGGGGCAGTGGTGGTGGAAGACGCAGCGCAGGCCATTGGCGCGGAGTACAAGGGCCGAAGGTGTGGCGCGATCGGTGCCATGGGCTGCTTCAGCTTTTATCCGGGCAAGAACCTGGGTGCTTATGGGGACGCAGGTATCGTTACGACGAATGATCCCGAACTGGCCGGGCTGCTCGCGAAGCTTCGCTTGCATGGCGGGCGAGACAAGTATTATCACGAACTGGTGGGAATCAACTCCCGCATCGACACGCTGCAAGCGGCCGTGCTGAAAGTAAAGATGGGACATCTGGACGCCTGGACGCTGCGTCGACAGGAAAACGCAGCCCGATACCTGAAGCTGTTTTCTGCTCTGGATCTTCCGATACAGTTGCCCGTGATTGCGCCTTATCAAACGCGCCACGTGTTCAACCAGTTCACGATTCAGTGTGAACGCAGAGATGAGCTGAAGGCTCATCTGACGGCCCGGGGTGTAGGTTCAGAAATTTATTACCCGCTTCCGTTGCATTTACAGGAGTGCTTTGCGGATCTGGGTTATGCGGCTGGTGATTTGCCGGTAAGCGAACGCCTGGCGCAGCGTGCGCTGAGCTTGCCTGTGTATCCCGAGCTGAGCGAAGAAGATCAGGACTACGTGGTGAGCGTGGTTGCTGAATTCTACAAAGATTCAAAGTAGGCGCGGACAGCCTTTTCGATACGGGGGCAGGCTTGGCCGTCCCCGTATGGGTTATGGATGAGGGACCGCCTTGCGTATTCTTCCGGGTTGTCCAGCAGGATGGACGCTTCGTTCACGATTTTGTCTTCGTCTGTACCCACCAGACGCACGGTGCCTGCATCGACGGCCTCTGGCCGCTCTGTGACTTCTCGGCTTACGAGAATGGGCTTGCCTAAGGATGGGCCTTCTTCCTGTACGCCGCCTGAGTCTGTGAGGATGATGTAGCTGCGGCGCATCAGGTCAATAAAGGGCAGATAGTCTTGCGGGGCGATCAGGTGGACGTTGGAGAGCTTGCCGAGTGCAGCCTCGACAGGGCCGCGGACGTTGGGGTTTGGATGGACAGGGTAGACAATCTCCACATCGTTGCGGCTGGCCAGCTGTTTCAGTGCCGAGCAGAATCGATCCATGCCACTGCCGAAGTTTTCGCGGCGATGGCCTGTCACCAGGATCATCTTTCGTTCCGGGTCCAGGAAGGGCCAGTCGAAGTGGGGGAGTGTTGCTGCGGTTTGAAGCAATGCGTCGATGCCGGTATTGCCAGTGATGGTGATGGTGTTTTCGGCGACGCCCTCTCTCACAAGATTTTCAGCTGCCCATGGGGTGGCCGCCAGATGCAGTGTTGTGATGCGGCCCACCATTTGGCGGTTCGCCTCTTCGGGGAAAGGCTTGGCAAGATCCCAGGTGCGAAGCCCTGCTTCAACGTGAGCAACTGGAACGTTGGAGTAGAACGATGCGAGTGCGCCGCACAGAGTGGTGGTTGTGTCGCCCTGAACGAAGGTGAGGTCTGGCTTGACTTGCGCAAAGACAGCTTCGAGTGCGCTTAGAATTCGTGAAGTGGATTGGAAGAGCGTTTGCCCGGGGAGCATGAGGTTGAGATCGGTATCGGGTTTGAGGCCGAAGACGGAGAGTGCCTGATGGACGATCTCCCGATGTTGCCCGGTGAGGCAAAGATGAACGTTGAAGTCTGACGGAGATTTTCTGAAATGCAGGATTAAAGGGCTGAGCTTGATGGCCTCAGGCCGGGTGCCGAGAACGAATAGCAAGGTTCTCATGCTAGTTTTCCAAAAGAGAAAGTTTTGGGGACATGCGCTTTGCCTTCAATTCTAGCGGTGAGTTGGGTACATTTGGGTATGGGTCCAACTGACGCCAAGATGAAGGCTCGTACGCGGGTAGCCGATGAGTTTGTTCGCACTGCCTGGCAGGAGTCAGTAGCAGCAGAACAGCGAGAGAGAAGTTGCGTACTTGCGGTGGGTGGTTATGGCCGTGAGGAATTGTTTCCGCACTCTGACATCGACCTTCTGATTCTGGAAGAACCCTCTACTTTTTCGCCGGGGGAGCTCGGCGAGTTTCTGCGCAGGCTTTGGGATGCCGGTTATCGGGCGAGTCACAGCGTGCATACGGTTGCAGATTGTAAGCGGATCAGCCCTGGCAATGTAGAGTTCAGTATCAGCCTGCTCGATCGAAGGATGTTGGTGGGGAACCCGGCGATTGCCAGGAGTTGCGATGATGCCTGTCGCAAGCCTCCACCTGATTTGGCCGCAGAACTCGCGCGGATGACGGATCGCCGCCACGAGCGATTTCAGTACACGATTCAGCATCTGGAGCCAGACATTAAAGAGACCTGTGGTGGCTTGCGGGATCTGAATGCGGTGAGGTGGTTTGCCAAGCTTGGCATCGATCAGACGCCGGATTTGGCTCATGAGAGTGAAGTGCTCTTTGCCATCCGCTGGGCCTTGCATGAGCACCTTGGCCGAGACCAGAACGTATTACGATTTGCCGAGCAGGATGCGCTCTCTCCGCAACCGGAAGCCTTCATGCGGGAATACTTCCGGCAGGCGCGGCGAATTTATGCCGTGTGTCGCGAATTGAAAGAGCGGGTGCTGGACCGTCGGCCCGGCTTGATGGGGACTTTCTTTGAGACTCGTTCCAAACTGTCGAATGAGGAATTCACCGTTTCTCGCGATCAGATTCTGTTGCGCCACCCGGCTGCCTTTCAGACGGACCCAAGCGCGGCTCACCGGCTCTTCGCATTCCAGGCTCGACATGGCTTAAAGCTGGCGCGAGATACACAGAAACGGATTCAGCCTGTACCGCAGTGGACCTGGAAAGAGTGGCGGACGATTCTCGAACTGCCTCACGCGGCCATGGCTCTTCGCCTGATGGCGGAAACCGGCTTCCTGAGTTCGCAGTTGCCGGAATGGGAGCATGTCGATTGCCTGGTGGTAAGGGACTTCTATCATCGCTACACGGTGGATGAGCACACGATCATTGCCTTGGAGAACCTGGAGGCTTTGGGTTTTGAACAGCAACAGTTTGGTGCCTTGTGGCTGAACTGTGAGACCAAAGCCCTGTTGCGATTTGCATTGCTTCTGCACGATGCGGGCAAGGGTATGGGCGGAGATCACGATGCGCGTGCGGTGGAGATGGCTGCTGAG
>JBIPMY010000566.1:0-3508 GCA_044376335.1 Bryobacter sp.
CGTACGAACAAAGGTTTCGTTGACGATGACTACTTGGGGGGCGCCGATGCCATCTGCGTCTGTAAAGGCGCGGCCGGTGACAATCGGAATTTGCATCGTATCGAAGTAGGCGGGCGTAACTGCAAAGTAGTCAGTAATCGGGGCGGTTGAAGTTGTCACCGGCGGCCCGCCTTCTACGCGCATGATGTAACGGGGGTTTTCCTGGAAGGGCAGGCTGGTGGAGATGGCGGCATATTTGAGGCCGGGAATCGTATTCAGATTGCGAATGATGGCTTGCCCAAATTGAACCTGACGCGGAATGTCATTGTCGTATTTCGCGGGCAGGGGGCTGACTCGCATGGAAAGCAGATGGTCTGGCTTGAAGCCGAGATCTACCTGATTCAATTGTCCGAGGCTTCGGATGAGAAGGCCGGCGCCGGTCATGAGCATCAGCGCGGCTGCTACCTGAGCGACAACGAGCAGATTACGGAAATGAGTACGAGCAGAGCCGCCACGGGACTTGTCTTTCAGTTTGGTGTGAAGATCGACGCGGGAAAGCTGAAGGGCTGGTACCAGACCGAAGAGGAAGCCAGTGAGTAGTACGGCGGCCATGTTGTACCCAATCACTCTCAGGTCGATGACTACCTGATCGATACGAGGGAGGTTTTGCGGCGCAAAGACTTTAAAGGCATAAAAGGCACCAAAGGCAAGAACAAGACCCAGAAGACCACCCAAAAAGGAGAGCACCATGCTCTCGGTTAGGAGCTGAGAGATTAGGTTCCAGCGGGAAGCCACGAGTGAGGCACGCACAGCTAACTCTGAACTTCGAACGGCGCCGCGAGCCAAGATCAGGTTCGCCACGTTAGCGCAGGCGATGGCGAGAACAAAGGCTACAGCACCAATGAGAGCCAGAAGCGCTGGCCTGATTTTGCCCGTAAGATCTTCGGCTAAGGGAACCAGATAAAGCGTCTTTTTGCCATTGAATTCCGGATATTGGTTAGCAAGATTGGCGAGGATACTGCTGAATTCAGCGCGAGCCTGGGTGATGCTAAAGCCTGGTCTGATGCGGCCCTGCGCAAAGAAGCGGTGGAAGTTGCGTAGCGATTTCTCTGCGGCAGTCAGAGCGAGAGGTGCGTAGATTTTGTGCTTGACCGGGAATTCAAATTCCGCATCGACGATGCCTACTACTTTGCGAGGACGACCGTTTAAGTTGATCTGACGGCCGATGATGGAATTGTCGGACGCGAAGCGGTCGGCCCAGAGCCCGCTGGAAAGAATGACGGCCTCGTCCTGTCCTTCTTTATGGTCGTCTGCGTTGAAGTCTCGGCCCCGTATGATCGGCGCCCCGTAGAATTTAAACCAGCCCTCGGTTACAGCAACGCCTTTATAGCGTTCCGGGTCTGCATTGGGCAGCAGGAGAGAAAAGGAGCTGGGGAGGTAAGCAACAATGTCGGCTGATTTGGCTTGCTCGCGGTAGTCGAGGAGGTTGCCGGCAGAGAGGTAATAGAGGGTGGGACCACCGCCCTTGATTACTTGTTCGCGAAGGGAAAAGAGTTGGTCCGGCTCTCGAAAAGGGAGCGGTTTGAGCAGAATGCCGTCGACGACGGAGAACATGGCCGTGTTGAGACCAATCGCTACAGCAAGAGCCAGGATTGCAGCGGCGGCGAAACCTGGATTGGAGCGGAGAGAGCGCCAGGCAAAACGCAGATTCTGCCAAAACATATTTAGTCAGGTTATCAAGGTTTTAGCGCAATATGTAGAGAACTTAAGGGAGAATACGAGGCTTCTCCTGCGGCTCACGCATGGTGGCAGGCAGGAGGTAGACATTCTTGTAGTCGTTGTTGGTGTAGTAGATCTGATTGTCGATGGACCAAATTGCGGTTAAGTCAGGGTGGACGGGGGAAGGATAAACGATGTGCAAGGCGGCGCGAGGTGGCACGGTCATCAGGGTGGACAGTTTGCGACGGGGATCGTGAGCAGCAAGAAGCTGGCCTTCGAGCCGCAGGGTGATTTTGGGGATGACGGGGGGCGGAGTGTTGACGGCGGATGGGACGGGTTGGCTAATGCGGGAGGAGTCATGGTTGTACTGGGCTGACATCTGCCCCTCGCTCGACTGGAAGACGATGGTTGTCTGACGGCTCAGCAGGTCATAGGACGCGGCCAGGATCTTGCCGGTAAAGCCCCGGGGGCGTACGGGCGCGAAGGCGACAAGAAAATAGCGACGCAACAGCACGACAGCTATAAACTAGCAGAACTGCTATGCAATTGACTATGCTTGATTGGGTCTTTGTTGCCCTCTACTTTGCGCTTAATCTTGGAATCGGTTTTTACTATAAAAGCAGAGCCGGAAAGAGTGTGGATGAGTTCTTTCTCGGGGGACGCAATGTGCCGTGGTGGCTGGCAGGCACAAGCATGGTGGCTACGACTTTTGCCGCCGACACGCCGTTGGCAGTGACGGGGCTGGTGTTTAAGGGTGGGATCGCCGGAAACTGGCTGTGGTGGAACATGGTGGCCAGCGGGATGATGACCGTGTTTTTGTATGCACGGCTGTGGCGGCGCAGTGGGGTTACGACGGATATCGAGTTTTCTGAGATCCGGTATAGCGGCAAGCCGGCGGCATTCCTGCGTGGCTTTCGTGCCTTGTACTTTGGGGTGCCGATTAATTGCATTGTGCTGGGCTGGGTGAATCTGGCGATGGTGAAGATCTTGAGCATGGTGCTGGGTGTAGATAAGCTGACGGCGCTGGGGCTGGTGTTGGGATTGATTGCCATCACCGCGTTGATCTCAACACTCAGCGGGCTGTGGGGGGTGCTGGTAACCGACGCTGTGCAGTTCTTTATCAAGATGACGATGGTGATTGTGCTCGCCTTTTCGGCTGTGAGTGCTGCGGGTGGGATGGACGCTTTGATTGTGAAGCTGCGGGCGCTTGATACCTCGCGTGGGATCGCCGAAGGTGGGGCTGGCAGTGTGTTGAATTTTGTGCCGGATCTGGACAGTGTGTGGATGCCGATGATTACATTTTTTGTCTATATCGGTGTTACGTGGTGGAGTACCTGGTATCCGGGAGCGGAGCCGGGTGGGGGCGGGTTTGTGGCACAGCGGATGTTGAGTGCCAAGGATGAGAAGCACAGCCTGATTGCGACGCTGTGGTTTCAGGTGGCGCATTATTCGTTGCGGCCCTGGCCTTGGGTTTTGACGGCCCTGGCAGCGCTGGTGTTGTATCCGGATTTGCAGGATCCGGAGACGGGCTACATCCGGGTGATGATCGATCACCTGCCGCCCAGTTTGCGGGGCTTGATGCTGGCTGGTTTTCTCGCTGCTTACATGTCGACGATTGCTACGAATTTGAACTGGGGTGCGAGTTATCTGGTGAATGATTTCTATCGCAGGTTTTGGCGGCCTGAGGCGGGTGAGAAGGAGTTGGTGCGGGTGTCGCAGTTGGCTACTGTGTTTTTGACGTTGATGTCGGCCGTGGTGACCTTCAATATGGACTCGATTACGGGAGCCTGGAAGTTGTTGATTGTGACGG
>JBIPMY010000014.1:0-34170 GCA_044376335.1 Bryobacter sp.
GCGACACTTCATAGCTGAAGTCCACATGCCCCGGCGTGTCGATCAGATTCAACTGATAGACGATGCCATCTTTGGCCTTGTAATTCAACCGCACTGCGTGGGCTTTGATGGTAATGCCGCGCTCTCGCTCGAGGTCCATCGAGTCGAGAACTTGGGCCATCATCTCACGCTGACTCAAAGCTCCGGTCACTTCCAGCAGACGGTCTGCCAAGGTGGATTTGCCATGGTCAATGTGCGCGATGATCGAGAAGTTCCTAATAAATACTGGATCCATGCGCTAAACTGAGGGTACCTCTTCAGTATCCCATATGTCGTCTTTTCTTCCCCATGAAATCAAGGTGCGCGAAGGCTCGGGCTCGGCCCAGGGCCTCCGTATCGCGATTGTGGTGAGTAGATTCAACAATCTCGTCACAGACCGTCTGCTCTCTGGTGCCCTCGATGCTCTTGCTCGGGCCGGGGCAGGCGCAGACGATTTGCAGGTCATCAAGGTCCCGGGAGCCTGGGAAATGCCGGTCGTTGCTGCAACGCTGGCTAAACTCGGCCAGACAGACGCCATCGTCTGCCTCGGTTGTGTCGTTCGGGGAGATACCCCACACTTTGATTTTGTCGCTGGCGAAAATGCCCGCGGCTTGACGGCAGTAGCAACGGATAGCGGAATCCCCATCCTCAATGGGGTCCTTACGACCAACACCATGCAACAGGCGCTCGATCGCGCCGACGGGATCATGGGCAACAAAGGTGCTGAAGCGGCAGTCGGTGCAGTCGAAATGGTGCATCTGCTCAGGCAACTTAAGGGCTCGAAGGGATAACAGGGGATCATGGCTAGTCGGAGAAAATCGCGCGAGCGTGCGCTACAGGTTCTGTTTTTGTGCGATCTGGGCACCTACGAAACAGAAGCAGCCATCGAGGCCTACTACTTCACCCTCCACAGCGATGACGAAGACTTCTCACGCCTCGCCAAAGACAAATTCATGGAAGAACTCGTCCGCGGCACCATGGCCAAGCGCGACGCAATCGATGCCCGCATCGGCCAGGCCAGCGAACACTGGCGCATCGACCGCATGCCTTCAGTCGATCGCAACATCCTCCGCCTCTCCGCTTACGAACTCCTCGAAAACATCCTCCCCTACGCGGTAATCATCGACGAAGCGCTAGAGCTAGCCCGCCGCTACAGCGGCCCCGACAGCGTCTCCTTCGTCAACGGTGTTCTCGATTCCATCCGCGCCAGCCAGGAGCGGCCCGCACCCAAAGAAGCTCAACCGGTTCAGGTTCCCCAAGACGAATAGCCCTGCGGCTCCCTAAGTCTTGACTCTTCCCATTTGCCATCCGATCAGCTCCAAAGCTTAGCCCAATTGGCACGGATCAATTGATTTTTTAATGCTGCTTTATGCGGAGTTACAGGCCCCTCAGATTGCGTCCAAAGGCCGAGACGCTTACGCCGCTACTGGAAGCGCGAACTCTTGGCGCGACCTCTTCTGCTAATGAAAACGGCTATCGGCTTTTGCAACACGGCTGGAACATCAGTCAAGAAGCCTAAATTGTATTTCCACCCTTTTGTGCAATGGCTTGGGATTACATTGGTAGTCTGGCGGAGAAAATAGCCACTTCCTTACGCATTTAATCGCCTCTTCATCAAGACCGAGACCTAAGCCGCGAAGAACGGTCACGTTTAGACCAGCCGCGCCGCTCGACTCAATCGGTACCCACAACGAGACAGTGCCTTGCATCCTCGCCTCACGCGCTTTCTGTGTGTACTCAGGCCTGCTCGTCCGAATTGGGACGGGCTCATCGCGACCCTTTCCAAACCGGTAGTATTGGGACGGAATCACGTACTGCTTTAATGTGATGGATTCAGGTTTCCCGTCTACAGTCGCCGAACCAGCCAAAACTGTATCCAAACTAGTAGGGCGAAGGGCAAGCTTCGCAGAAGCACCATCCGTGATTGCAAAGTCAACGGTATCTCCTACAAAAAGACCCTCGATGGAAGACACCTTCGTATCGTGTCGATAAGCAATCTGTCCCTTCAATTGTTTTCCGTCTTGCGCTATGTAAACGCAGACTCCCTGACTATCGCCCTGATGCTCCAAAGTTCCCGTCCAAGTTCCGGACAAATCCGTTCCGCCGATCCCCGGTGCTGCTAACGCAAGCAATAACTGAAGACTTCGCATTTCAACTCACTCCAATCCCATGAAGCATCCGCAAAGCGTAGTTTCCGTGCTAAACGAAGAGCTCAATATCGTCAATCCGTGTATGCAGCAGAATATACCGCATCGGACATCCAACGACCCATCGCAAAGGAGTCAGCATGGTCCGCACGTTGCGACTTCCATGCGATAGCCGTCAGGCCAAGCGGTGCCCGATCAGGCACCCAATGCTAGGTGAGATGAATGGTCGTGAGGAGGCGGTGTTGAGTCTCTGACTTTGAATTCTCTTGCTGCGGCAACGATTCGAGCTGTCCACCCTTGAGCCAGAAACTACACTTACGACTTAAGATCAAGAGAGGTGCCAATCACAGCGGATCAAGTCGATATCTGGCGACAGTCTCCATCGGAACACGGGAAGCTCGAGTTCAAAGAAGCTAAAGTGCAAATTGACTACCGGCAATTGTGCAGGTACTGCGTCGCGATTGCCAATGAGGGTGGAGGACATTTGGTCCTGGGCATCACTGATCGGCTGCCGAGGAAGGTGGTCGGTACGCAGGCGTGTTCCAACGTGACGGCCCAAGCCCAGAAGTTATTTGAATCGTTGGGTTTTCGAGTGGATGCCGAAGAGGTTCAGCACCCTGACGGACGAGTTGTCGTCTTCGATATTCCGACACGCCCGCAAGGCTCGGCTTACCACTTGGATGGCGCGTACCTGATGCGATCTGGGGAATCGCTCGTCCCCATGAGCGAAGATCAGATGCGCCGGGTATTTGCGGAGGGGAAGCCCGATTGGGTGGAGGAGTACACCAGGTCGAACCTGAGCGCCCAAGAAGTGGTGGAGCTATTGGACAGTCAAGGCTTCTTCGAACTTTTGAGGATGCCTTATCCGACGGAGCAATCGGGAGTCATCGAGCGGCTTGAGCGCGAGCGGCTGATCGGGCAAGTAGACGGATCATACGCAATCCGGCGGATCGGTGCTTTGTTGCTGGCCAAGCGGCTAGAGGACTTTCCCGAGTTGGCGCGAAAGGCTCCTCGGGTAGTCGTCTACACGGGGACTTCGAAATTGGAGACTCGGCTCGACCACGCTGCGGTGAATGGCTACGCTGTCGGTTTTCAGGGGCTGGTGCGGTCGATCATGGCGCAACTTCCGCAGAACGAATTCATCAAAGACGCGCTGCGGGCTGAGGTGAAATTGATACCTGAGGTTATTGTTCGTGAGCTCGTGGCCAACGCGCTCATCCATCAGGATCTGTCCATGGGCGGAACTTCGGTGATGATTGAGATCTATTCGAACCGTCTGGAGATTTCGAATCCGGGAGAGCCAATCGTCCCGGTGGAGCGGTTTATCGACGGCTACCAATCGCGGAATGAGCGATTGGCTAGCCTCATGCGTCGAATGCGGATCTGCGAGGAGAAGAGCAGCGGCATTGATCGCGTGGTTCAGTCTGCTGAGCTCTACCAATTGTCTGCGCCGGATTTTCGGGTTGCCAGTTCTCGTACGCTTGTGATTCTTTATGGACCTCGGAAATTTGAGGATATGGATCGAGATGATCGGGTCCGGGCTTGCTATCAGCACTGTGCTCTCAAATGGGTGATGTCTGAACGTATGACAAACCAGACGCTTCGGGAGCGGTTCCGGCTCGCCGAAGGGAAGAGTGCGGTTGTGTCGCAAGTAATCAGCGCCGCGATTGAGGCTGGGCTGGTGAAATCAGATGAAGCCGTTGGTGGATCTCGGAAGTTTGCTCGGTATTTGCCGTTCTGGGCTTGAGGTTCTTATTTAAAAGGAAGGCCGGAAGAGGAGACGATCCGCAGCTAAACCATTCATTAGCAAGGACTTTTTATTTAAGGCTTTCTTCGTTAGGGCGGGGATTGCAGCTTTTCGATATTCGAAAGGAGTCGTTGCGGGCTTTTGGCGTCGCGGCAGAGATGACTAATTAGAATGAGTCGTTTGCTCACGCATGTCCGGCTCTTGATTCCAGGCCAATCACTTCCCGATACAGAAGGTTGAAAAGATCCGGTTCAGGATATCGTCAGCCGTAGTCGCCCCGCTCACCCCGTCAATCCCCCGTAGCGCCCCATAAAGATCCAGCAGCAGCATCTCATGCGGGATATGCGCTTCAATCGCAACCCGCGCCCGCTCCAGATTCTCTCGCGCCTCGGTCAACAAGCCCTTCTGACGCAAGCTCGTGATAAACCCATCGCCAACCTCAGGCGAAAACGTCCCCACAATCCGCTCCCGCAGCACACCCAGATTCTCACCCGTCAGAGCCGACACCCCAATCGCCTCATCGAGCGAAACAGCCCCAACATCACATTTGTTCGCTACCAACAAAAAGCGCCCCTGCTCCCGCGCGCGCTCAAGCAACACTCGCGTCTCCTCATCCAAACCAACCGAGGCGTCATAAACCACCAGCGTCAAATCCGCATCCGCCATCGCCTGATGACTCCGCTCAATCCCCAGCGACTCCACCAGATCACTCGACTCGCGAATCCCCGCCGTATCCACAAACCGCACCGGGATCCCCTCAATCGAAGCAGTCTCGGTCACCAGATCCCGCGTCGTCCCGGCAATCTCGGTCACAATCGCGCGATCCTGCTCGAGCAGCGCATTAAACAAACTCGACTTGCCCACATTCGGCCGCCCCACAATCGCCAGCGTCAACCCCTCATGCACAATCCGGCCAAACCGGAAGCTCGCCTCAAGCTGCGCCACGCCCTGCAAGATCGGCTCAAGCCGCCGCAACAACTCTGCATCGGGCGCCACCGACACATCGTCCTCGGCAAAATCAATCCCCGCCTCAAGCAGCGAAATCATCTCAACCAACTGCAACTTGATCGGCCCAATCCTGCGGCTCAACGATCCACCCAACTGCTGCGCCGCCACCTTGGCCTGATACAGCGTCGTCGCTTCAATCAGATCCCGAATCGCCTCCGCCTGCGGCAGATCAATCCGCCCCAACAGATAAGCCCGCAAACTAAACTCACCCGGCAACGCGAGCCGCGCCCCGCACTCGGTAGCCCGCTGCACACAATGCCGCAAAATCACCGGTGCCCCGTGACAAGACACCTCCACCACATCCTGCCCTGTAAAGCTATGCGGCGCGCGAAACCACGTCGCCACCACCTCATCCACCACAGCCCCACCCTCATCCCGCAGCGTACAAAGCGTAGCCCGCCGCGCCTCAGGCCCGACAAACGAATGCAAAAAGCCGGAGGCAACTTGAAGTGCCTCCGGCCCGGATATTCTTACAACACCAATCCCGCCACGCCCAGGGGGCGTCGAGATCGCAACGATCGTATCGTTCAGGTTCAAACTCGTCTAGCGATTACCGCTGTTGTCGCCACCAGGACGCGGTCCGCGGTATCCACCGCCACCACCACCGCCCGGCCGGCCTCCACCAGGACGCCCACCACCCGGACGACCGCCACCAAAACCACCGCCACCAGGACGGCCATCACGCCTTGGCCCACGATCTCCACCACCACCGGGACGTCCACCGCCCGGTCTTCCGCCGCCGAAACCGCCACCGGGACGGCCACCACCAGAGCGACCTCCACCCGAGCGGCCACCACCACCGCGGCGATCGCGAGGATCACCAGCAGGCGGCGCAGGCGTTGCCATACCAGCGGGAATAATTACTACCTGTCGTCCACCACCAACACCCACGCTCTCGCTGCGAATCTCGGTTTCCGGACGCAACGTCATGTGAATGATCCGGCGCTCACGGCTGCTCATCGGGCTGAAGAAGAACGGTGCCCCGCCACTCTTCACCTTATCCGCTGCCGTCTGCGCGGCCAGTCGCAATTCTTCAATGCGCAGCAAACGGAACTCGCTCGCATCAAACACAATCAACGAATGGTCTTCATGCGGCAACCGCAGCATTTCCATCGTCAAATGTTCCAGAGCCAAAAGCAGTTCAGCCTTGTTCTGCAGCAGCAAATCCGATTCCGGGCCGCTGAATTTCACGACGATATCTGGGTTCTCGATTTCAGGATAGGTTGAAGCACCTTCCACAAACTCGTAATCGACATCGATATCAATGGCGTCCAGTAGAACGTCCAGAAAGTCGCCGATCTTGTCTTCGTATTGTTCGATAGGGTATTTTCGCGTCATGTGTTCCGCACTGCCCGGGTCCTGGCTGAAATTTATTTCTTCTTCTTTACGTTGACGACCGCTTGCGACGGCGGCGTTACTGGAGCCGGTTTGACTTTGCTAAAGACATATTGCTGAAGCATGGCAAACACGTTGCCAGTGAGCCAGTATAACACCAGTCCGGACGATGCTCCGTAGAACATGAACGCGAACATCAATGGCATGAACAACATAATCTTCTGCTGCTGCGGGTCCATACCCACCGATGGCGTCATCTTCTGCAGCAAAAATTGCGTCACCACCATCAACACCGGCAAGATCCGGATCGGAATCGTCTCCGGCTGCGAGAGGTCTCCCACCCACAACCATTGCGCCTGTCTCATCTCAATCGCCACACTCAACACAGAATAGAAGCCGATCAAAAACGGCATCTGCAACATCAACGGCAAACACCCTCCCGCCGGATTCACTCCGTGTTTCTTGTACAGCTCCATCACTTCTTCATTCTTCTTGGCCGCTCGCGGATCCGTCATCGCGATGCCCTTGTACTTATCGTTGATCTTCTGCAACTCCGGCTGGATCAACTGTGTCTTCTGCATCGACTTCATGCTCGACAGCTTCAGCGGCAACGTAAGCAAATTGATGATCACCGTCACCGCAATAATCGACCAGCCATAGTTGTGAATGAAATTCCGATTCACATAATCCAGAGCAAAAAACAAGGGCTTGGCCACAATCCCAAACCACGTACCAAAGTCCACCATCTTCTCGAGGCGCGGATCCACAGCCGTCAGAATGTCCAGATCCTTCGGCCCGATAAAGAACGAAAGCTTGTTGTTCGAAGCCCCGCCCACAGCCATTCCGATATTGGCCTGCTCCTTCTTGTCAGGGTCAGACTCCGGGACAAACATGTCAGACGTCGTCTGCAACTCCACATTCAACCCACCGCGATTCACCGCAACTGCCGCGAAAAACTGATCCTGAATCCCGGCAAAAAAGAAATTCCCGTTATCGGTAGACCAGCTCTTGGCCGCATCCGAAGCCGCTTTGGTCTCCAGCTTGTCCGTCGAAGACACATAACGCACCGTCGTACCAAGCGAGTATTCGTTAAACGCCTTGTGATCTCCAAAGCCACCGCGCCAGGCCAGATTATGAGGCACCGCAGCGCCATTCAACATCAGGTCCGATTCAACGTCGACTACATACTGATCCTTTCGGAATCGAAACGACTTCCGTGCCTTGTTGTTCCCGTTGGAATACTGAAACTCAATCCCCAACCCGTCTGCCGCCGGCTTTGCCGCAAACAGATACCAGTTCAGATTCGGGTTCATGTCCTTGCCGTTCAACTGCAGCGCAAACGGATAACCCACCTTCGCCGTACCAGCCTGATGCACCAATTGCAACGGCCGCCCGGCACTATCCTTGAACTTCTTCAGAATCCACGAAGTCGCCACTCCACCCTTGTTCGAAAACTCCACCCGGTAGAGGTCAGTCTCGATCCGGAAGACTTCTTCCTTCGCCGCACCAACAGCCTCAACCGGAGCCGCCGCTGCAGCAGCAGGTGCTGCCACCGTCGGAGCCTTCGGCGCTGCCACTGCCTGCTTTTCTTCCTTCTTCACCGGCGCCGGTTCCGGCTGCGGAAGCAAATACTGCGTACCAAAGATCACCACACCCATCAGTGCAAATGCGATGAGAAGGTTCTTTTCCATACCCGGTTCCTGATTCGGCGCTCCGGGGAGTTTGATTTCTTGAGCCATTGAGTGTTTCGGGATCTACTTATTTGAATTCGTTAAGGGACTGGTTTTAGGGTACTGGGTCAAAGCCACCCGCATGAAACGGATGACACTTACAGATACGGGAAATCGCCATTCCGGTTCCCCGCAACGCACCATGCCTGTCAATTGCCTCCATGGCATAAACAGAACAAGTGGGGTGGAATCGGCAGGCAGAAGGCAACATCGGAGAAATCACGCGCTTATAGATCTTCAGGATGGCGATGAGGAGGTGTCGCACGGTGCTGGTTCGGTAGGTACAGGTTTGGTCTGAGATTCAAGACGTTGCAGCAATTTCTCAACGTGCCGCTCAACCTCGCTCCAGGGCACTTCAAGCAGCGCCTTTCGAGGGTTAAACACCAGATCAAAGCCAAGCGGGAAACGTTCTCTTCTTAGTCTCACACATTCCCTGAGCCGCCGTTTGATCCGGTTGCGCACCGTCGCCTTACCCAATGCCCGAGGGCAGGTAAACCCAAACCGCGCCGCCTCTACTCCCTCTCGCCGCCGATAGAATACGGCAAACAGAGAACAGGAATACTTCGCCCCCTCATCATAGGTCTGACGGAATTCTTGCGGGCGTAAGATTCGGACCGATTTTGGATAATCCGCCATGTGCACTCTAAAAAACAAGAAAATGCCGGAATTAGCTAGTTCGCTAACTCCGGCAGGAGGTGATCAGACAAAACCAGATCTTAAAGGAGGCTAGATCTTGAAAATTTAGACACTATGAGCAGCGCGCACCGGACGTTCGTCCGACACGGTCAGCTTCCAACGGCCACGGGCGCGGCGACGGGCCAGCACGTTGCGTCCGTCTTTTGATTTCATGCGTTTACGAAAACCGTGCGTCTTGGCGCGTTTGCGGTTATTCGGTTGAAATGTTCTCTTCGGCATCTGAGTGAGAATCCTTGGGGGCGGATAAAGTCTGCGTTCGCACCCGAAAATCAACTTTTAGGGCACAACAAAGCAGCGAAGCGCATCCGCACAACTTTCCCACTATAGCAATCTCGACACAGCGTTGTCCAGAGCATAGGATGGATAGCGAATATGGCACAGACTTTTCCTACTCAGATCAAAGGACCGGCAATCTTCCTCGCCCAGTTCATGGGCGACGCTGCCCCCTTCAATAACCTCCCAGACATCTCCGCCTACATGAAAGGCCACGGCTACGCCGGCATCCAGCTCCCCAGTTGGGACGCCCGCATTCTCGACATCAAGAAAGCCGCAGAATCCAAAACCTATTGCGACGAGATCAAAGGCCAAACCAACGGCCTTGCCGTCACCGAGCTCGCCAGCCACCTCCAGGGCCAGCTCGTCGCCTCCCACCCCGCCTACGACGAACTCTTCGACGGCTTCGCCGCCCCGGAAGTCCGTGGCAACCCCAAAGCCCGCAGCGAATGGGCCACCCAGCAGATGAAGTACGTCATCCAGGCCACCGCTAACATGGGCCTCACCGTTTCGCCCTCCTTCTCCGGGGCCCTCCTCTGGCCCTTCCTCTACCCCTGGCCCCAGCGCCCCGCAGGTCTCGTCGAAGACGGCTTTAAAGAACTCGCCACCCGCTGGCTCCCCATCCTCAACTTCGCCGATCAGCACGGCGTCGACATCGCCTACGAACTCCACCCCGGCGAAGACCTCTACGACGGCGCTACCTTCGAGATGTTCCTCGAAGCCACCGGCAACCACCCCCGCGTCAACATCAACTACGACCCCTCGCACTTCATCCTCCAGTGCCTCGACTACGTCGGCTTCATCGACGTCTACGCCAGCCGCATCAAGGCCTTCCACGTCAAGGACGCCGAATTCCGCCCCAGCGCCAAGTCTGGCGTTTACGGCGGCTACCTCGGCTGGAAAGAACGCCCGGGCCGCTTCCGCTCTCTCGGCGATGGCCAGGTCGACTTTAAACAGGTCTTCTCACGCCTCACCGCCGCCGGCTACGATAGCTGGGCCGTACTCGAATGGGAATGCTGCTTCAAAGACAGCGTGCAAGGCGCAGCCGAAGGCGCTCCCTTCATCGCCTCTCATCTGATCAGCGTCCCCACAAAGGCCTTCGACGACTTCGCGGGCGCCGCCAGCGACGCCGCCCGCAACCGCCGCATCATGGGCCTCTAAGCTCAAAACGCTGCCACAACTGGATCGCACATGCTAAAGTCGTATCCAGTTGTGGCGGCCAAGCCTCTTAAGCATTCCCAAACCCAGAAAGATACATGGACGCGAGCCCAGGCGCTCCGTCAATGTGACTTAACCCCACGCCAAGTCCAGGCATGGGAGCGTCAGGGCCTACTCACTCCCAAAGACGAATACGCCTTCGAAGACCTCCTCGAACTCCGCGTCCTCGCCCGCCTCAAAGAACTCGGCGTCTCCCCCGCCAAACTCACTGCCGTCTTCCAGAGCGTCCACGGCAAACTCGCCGGCTCCACCAATCCCCTCAAAGAACTCCGCGTCTACGTCGAAGGCAAACGCATCCGCGTCCAGACCGAAGGCAAGAAGATGGAAGCCCTCTCCGGCCAGCTCCTTCTCGATTTCGATCAGGCCGAACTCCGCCGCCTCCTCACCTTCCCAACTGCCAAAGCCCAGCCCTCCAAGTCGCTGGCCGACGCCGAAGTCTGGTTCCAGCGCGCCCTCGAAATCGAGGCCTCGGGTGCTGACAAACGCGAAGCCATCGCCGCCTACGAAAAAGCCCTCGAACTCAACCCCAACCTCTCCGGCGCTCTCGTCAACATCGGCACCATCTATTTCAACGCCCGCAAATGGCGCGAATCCGAAAAGTACTACCAGCAAGCCATCCTCGCCGACAACAAATACCCCCTCGCCCACTTCAACCTCGCCAACCTCCACGAAGAACTCGGCCGCACCTCCCTCGCCATCACTCACTACAAGAAGGCTCTCGAACTCAACCCCACCTACGCCGACGCTCACTATAATTTGGCCTTATTATTCCAAACCCGCGGCCGCGCCATGGAAGCCATCCGCCACTGGAAGCACTACCTCGCCCTCGACGCCGCCAGCCAGTGGGCCTCCATCGCCAAGCGCGAAATGGCAAAACTCAAAAGCTCCGCCCTCGTCATCACCCGCGCCGCCTCAAGGGACAGCGAATCCGCCTAGTACCAGCCCGGAACCCTCTCAGCCCAAACGACGTGTTAAAGTTGGCTAACACATCCAAGGGAAAGGTTCTATGAACTCTCGTCTATTCTCGCTTTTGGTCAGCGCATTTTTATGCTCGGCTGCAATGTTTGCCCAATCTTCCGGCCGCATCTCCGGTGTCGTAACCGACGCCTCCGGTGCATCGATCCCCGGTGCATCCATCGAGCTCTTTCTCGCGGGCGGGGCCACACCCCTTCTCAAATCACAGACCGGGGTAGACGGGAACTTCTTCATCGCCGGTGTGCGTCCAGAAAATTATGATCTTCATATTGTCTCGACCGGTTTCCGTAAGGAAATCATTCGCAACATCAAAGTGGATACAAGTTTGGAGCTTTCGCTAAAGACGATCAAGCTTGAGATATCGGCGGCAGCGGAGACGGTTGAGGTCTCAGCTGAATCGGCAGTAGTCCAAACGGCTTCCGCTGAAGTAGCTACTACTGTTACGAACGATCAATTGAGGCGGCTGCCGTCAGCGAATCGTAGCCCTGTGGGCCTGCTGCTGACCCAGGCTGGCGTAAGTTTAAATGCCCGTACTTCGACAACCGTAAACGGCTTGAGGCCTTCGTTCTCGAATGTCACCTTCGATGGCATTAACATTCAGGACAACTTCATTCGCACCAATTCAGTGGACTACCAGCCCAACATGCTCTTGCTCGATCAGGTGGCGGAAGTGACCTTGGTTACGTCAAATTCGAATCCCGCCCTCGGCAACGGCGCGGCCCAAATCAACATCAGTTCGCCCTCGGGCTCAAACCAATACCGGGGCGGTTTGATCTGGAACAACCGGAATAATATCGCCAGCGCCAATACGTGGTTTAACAACAGGAACGGGGTTGCCCGGCCCTTTTTGAATCAGAATCAGTTTGGCGGTTCGATTGGCGGGCCCATCAAGAAAGACAAACTGTTCTTTTACTCGAACTATGAGGCGCTGCGGGCGCGGCAACAATCCGCCACCACTAGAACCATCCTGCGTGCAGACGCCCGCCGGGGCATCATGACCTACCGCGATAGCGGTGGCGCGTTGCGGCAGGTTAATGTTTTGACAGCCGCCAATCTCACTCCCGACGCAAGGGCGCAACGCTTGCTGGCTGACGTACCCGGACCTGAGTTTATCAACAGAAACGATATCGGTGACGGGTTGAATACCGGCGGGTATAGCTTCAACATCCGAGACAACCGGACACGGGACAACGTCTTGGGCAAACTTGACTACAACCTTTCAAGCAAGCACGCCTTCGCGGCAACCTATACCTGGAATCGTGATTTCGATGACCGCCCGGATGCTTCAAACGATTACTCCAAGACTCCGCCCGTAGTCAGCGAAGTTGTCTCAAAGTTGTTTTCGGTGTCCCATCGCTGGAGCCCCTCGGCCACATTCACCAACGAACTCCGGGGCGGCTTTAATCTGGCTCCAGGCGTCTTCAACACAACGACCCAGTTCAGCGATCCGATTATCGCCCCTACCCTGGTGGGAAACCCGCTAAATACTTTCCGTTATCAGGGCCGCAATACCAATACTTATTCGGCGCAAAACAACTCCACCTGGATCAAGAATAAGCACACCTTTCAGTTTGGCTATCAGAGCCAACTGGTGAGAGTGAAGTCGTTCAACGAAGCGGCGATCACCCCTACCTACACGATGGGATTGAGCGCCGGCAACACCTTGAACATCGATGCGGCATTGCCAGGAATAAACGCTGGAGACCGAGGTATTGCCAATAACCTGCTCGTGTTGCAAGCTGGCATTATTGGCAGCGTTGCCCAGACGTTTAACGTCAAGGACCGTCAGAGCGGTTTCGTCGCAAACCAGGCGGAAGTGCGCAATTTCACAAATGACAACTATGCGCTTTACGCTCAAGACAAGTGGAAGGTCAATCGCAGGTTGACATTGAATTTGGGCGTGCGCTGGGAAATGTATACCCCGGTTGATGAAACCGGCGGCCTAGCCTTATTGCCGGTACTCAATGGGCAGAACGCGATTCAGGCTCTTTTAAATCCAACAGGCAGTCTCGACTTTGCCGGCAAAGCCGTGGGGCGGCCGTGGTACAAGACAGACCGCAACAACTTCGCGCCAAACATTGGCCTAGCTTACGATATGTTTGGAGATGGCAAATCCAGCTTTCGCGCTGGTTACAGTGTGAACTTCGCCAACGATGAGTTTCTGAGAACTCTCGGCAACAGCGTTACGACGAATGCGGGATTGGTGCAATCTGTGTCAAACCCAAATCTGATTGCCAGAGCGTCCGCGCTCCCTCCAGTTACTACACCGACATTCCGCGTTCCGAGAACCTATGCAGACAACTATGCCGTGAACCCGGGAGCTGCATTTGGAATTCCGGACCCCAATTTGGCTACTCCCTATGTGCAGCAATGGTCTGCCGGGATTCAGCGCGAAATCAAAGGAGCCATCATTGAGGTGCGCTATGTAGGCAATCGCTCCACCAAGCAATTCCGCGCCTTCGATTACAACCAGGTCTTAATCGACGTACCTGGCTACCGCGAAGACTTTGTGCGCGCGCAGCGCAATGGAGAGTTGGCCCGTTCGGCTACTGGGATTTTTAATCCGGTATTCAATACAGCAATTGCTGGTAGCCAGCCAACGCCCTTCTTCAACTCACTACCTAGCGCGGGACTTCTGACCAATGCGACCATTCGTGGACAGATCGAACGCGGTGAAATTGGCACACTGGCCACCACTTACCAGGAAAATGCTTTGAATGGCCCCGTGAGCTTTTACCGCAACCGCAACGCACTTGGCACGAACATGGTTACGAATTACTCCGCCGCCAACTACCATGGCCTGCAGATCGACTACACTCGCCGATACGCCAAGGGCTTTTACTTCCAAACGAACTACACATGGTCGAAAAGTCTCTCAGACTCATCTGGCAATACGCAGGAACGATTTGAACCCTTCCTTGACCTGAACAACGGAGCGATCGAATACTCAAGAACTCCATTCGACTTGCGCCATCAGTTTAAGTTGAACTCGTCATGGGATCTTCCCTTCGGCAAGGGCCGGAAGTTTGACCTCGGGAAGGTGATGAATCAGACGGTGGGCGGTTGGACGGTCTCGAGCTTCCTGACTATCAATTCGGGCTCACCATTCAGCATCACCAGCACCCGCGGCACACTGAATCGCGCAGCCCGTTCTGCCAACAACACTGCCAATACCAACCTGACCTTCAGCCAGATTCAAAGTCTGATGACGCTGCGTGTCGAGGGAGATGGCCCTTACTTCTTTGCCCCAAATGTGATCGCGAGCGACACGAGAGGAACCAACCTCGAGGGAAGGGCTCCAACTCAGGGACAGATCTTCTTCAATCCTGGCACCGGCCAATTGGGAAGCCTTGGTCGCCGCATCTTTGACGGTCCGATTTTCTGGAACGCGGATATGGCAATCCAGAAGCGCATCACCGTAACAGAGAAGCAATACTTCGATTTGCGCGCTGAAATGTTCAATTTCACAAACTCCGTCAGTTTTGATGTTCCTGGCTACAACATCAACACAACCCAATTTGGGCGCATCACTGCGACACAATCTGGTCGAAGGTTCATGCAGTTTAGCCTGTACTACCGGTTTTAACCAACCAGAAAACCAATCCAAAACAAAAGGCCCCGGCACAATGCCGGGGCCTTTTTTCGTTCTCAGCTTCAGCCACCCGCTCAGCGCATAACCGCCCTCGTAACCCCCACCGCAAATCCACACACCGCCACTTCATCCCCTGGCACTGGGCTCAACACGGTTGCCGTACAAGCCAGCACTGCCGCCCCTATCACCAGCGCAGGTCCAAACCGCGACACCAGCCCTGCCAGTTCTTGCGCAACAGGCGGCTCCGGTGCCCCGATCGGCAAACCCCTGCGGGCCGATTCCTTGCTCCTCCCATACGATCTCTGCAAAGCCTCCTGGGCCTGCGGCGAAAGCGCGGGAAAAGCCGTTCCCCGCTTCACCGAATGCATCTCGTAAAGCGTAACTCCAGCGGGAGGGCCAAGTCGCTGTGTGGGTTGATAGCAAACCCACCGCGCCAACTCTCCCGCGCCCGGCTTGGACGCTGTCATCTCTTCCAGCTTCCCCGGCCGCCACGGCGTGCCAATCACCTCGAGCAGCATCGGGCCCGCTCCAGCTCGAGCCACCGGCCCGTTCAAGATTGCCGTCTTGTCTACCATTTGCTTCATGGCCGAGGGAGCATTCCCCGCTGTCGTAACTTCCAGCAGTTCCACCAGCACCCCGCCGGCCCTCTCCGCCATGCCAATCCCATCCGGCTTCCGAAAGTCGGCAAACTTGACATGCCGCCTGAAGTTGTCACTCATACTATCGAGCAACACATTCAGTTGTGGCTTGGAAGGGATCCGCACTGGCGTCCCCCCGGCCCCCGCGAAGCTGCCCTTGTTCATGTATTCGTATTGGGTCATCACCACGCCATTCGGATAACGGCGCAGAAAATCAGCTCGAAACGATTCATAAGCCCGCATCTCAGCTACAGCAGCATCAAGCCCCTGCGTAGGCACCGCAACCGGACATACATTTGTACTCATATCAGATCGCCCCCTAAGCGTTCATTCTAGTCCCTGCTCACAAATCGACACATCCGAACAAGAACAAGCAAGAAGTTTGCCCGCAGCCTTCCTCATTTGGTATCCTAAGATCAATGCGCCCGTAGCTCAGCTGGATAGAGCGTCTGGCTACGAACCAGAAGGCCGGGTGTTCGAATCACTCCGGGCGCACCACTTCTCCTTTCCCCCCCCCTCATCCATAACCTTCATTTAGCCGATACTATAGTCGTATCGTTTTGCCTCAGGGCTTTAACGACAAACGCTCAATGAAGGGTTCACTGCTTCTTCAAATCGTCAGCGCCGCCGTCGCGCTTTCCAATATCCTTCAAGCGATTCAGCCGGAGGAGCGCCTCTCCAGCCTTTCTATCCGCCGCTGGGGTCCCGAGAGCGGCATCCCCGAAGAAACCTTCTCCGCTGTTCTGGCCCCGGGAGACGGCTATGTCTGGCTCTCCTCCAACCACGGCCTCGTCCGCTTTGACGGTAATCGCGCCCAGATTTTCCGCGTCGGCGACACCTTCCGCGCCAAGGGCACCGGCCCCTGCAGCACTAATACTCTCAGCACGCTCCTTCTCGGCTCAGACGCCTCCATCTGGTCCGGTGCCTCCAGCGGTTGCCTCTTTCGCATCCTCCCCGATCGCTTCGGCACATTTGCCAACTTCCGCCTGGAAGGTATCATTTCCACAAACCTCGATCGCGAAAATACTGGCATCCTGGCTCTCCGCAATGCCGGCAACGGCATCGAAATCCACCGGCGATCCGCCATAGCAACACTCCCCGGCACCAACCAGTCCAACGAGACAACAGTGATTGCCGCCCCTCCAGGCCTTCAGATCCTCCACAGCGCTCGTGACAATGCAGCCAGACTCTGGGCGGTCATGAGCGACAATCGGCTCTACCGGGCCAACAACAAAACCTGGGCTCCACACTTCGACATTCCGGCCACCCCTCGCAGGCTCCTGGCCGATAACGAAGGCAATCTCTGGATCCCAACATCCCAGGGCCTCTACCGCTGGCGGGAAGGACAGATCAAACACTGGGGCAATGCCGCGGGCCTGCCCAGCCAGGACATCCTCTCCATCCATAAAGACAAGTCTGGTTGTCTCTGGATGGGCCTCGACAAGTCTATTGCCCGGCTCTGCAATGATAAAATCGAATCCATTCCGCTAGGCCAGGAGCAAGAAGAACTCCTCTCTGCGATGGCCGAAGACCCTCAGGGCAACATCTGGTTCGGTGGTCGCTGGGGTAATCTCTATCGCCTCAGCCCAGGAATCTTCCGCATTTACACCCGCCGCGAAGGCCTCCCCGAGAGTCACCTTACCGGCGTCGCGATCGACCGCGAGGGCAGTGCCTGGGGCAGCCTCCGCAGTTCAGGGCTCGCCCGCATCACTGACGGGCGTGTCACCAATACCTTCAACAATCCCGATATCGCTGAAACTCAAACTCTGATTGAACACCCTGTTTCAGGCATCCTCGCTGCCACCGCCAAGGGTATTTTCCACGCCACCCCTCAGGGGGTTCACCCGATCCGCACTGATTCCCCCCTTCCCTATCGCACCCTTCCCGGCCTCTTCTGGGAATCTCCGGCTCAGCTTCTCTACTCCACAACTAGCGCCAACTTCCGTCTTACCCTTCACAATACGGCCGGCCATGACTCCTGGCGCGTGCAGGAACTCTCAGGTCCCCTTCGCATCCGCCAAATGGCAAGAGATTCCAACGGCCAGATTTGGGGCCTCTCCCAATTTCGCGGCCTCTTCAAGCTCAACGGAAATACCTACCAACCTGCCGCGAACGCAAATCCAGAACGCGCCCGTGCCTGGTTCAGCCTCACCGCAGACCAGAATGGCCTGCTTTGGATCGGTACCACCGATGGCCTCGAGATTTACTCAACCATCGAAGCCAGGTTCCTCAACTCCAAGCCCCTCCTGGGCGGTGACCAGGTCTTCCACATCGCTCAAGATCGCTTCGGAAAGTTTTGGTGTACCACCCGTATGGGCCTCGCCCGCTTCTCACGAAAACAGGCTCTCGACAGTCTCAGTCAGTCCAGCCTCCAGGTCGAGCGCTACGGCGATGCGCAATCCCTCCCCACCACCAACTTCGGCCTGGTCACCTCTGCCTCTGGCGCCTCAGACCTTCAGGGCCGTATGTGGTTCCCTGGCCTCCGTGGTCTGGTCTCGGTCAACCCGGCCGATTTTGAATCCATTCCCCGCCCTCCAGTGCCCCTCATCCTCGCCATCAACGCCGACGGCACCGCGCGAGACCTAAACCGCCCGCAACAAATTCCCCCGGGCCTAAAGAAGATCGAGTTCGTCTTCCAAACCATCCGCCTCGACCCCCTCGGGGGCGACTTCTGCCGCCTCAAAATGCAGGGCTTTGACCCCGATTGGATTCCCTGCAACGAAAGCCGCACCGCCCAGTACACCAACCTCCCTCCCAGCAACTATGAGTTCCTGCTTCAGACCTCCAGTCAGGCAGGCCAGTGGAATGGAAAGCAGCTCAGCATCCCGCTCAGCATCGAAGCCGCCTATTACCAGCTCCTTTGGGTGCGCATCCTCGCCCTGCTGCTGGCTTGTACCTTCCTCGGGGCCATCGCCTGGCGACGCCACAACCTCTCCCTCAAGCGCACCCGCCTCCTCGAAGAAAAAGTCGACGAGCGCACCTTGGAACTAGAAAATGCCATGCGCGCCGCACAGTCCGCCAACCTTGCGAAGACTGAGTTTCTAGCCACCATGAGCCACGAAATCCGTACCCCTATGAATGGTGTTCTCGGCGCAGTCCAGATACTCAATGGCTCCACCCTCGACTCCGACCAGCAAAAGCTAGTCAACGTCATCCGACAGTCCAGCGAAGATCTGGTCGGCATCGTCGACGATATTCTCAGCCTCTCAAAAGTCGAGGCCGGTAAACTCACGCTCGAGAAGACAACCGTCGTCATCCCTGCCCTCTGCGAAAACCTCGTCGCACTCTTCCAGCCCAAAGCCGAAGCCAAAGGCATCGGCCTCAACGTGATCCTTGAAGACTCCGCTCCCAAACAAATCCTCAGCGACCCCCAACGCCTCCGCCAAATCCTGCTCAATCTCATCGGAAATGCCGTCAAGTTCACCAGTGAAGGCCATGTCCTCCTCCGCGTCAACAGCGATCCCGTCTCAAACACCATTTGTTTTCACGTCGAAGACACCGGCCTCGGCATCCCCGAAGACAAGATCTCTACCCTCTTCGATCCCTTTGTTCAGGCAGACTCTTCCACCACAAGAAAATTCGGCGGCAGTGGCCTCGGCCTCGCCATCGTTCACCGCTTCGTCGAAGCAATGCAGGGCTCTGTTGAGATTGAAAGTGAACCCGGCCGTGGCTCCACCTTTCGCGCTCGCTTCCCTCTCGAACTCGCACCAGCCCTCGATTCACCACAAAAGCCGGCAGCACTCACGCCAGGCAATTTCGAAGGCCTAAAGGTCCTGATCGCCGAAGACAACCCGGTCAATCAGATGGTCTTTGAGCGCATGCTCCTTCGACTCGGCTGTCAGATTCGCCTGGCTCAAAACGGTCGTGAAGCACTGTCCATTCTGCGCGAACAACCAATTGACCTCATCCTCATGGATTGCCAGATGCCAGAGCTCGATGGCTACCAAACCACCACAGAACTCCGCTCCTGGGGCGGCAGCTATACCAGTCTGCCCATCATCGCCCTCACCGCCAGCGCCATGGTTGAAGACCGCCAACGTTGCCTCGATGTGGGCATGAACGACTTCTTGAGCAAACCCCTGATACTTGCCGCCCTCCAGGAAAAACTGGACCAGTGGGGCAAGCATCCCACCTCCTCACTGCCACCTTCATCGATCCATTAACCTGGAATCAAAAGGCGAAGCAGAAGTGGGTTTATCACCCGAATCAGCAGAGTGATTGCGGTGTCTCACCGCCGATCCCTCAGACGCTTTTTGACTTCTCGCCCCACATCACCATGTTCCACGCCAGCCTTCTCACCAGGGGCAGGCGCGTCAGTACTTCATCGATAGCAGCAAGCGGAGTCCACCACCAGAGTGAAGCTGTTGTCTCTTTGAAGATCCTCTTCCAGTAACGATCCTGATTCGGATGGATGCGATCAAAAAGAAAGTACTTCACGAAGAGACTTAAAGTCAGAATCCAGAATTCCTTGTGCTGCACATTTTCGAAATACTCCTCAGCTAAACGGACATCGTCGAAAGTCAGAGGAGCTTCATCCTCAGTCCGAACCTCGGTAGCCATTTCTCGATACACGTTGATCACCGGATTATAGGCAAGAGGATCAAACGAGAAGAATCGTCCGCCCGGCTTGAGGGCACGCTGAATCTGGGCAAAGAGCTGTCGCTTATCTGTTACGTGATGAATCGTATTGGCAACATAGACAAGATCATAGGAATCCGGCTCGACATCGAGCGATTCGCCAGACTGCACCAGGCCCTCAATTTCAACGTTGTGCAGCTTCCCGAGGGCAACGGCACAATTCACCATCCCTGGAGAGAGATCCGTCGCTGTCACCTGCGCCCCGCGCATGGCAAAGTAAACGCTCGATTCACCCAGGCCGCAACCGATATCGAGAAGACGCTTACCCCGAAGGTCTCCCATCAGCGAGAGAATTGCCTTGTTTTCAAAGGCAGTAGGGGCTTCAAAGGCTTCTTTCACCGCAATCTGATCAAGCGGAGTCGCAAGCGCCCAAAGATCATGAAAATGCGATTCTTTCTCGTGAACTTTTCCGGTTGTTTCAATCATGGAAAGCCTCAGTTTTTGTGGGATTTTCAACTCTGCCTGGTTCCGTCCTGGACAGTATTGCCTCATTCAGCGCTGCCAGCTGTATCGATTCCGTTTTCGGCCCTGGACTACAGATTTGCGAAGCAATCACATAGAGAGGACGCTCCTTGGATGCTTCAAAAATCCGGCCAACATATTCGCCCAGCACGCCAATGCTGATCAACACCGCACCACCAATCAGGCAGTTGACAAGAAGCAAAGATGTCCAGCCGGGCACAACATAGAGACCCATGATTGTCCGGTAGAGCGCATTCAAAGCTTCCAGCACACCAACTGCAGATATCAGAACTCCAAGCGCAAAGCTAAGCCGAAGCGGCGTTGGCGAGAACGAAACCGCCGCCGTCCAGGCAAACTGCAGCATCTTCCGCAATGGATACTTCGTTGTGCCAGCAACTCGAATATCGCGGTCATAGGGTACAAACGCTTGCGGGAAACCAACCCATGCCACCATTCCACGCAGAAAACGGTGTGTTTCGCGCATCGACAAAAGTGCGTTTAGACAATTTCGCGATACAAGCCGAAAGTCACCAACATCGGTTGGCAGGTCAGGGTGAACCAGGGCCCGCATGATCCGGTAGAAACTCCAGGCGGTAAAGCGCTTGAAGGCAGTTTCACCTGCACGGGAAACACGCTGTCCATAGACAACGTCGTAACCCTTGCAATACTCATCGAGCATTTTCGCAATCACCTCGGGAGGATCCTGCAGGTCAGCATCCATCAGTACAATCGCATCACCAGTTGCCTGATCCAAACCAGCAGTTGCTGCTGCCTGGTGGCCAAAGTTTCGCGCAAGATTTACAATTCGAACCCTGGAATCTTGCTTGGTCCAAAGCATCATCTCGCGCAGTGACTCGTCACTGCTGCCATCGTTAACCAGCACCACCTCAGCCAGGCAAGGCAAAGTTTCAAGGAACGCTGTCAATCTCCGGCGCAGAAAGGGGAGCGCGTCTTCTTCGTTATAGACGGTGACAACGATCGAAAGTAGTTTTGGAAAGGGCCGGTCTTCCAGAACATAGAAAGGCTTCTTGCTGGACATCAATGGGTCTCCTTGCGCTCAAATAAAATGTGCCGCTCGTTCGAGTCCACCTTCAGCCACCCTGAGTTCCCCGCAAGCAGTGCACTGAGCGGTTCATCCGCGGTAATCAGAACAAGATCGAAGCGGTACTTGTCCAGCAGTTCACTCCAATTGCGCCCGCCGCCCCGAATCGCAAAGTATTCATTCCCCACTTCAGGACCGTAGTAGTTATGGCGGCTATCGAAATAAACCTTCTGCTTTGGATAGTTCCGGTAGATGAGATAGTCTGCCATTTGATCCGGGGCAAAAATCCGGCTTGTCGCGATTCGGTCTGCATGCTTTTCGATCAGTCGGATCGGAACCGCGCCTTCTGGGATTTCCGTCGGCCAATTAAGTCCCGGCATCAACAAGATTCCAAGAACCGCAAGAGGGATAAACAAACTCGTACCCTTCATCATCGGTGTCAGCTGCCGGGTGACATCGTGCAGAATCGCAAGGAGGGAAGATTTTTTCTTTCCCAGCGCAAGCCAGTCCCATGCCAGCGTAACTTCGAGCGCCAAAATTGGCACGAGCACAAGCATAAGGATTGGAATATGCCGAACAGAGGTAAGAGAGCAATAGCTTAGAAATAGAATCGACAACGTATCCACGAGGTTCCGCTGACGAAGTAGCGAGGAAACGATCGAGAGCCCCGCAAAAATCATGAGCATGCTGTTCAGCATTTCTTCTGAGCGAAATCGAGGTGATTGGAATTCGGCCACATTCGAAACAATCCACGGCGATTTCAATGTCTCGAAAATGTGCTCGTGCAAGTGATAGCCATAAGGGTTCAACAGAGTTGCCGCCGCTGCCGCAAGCCCTACAAGAGCTAACTGGATAGCCTCATTTCGCCTTGACTCTTTAAGCTCCGCATAAAAGAATGCTTCTGCCGCACAACCAACGAACCGAATCGCCAGTAAAGCGAGAAAGATAAAAAACCCGCCATGCAGGTTCGCCCAAAGCGCAGATAGTGGAACCAATACCCACACCAAATGTTTGTGTGCCGAGCGGCGATTCGAGTCCAAAATCCACAACGATATCGTCAAAAGCAGCAGTGTAAACAAATGTGGACGAGCATGAAAGTGAATTGAGCTAGCCGTGGCGGCCACCAGTGTGATCACCAGTGCAACCATTCCATTCGCACCCTTCGCAATCGAGTGTTTCAGCAACAGTGTCAGATAAAGTGTGATCAGCACAGCCGCCAGCGCCGAAATCCCCTTCAAACCTGAAATTCGGTACACCAGCGCCAGAGTCACCTCCGATAGCCACTCAAAGGCGTACCAGGGCCCCCCAACCTTCGAAAAGGCGAATAGATCCTGATGAGGAACCGATCCAGTCGAAAGAATGATTTCGCCGATCCGGGTATGCAGCCACGTATCCGCGTCCAGCAGCGTTCTCGACCAGCCAACCGGGCTCACAACAAATAGCCATACCAGCAACACCAAAAAGAAAAGATCGGACAGCGACGGCCGAAGGACCGACGGAATTTTTTGTGTCGCAACAGGATATGGGATTTCAGTAGTCAATGGACACTCCGAGCTAGGGCTTATATCGACCATCCTGGGGTATGACTTTAGTCCTAAGGGTCTGGTTTGATACCTTGAGGCATGTGGGAATCTGCTGTAGTTGTGGCTATGATGACGTTTGGGATTGACCCTGCTGCGGGGATCAGCGAAAGCCTGGCCCAGCAAAGAGCCGATCAAATAGCCAATTTGCGCTACTCGCTCGATCTGAAAGTGCCGGCAGCAAAGTCCGAAGCCTTGATTGGCAAAGCTCATTTACGGTTTGACCTTAAGGACCGCAGCACTCCTGTCATCCTCGATTTCGCCCCCGGTGCGACCAACCTGATCCGGGCCAGCGCAAGCTATCAGGCTGTAAACGGCCACCTGGTCTTTCCTGCGGGCACGAGCGATATCGAGCTTGAATTCCGGCTCGGCGATGCTTCGCTCAACCGTAACCCGGATTTCTTCTACTCCCTCTTCGTGCCAGCCCGCGCCCACCTTGCGATTCCCTGTTTCGACCAACCAGACCTGAAGGCCCGCTTCACGGTGAACATGTCGGTGCCCGACGGCTGGAAAACCTTGCTGAACGCAGAGCCTGGTGTTGAGACACAACCACTTTCCACCTATCTGCTTTTCTTTGGGGCAGGCAAGTTTCAGGTTGAGACGGCCGAAATTGCAGGCCGCAAGTACCGGATGTATCACCGTGAGACCGACGCAAAGAAGGTCGAACGAAACCGCGAAGCGATCTTTGACTTGCATGCGAGAGCAGTTGCCTGGATGGAAGACTACACGGGAGTTCCCTACCCCTTTGGCAAGCTCGACTTCATGGCGCTGCCTTCGTTTCAATTCGGCGGCATGGAGCATGCCGGGGCGATCAGCTACAACTCTTCCGGCTTGTTTCTCGAAGAGTCTGCTACGCAGGCCCAGCGTCTGGGCCGGGCGAGTGTGATCTCTCATGAGACAGCGCATATGTGGTTTGGTGACCTCGTGACGATGAAGTGGTTTAACGATGTGTGGCTCAAAGAAGTCTTTGCCAACTTCATGGCAGCGAAGATTGTCAATCCTTCGTTTCCAGAGTTGAATCATGAGTTGCGGTTTTTCTTGAGCCATTACCGCTCGGCATATAACGTAGACCGGACGCAGGGTGCCAATGCGATCCGGCAGAAGCTGGCCAATCTGAACGAAGCTGGCACCATGTACGGGCCGATCATCTATCAGAAGTCGCCCATCGTGATGCAACAGCTTGAGAAGATGCTGGGCGAGAAAGCCTTCCAACAAGGCGTGCAGAGATACCTCAAGAAGTACTCGTTCTCAAACGCCACATGGGACGACCTGCTCGCCGTCTTTGGCACAGACCTCACCGCGTGGAGCAAGACCTGGATCGATACTGCGGGCAGGCCGAAGGTGACCAAAACCAAGACTTATACAGGCTTCGTGCTACCGGATGGTTACGGCGAGTATCATCTCGATGCCAAGAGCAAGACTTACCTGCTCACGCATCTTCCTGAGATCGAAGACCCGCTGGTACGTGCACAAGCCTGGTCAGCCTTATGGGAAGACCAGGTGGATCTGTTTGAGCTGGCCTTGAAGGCCATTCCGCTGGAGAAGGAGGAGCTGATTCTGACTCGCCTCCTCGGCGACCTCGACCGCCTGATGTGGCGTCACCCGAAGGATTTGCCCCGTGTCGAAGCCATGCTGCGGGAAGGCATGAACAATGCTAAAAACCGCAGCATCAAGTCGGCTTACTATCAGGTCTACCGGAGCGTCGCGCCTGTCGAGTGGCTCGAAAAAGTCTGGCGCAAGCAAATCACGATTCCTGACCTTCCACTGGCAGAAAACGACTATACACGGCTTGCGGCCGAGCTGATGATTCGTGGTGTCGACGTTCGAGCCGAACAACTGGCCCGGATCGAGAACCCCGACCGTAAGGCTCAATTCGCTTTTGTCATGCCGGCGCTCGAAGCGGACGGCTCGGCCTTTTTTGAGCGACTCAAGGATGTCAAGAACCGCAGCCATGAGCCCTGGGTACTCGAAGGGCTGAGCTATCTACATCACCCCACCCGACTGGCTGCGAGCGAGAAGTACATTCTGCCCAGCCTGCAGTTGCTGAGCGAGATTCAGAAGACCGGGGATATTTTCTTCCCGCAACGCTGGATGGGGGCAACGCTCGGCTGGCACCGATCAGCAACGGCGGCTGACACGGTAAAGAAGTTTCTAGCCGGGCTGCCGAAGGATTATCCAGAGCGGCTGCGAATGACTATTTTGGTTGCGGCCGATGACTTGCTACGCGCGCAAGCGCCTCCTCGATAACCGGAACCTTACGAATGGCGAGGGCGCGTTCGTAGTAGGTAGCGGCAAGTGGGTAGTCTTGAAATTCGGCAGTGACGCCGGCGAGGGAGACCAGGGCCTCGAAATGGTTGGGCTGAATCCTGAGCGCTTCATTGAGCAGGTCACGCGATTCATCGAGAGTCTTCGCTAGACGCGCAGAGCCAACCAGCGCATCGACGCTGCGTCCTGCGGCGAGCGCGCGTTTGAAGCAAGTGCTGGCGCGAGGAAGATCCTGGGCCAGAAGATACTGACGGCCAATGGAGGCCCAGTCGGCGCCAGGGAAATGCGGCTCGGCCAGTGGGTCTGTCGGGCTGAGCTTTGCGACATTAATCACATAGCCAGTGCGGAAGCCGTCTACCTCAACCAGAAGGGTATATTCGCCGGGCAGCAGATAGACGCGCTGCGTATAGGTGAATGGTTTCATTGCTTCAAAATCAAGCTTGTTGGTGAACGATTCGAGGCCCCGGATCTCGACCGTGATCGAATTGCGGGCGCTGCCGGTGAAAGTGAGGTCAATGGCAGGGATTTTGTTTACTGTCTGGAATTGACTTGTGTCGAGCTTGGGGCGCTCGCCTTCAAAACGGATGCGCGATGAGGCTGCGCCCGAGCGGGTTCTCGAGAGCATCTCGCGAGGGCTGGTAGCAAGATAGAGAATCTCGGAGTTCGCAGAGTTTTTGATGCCACGCCCCACACCAATCGCGGCTTCAAGGACATCCATTTCAGCAGGCGACAGATTGAGGCGTTCCTTAACGTCGGTCTCGGTGATGATGTCGTTGACAGGGAAGAGACCGCGGGTGCCGGCGTTCGGAATCAGCAGTGCGCGGATGGTGTTGATCTGCGGGGAGTAGAGCTTACGGCGGTCCCCGTAGAAGAGAAATTGCACACGAGAGCTGGTCTGGATGCCGGGGACATGATCGTAGGCCCATATCTCAGTTGGATAAAAGATACGGCTGGAGGGGAGCTTGCTGATCGAGGTGGGAGGCCCCAGAGCAAGGTAAAGCCGACCGGCGTCAGTGTTGGCACCGGAGCCGGGTTGGCCCGAACCGAAGGCATTGTCGATATGTTCGACGCGGGCAATGTACTCGGATTCTGTGATCGATTTAGAGGACCAGAAGCCCGTCCGGAAGACCTCGCGGGCTTTCTCGTCTGTCAGGGAGGAGTAGAGAGTGCGCTCGTCTTTCGACATTACGGGCTCCACCCGCCGGAGCCAGAGGTCTGGCGTCGCGGCTAAGAGGAGAAGCCCGTAAAGCGCAACCATAGTTAGAAATCCAGTCTGGCCGAGAACTGCAACATGCGGGCAGCGTAGGCCAAGTTGGCGTTGTAGGCGGCACGGCCATAGCTGGCAATGCCGACGTTGGTGTTGTAAACACCGTAGTTCTGGTAGTTCAGGACGTTGAAGACCTCGAAGGTCCCCGTAGCCGTGAACTTCTCTTTGATCTTGACGGCCTTGTTGAGACGCCAGTCGAGGCGGTTGATGGCCAGGCCGCTGAGCGAGTTGCGCTTGACGGTGGTAAAGCCAGGGGCTGAGGATGGCGTCAGGAATTGCCGGTCGATAAAGGTGGTGGCCGTCGAGAGGAAGGTGCGGTTGTTGGTACCCACATAAGCGAAGGGGTTAGTGGGGCTCAGACTGCGGAAGGCGTTGCCCGAACCGAAGTGATAGAAGAGGCTTGAGGACAAGCCGAAGGGCAGATTGACGCTGCCATCAAAGTTGAGAGTGTGGCGCTGGTCGTCGAGGGAACGGGCCCATTCGTCCGACAGGTTGAACTGATTGTTGGCGTAGTTAAAGGCTCCGTCGGTAGAATCCTTCAGCTTCGAAAGCGTGTAGGAAGTACCCACCTGAAAGCGATTTCCAAAGCGGCGGGTGATCTCGAATTGGCCGCCATAGTAGATCGCGCCCGAAGCATCGGGGGTGGTGAAATTGAGGATCTGGCCGAAGCGTGTATCAGGACGGCCTGCTGTGGCCGGGTTCGATTGAAAGCCGGTGGCAGCGTTAAAGAAGAGATTGCGATCCTGACGGATCCACTCGTTGTAAACGCGCCAGAAAACGAAGTCGGCAGAGAAGGTCCAGTTGCCCTTGAACTGGTGTTCGCCACCAAAGGAAGACTGGAAGGAGAAGGGGGTTTTGGCGTCTTTGTCGAGCACCTGAACGTTCTGGATTGGTGTAGGAGCCTTGCCGGTGACGAAGTCTTCGCCGTTGATGCCCCCAAAGGGATTTGCGAGATTGATCGAGACCGTGGCAGTGCGATTGACGCTGGCCTGGATCGATTTTTCTCCGTTGAAGATCGACTGGTTGATCACCTGGTTGGCCTGGATGTCTGCGAAGTAGAGACCAGTGCCGCCGCGCAGGACGGTCTTGCGATCTCCGCGCAGGTCATAAGCAAAGCCGAGGCGGGGAGCGATATTGCGGTTCTGGCCGCCGCGCGGGAGAACTACGTTCGACTTGAGCGTTGGCGTATTCCAGATGCCGATGTCGTTGTCGTAGCGCACACCAAGGTTGACGGTGAGCTTCTTTGAGACCTTCCAATCGTCCTGCACCCAGAAGCCAAGTACGTTGCGGGGCACATCGATGTCGAAGTTGCCGAAGCCCTGCACATAGCTATTGGTGAGGGCAGAGAATGCAGCAATGTTCCAGGTCTTGGGATCGTTCCAGACGGGCACCTGGGCAGCGAGATTGGCGGGTGCGGCAGAGAGTGGATTGGCCTGGCCGCGAATGTTCTGCTGGAAGAGACCGGTGTGATTGTTTGACAGATACTCACCACCGAACTTGACCGAGTGGGCGGCCTTCATCCAGTAGAGGTCGTTGCGGATTTGATGGGTCTTCTGATCGAAGATCTGAGGAAAGTTGAAAGGCCCGCCGATGGTGGCGGCACCGGGGATGCGGATCTCGAGAAAGTCGACGTAAGGAGTATTGGACCAGTTGAATTTGTTGAATCCGTACTTGATCTCCGAAACCAGCGTGGGAGACATCGTCCAGTTGTAGCTGAGGAAGAGGCTCCAGTTGTCGCGGGTTTGCCTGGCGGCCTGTGATGGATGAGAAGTGCCGGTGACGTTGCCGAATGGATTACGCCATTCAGATTTATTGAAGCGGAAGGAGAGCCGTTTGGAGGCGCTCTGCTGGTAATCGACCCGGGCAAGATAGGTATTGGTTTGGAAGTCGTTTTGAAATTCGAAGCGTTGCCCAACGAAGCCGAGCGGAGTGAGGACAACGGTGGAGGGCTGGCGTTCGCCTTCATAAGCGCCGAAGTAGAAGAGCTTGTCCTTGATGATGGCCCCGCCCACAGTGCCGCCGAACTGCTGATTTTTGAAGGGGAGGACGCGCTGGCCGATCGGGTCTGCAGCGTTGAACCGGTCAGACCGGAAGAAGCCATAGGCAGAGCCGTGGATTGTGTTGGTGCCAGACTTGGTCTGGGCATTGATCTGAATCTGCGCAGAGCGGCCGAGGGTGGCATCAAAGCGATTGGTGATGACCTGGAACTGTGCCATCGCTTCGCGCGAGAACTGCGGCTGGCCGAAGCCGGTGCCGGCGGCGTTCTGTGTGACCTGCTGGCCATCGACGTTGATCTGGAAACGGCCCTGGCTGCCGTTGCCCAAGGGGACGGTTGAGACTGCGTTGACCGTAACGCCGGGGACCAGAAGCGATAGCTCCATCCAGTTGCGGCCATTGAGAGGAGTGTTCTTCATGCGGCCCGGGTCGACGTTGCCGCCGACTTGCGAGGAGTTGACATCGATCTCAACTACGTCTTCTTTGACCTCGATCGTGCTTGTGGCAGCTGATGGCTTGAGGGCAAAGTCTGAGGTGGCAGACTGGCCTACGAGCAAGTTGATCGTTCGCTCTGCGGGGGTGAAGCCAGGGACTTCGACGCGAACTTTGTAAGTGGTGGCCTGCAGGCTGGGAAATGAGTAAGTACCGCTGGGAGTTGTGATCGTAGCGGCGACAGCACCTCCATCGACGGGGATCAGGCGCACGGCGGCGTTGGCGATCACAGCACCCGACTGATCGGCCACGGTGCCAGAGATAGCAGTCTGTTGCGCGAATACAGCAAGACCGCTCGCGCCCACTAAGAGGGCGAGTCTGAGAAACAGCATTGGGTTAGGCTCCTACTTTTTAGCTGCTACATCGAGTAGAAGATTGGTGATCATCTTCAGGCCCGACACGAGCGAATCAATGGGTACTCTTTCGTCGTTACCGTGCATGCGTGTGAGGTCTTCTGCGGTGATCGGATAGGGATAGATTCCATATACGGGGACACCGCGGGAGCGCCAGGCGTATGCGTCAGTACCGGCCTGAAAGAGGTAGGGCGTGACGAGGGCCTCTGGATAGGTGAGTTTGGCGTGCTTGGCCAATGCTTGGTACAACTCTGTGGTTAACGGGGACTCGGGGATTGGGGCAGCCCGGCGAGCCATAGCGGCTGCCATGGCTTTCTCCTGTTCGGGAGTCATGGGGGCGGAGGAGAGGCGCATGGGCGCTGCCAGAACTTCCACCATCGGGTCGTTGATGACGGTTTGTAGTTCATCGATCAACTCACCGGCAGTGGTGCCAGGAATGGTGCGGAAATTGATTGTCGCGTCGGCGGAGCCAGGGATAACATTGCCCCGGAAGCCGGCATTGAGAAAGACGGGCGCGATGGTGTTGCGCATGATCGAGTGCAGCAGCACGTTCTGCGAGATGGCCTTGTCGGCGGCTTTGACTTTTTCAGGGTCGTCCGAGAGAACGAGGTTCTTGAAGTGAGTTTTGAGGGGTTCTTCAGAGACTTCGCCGAGGGTGAGGAAGAACTTCTTGGTGGAATCGTTAAGCTTGGGCTTGGTGTCGTAGGCACCCACTTTGGCAAGGGCGCGGGATAGACGGAAGATGGCGTTATCGGCCAGCGGCATCGAGCTATGGGTGGAGGTGCCTTTAGCGCGAATGAGGATGTTGATGCCAGACTTGTCAGCGGTAGAGATCGAAACGTACTTGACCTTGTTTGAATTGTCTTCTTTGACGATCCAGCCGCCTTCATTGAGAGAGAATTCGCAATCAATCTTGTCCCAGTGGCGCTCTGCAAGCCAGCCGGTGTTGTAGAGACCGCCTTCTTCATCGGCTTCCGAGAGCAGGATGATGTCGCGATCGAGGGGGATCTTTTTGTTGGCAATGTCGAGGACGGCCTGGGCAAAGACGGCGAGTCCGCCTTTGACGTCGATGGCACCGCGGCCGATGACGTAGCCGTCTTTGATGACACCGGCGAAAGGATCAACGCTCCACTTTTCGCGTTCAACGCCAACGACGTCAGCGTGGCCAGCAAGGAGGATGGGCTTCTTGGTGCCATTGCCACGCAGGCGGGCGATGAAGTGGGACTTGCCCTTTTGCGGGGTCTGGATGATGTCGACTTCAAAGCCGGCTTGCTTGAAGATGGGGGCAAGGAACTGGCCGACCTGATCTTCATTGCCAGGAGGGTTGGAAGTGTTGAGCTTGATGAGGTCGATGAGGAGTTTTGCGACAGGCGGAAGGGGCTTGTCGGACTGTGCCGGCAGCAGAGCAGCAAGAAGAAGGAGAACGGTAGTAAAGCGCACGTAGAACCTCGAGTGTTTGATCTGCTCAGGCTTGGAGGTTGTGGCGTACGGGGCCGTACTACGGGAAAGGTTAGAGTATGACGTTGGGTTGAGGATTGTCAATACGTTTTTGTTACAGCGCATTTGGGAGGCTCCTAAGCTGCTAGTGATAAAGAGTTTAACCCCAAATTGGTTTCGTTCCTGATTTTTCTATCTTGCGAAGCTTCGAGGCGACGCTGGGTGCGCTGGAAGAGGTTGACGAGGCGGATCTCGTGAGCTTCCTGACGGGCAAAGGAGGGCTTTTCGTTTTCGAGTTTCTCAAAGGCGAGGAGGGTGATTTGAGCGGCCGGGGTGGGCTCTGATTCGGCAATGACGGCGTCGATGGCGTTATTGATTCGGAGTTGCATGAGTTCGGTAACGCGATTCCGCCGCCAGGCGGTAACAATGAGGACTTTGAGGTTTTCGAGCTCAGAGGGGGTAGAGGGTTTGAATTCGTCGATGAAGGATTTCGAGAAGTTCTCGAAGGTATCAGCGTCTTCGGTCTTGATGATGAAGTTGTGGCTGTAGAGGCCATGCCGGAGGGCATTGAGACTGGATTTGAACTTGCCCTCGCGGGTCTTGGGGCCGGTGCAGTTGCGGGAATTGCGGCGGTTAGCAGCGATTTGCTTTTCAGTAGCCATGGTTTTGTTTGTCCTTTTTCGTGTGATCGATTTGGAGGATATTGTGGTGTGCCTCCGATGATGATTTAACACGACGGGGAAAAGGACTTTGGCTGTTGTCGCTGATAAGAGCTTTGTTTTGTTTGGGAAATTTATTTTTTTAAGGTGTGAACGGAAATCAGGATGCCCTAGCATTGAGGCTCTCCGAGTCCCCAACCCTTATTTCACCTTTTCGTGTCACCTGTGGGCTTTGTTTCTCGCTTGTATCGATATGCGAGCGAGATTCTGGTTGACCTTCGGGTTCCTAGCAGCCATTGATGTTACAGGGGCGGAGGTCTGCGCGGGATACCGCTCAACTATCGCATACGGTCTGGATCCAGCCGCGATAAATGTCCCGTTGGGAAGCGTGAAACCCAATCAGCCTCTTCCGAAGGGGAGCAAGCCCGATGCCAAAGCTGAGCGTTTGCCTGTCGAACTAGTTCTTCGGTCATTCGATTTTTCTTTGCAGAGTTTTTCTTCGCAACATGATGGGTCAATTCGACTACAAGGTATCGACGTCAAAGGGAATCCGGTCATTGCTATTGCCCCGCCTGGATTTTGTGCGGCCATGAGCCCGTGGGCGAGACACATTGCTGCAGTTCACCATGCCCTGGCTTCGCACCTGAACCCTGAACTAGTGGGTAGAGTACAGCGGGGAGCGATTGTCATCACAGGTGTTCCATTCGTTCAGGAATCTGGGGAACTCGTGATTCAGCCGATTCTGCAGGTTCAGCTACCTGAGTCTGCACCTCCTGCCGCAGTTTATGTGAGGGATTCCCAGCCTGCTGTTTCTCGATCGGTCCAAACCAACGAAGTAAGGGCACCATTCAGGGCCCAGAGCGACAATAGCTCACCGGTTGGGGTCCGCGCACTTGCCCCTGAAACAGGATCGACATCGACTGCTGGCTTTAGGTATGGTCTGGCAGATAGCAGCCCCCGAAGCTCAACCCCTGTGATGGAGAGTGGGACACTCTTCTTCTTGATCTTGGCTGTGATGGGGATTTTCATAGTAGTCAGTTTGGCGGCGCTAGGATCGGCGCTGTCCCAGAGCACAAGGTGGAAAGTTGAGGATTTGGCGGCGGATGAGGGGCAAAAAGCGAGTCTTGCTCGCACTTTGGCATTGCTGGGTGCACCCATCTTGCTAGGTGGGTACTTGGGACTGACGATAGCTGGCATTGCAGCAGTATTGGAGGGGCGATTCTTTCCAGATACGAGTTCCTATCTTTTGGCAGGAGGGACACTCTTCTTGCCGTACATTGTAAACCAAGGTCGAATGGCCATACAAAGAGGCTTTACAGCCGCACCTGTCAGGGTAACTGACGTTAAGAAGGAGAAAGATGATGAGAACTAAAAATAGCACGATCAAGATATTGTTTGGAATGATACTGGCGGCATCCGCTGCCTTTGGGCAGTCGCCGACTGGTGCTTTGGCAGCACCAGTTGCTACGGCGATGGAACCCAAGGGCGTAACTGCAGCCAAGTCTCCAAAAGGGTCGGACGCAGTTGACGACGATAAGCGAAAGTGGCTGGAAGTTACTAGCGTGACCAAAGCTAGCGAGACGCTAGCGGGCAAAGTGAAATCTTTCCGCTCCGCTCTGGAGAAGGCTGTCAAGGCCCTTGCCGACAAAGATGTCAAGGCGAAAGTTCTCGAAAATGAGGCATTGGCCGAGATGCGGAATGTTCTGAACGAAACGAACCTAAGTGTAGCCGAAAACCGAGACTACGTTGTCCAGATTGTGGAATACGTCGAAGGAATGTCAAATTCGATCCCCAAGAACCGACAGATTCGTTCAAATGATTTCTTCCGTTTCAACATGGGGATGAAGAAGGTGTCTGAGCTGGCAAAGCCCCGGATCTTCGGCAATTCCCAAGTGACGGTAGTTTTCATTGTTCTCAATGTTCCCAAACTAGTTGGGATACAAAGGGTAAACGTAAAGGGGGTCGAACCGGCCAACGATGTATTGAAAGCTCAACGCGAGGCACTTAAAATTAAACTAGACAAAACCTTTAGCAGATTAAGTGGCACCAAGCAAGACACTAACGAGGAACCAGCACTCTTCCACACAGCATACGCGGGGATAAAGCCGTACCTCGCGATCACCAAGCGCATGCCCGCTAATTGGAGCAATGTTCTTGGCATCCTTAGCCTGGCCGGGTATGCAGCCCAAAGTGCTGAAGGGACTGAACACTTCCAAGGACGCTTTGAGTATGCCTCCCTCTTTGGCACAAAGGACCTGAGCGAAGTCCCTCTGCCATGCGACATGGACTTCATTCTAGGTGAACCGGATGTAGATTCGGATACGACAGAACTCTTGGTGACAAGCGGAAAATTCAAGAAGATAGGGAAGGAGTTCAATGTACTGAACGAGGGGCGCTACTACTGGGATGCCTCAGTAGGGCTTCCTGTCACGAACGTTCGGCAGTTGGAATATGTTTCGGATGGGCGCACGATCCAGAGTCGCGAAATTAGCCTGCCCAACTTGTACGCGCTCGGAAACTTCTTTCTGCCGTTCGCAAAGGGAGGTGTAGATTTAGAGGACTCAAAATCATATTGGAAGCCGAGACTTCTGTTTGGGGCAGGC
>JBIPMY010000567.1:0-3498 GCA_044376335.1 Bryobacter sp.
GCATGTTGTGTTTGGATTTGGAGACTACTTGAGGTCGAAACGATCGAGGTTCATCACCTTGGTCCAGGCCTTGGCGAAATCCTGAACAAACTTCGTTTTGCCGTCTGCGGAGGCGTAGACTTCCGAGAGGGTGCGGAGTTCGGAGTTAGAGCCGAAGAGAAGGTCTACCGTGGTTGCGGTCCACTTCACTTTGCCTGTCTTGCGATCGGCACCTTCGTAGAGACCCTCGGTAGAGGACTTGCTCCACTTGGTGGACATATCGAGCAGGTTGACGAAGAAGTCGTTGCTCAAGGTGCCCGGTTGTGCGGTGAGCACTCCGTGGGCGGCCTGACCGGTGTTGGCGTTGAGAGTTCTCATGCCACCGATCAATACTGTCATTTCAGGAACGGTGAGTGTGAGCAGTTTGGCACGATCCACGAGCATCTCGGCCGGGGGCGTGTTCTGGCCCTGCGGATAGTAGTTGCGGAAGCCGTCGGCTGCGGGTTCGAGGGGAGCGAAGCTGGCGGCATCGGTTTGAGCTTGAGTTGCGTCGGCGCGTCCTGCGTTGAAGGGAACCTGGACGGGGTTGCCGGCAGCCTTTGCTGCCTGCTCGATGGCGGCGTTACCGCTGAGCACGATCAGGTCTGCCAGGGAGATCTTCTTGCCGCCAGAGGCTGAGGTGTTGAAGTCTTTCTGGATTGCTTCGAGACGCTGGAGTACCTTTGCGAGTTCGCCAGGGTTGTTGACGGCCCAATCCTTTTGAGGAGCAAGGCGGATGCGGGCACCGTTGGCACCACCGCGCAGGTCTGTACCGCGGAAGGAAGAAGCCGAAGCCCAGGCGGTGCGGACGAGCTCTGGGACGGTCAAGCCAGAGGCGAGGACCTTGGTCTTGAGCGAGGCGATGTCTTTGGCGTCGACGAGTTTGTGATCTACGCGGGGGATCGGATCCTGCCAGATCAGTTCTTCCGTGGGAACTTCTGAACCGATGTAGCGAGCACGGGGGCCCATGTCGCGGTGGGTGAGCTTGAACCACGCCTTGGCATATGCAAGGCGGAATTCTTCTGGATTCTCACGGAAGCGCATGGCGATCTTGCGGTAGCTGGGGTCGACCTTCAAGGCGAGGTCTGTGGTGAACATCATGGGTGCGTGACGCTTGGACGGGTCGTGTGCGTCGGGAACGACGTTGGCGGCCTGGTTGTTGGCAGGGATCCACTGGGTTGCGCCAGCCGGGCTCTTGGTCTGTACCCATTCGAAGTTGAAGAGGTTGTCGAGATACTGTGTGGACCACTTGATGGGGGTTGCGGTCCAGGCGCCTTCGAGGCCGCTGGTTACGGTGTCTGCACCCTTACCGCTGCCGCACTTGTTCTCCCAGCCGAGGCCTTGCTTTTCAACGCCGCCTGCAGCAGGTTCTACGCCGACGCAGCTCTCTGGTTTTGCACCGTGAGCTTTGCCGAAGGTGTGGCCACCGGCGATGAGGGCGAGAGTTTCTTCATCGTTCATTGCCATGCGGCCGAAGGTTTCGCGGATGTCTTTGGCGGCTGCCATGGGGTCAGGGTTGCCGTTGGGGCCCTGGGGGTTGACGTAGATCAAGCCCATCTGGACTGCGGCGAGAGGCTTTTGTAGATTGCGGTTGCCGCTGTAGCGCTGGTCGTCGAGGAACTTCTTTTCAGGGCCCCAGTAGACGAGTTCTGGTTCCCAATCGTCGGCACGGCCACCTGCGAAGCCAAAGGTTTTGAAGCCCATGTTCTCTAGAGCAACGTTGCCGGCCAGCACCATGAGGTCGCCCCAGGAGAGCTTCTGGCCATACTTGGCTTTTACGGGCCAGAGGAGGCGGCGAGCCTTGTCGAGGTTGGCGTTGTCGGGCCAGCTGTTGAGGGGGTCAAAGCGCTGCTGGCCGCCGTCGGCACCACCGCGGCCGTCGGTTGTACGGTATGTACCTGCACTGTGCCAGGCCATACGGATAAAGAAGGGACCATAGTTGCCGTAATCGGCGGGCCACCAGTCCTGCGAGGTGGTGAGGACTTTTGCGATGTCTTGCTTTACGGCTTTGAGGTCGAGGGTGGCGAAGGCCTTGGCGTAGTTAAAGTCTTTGCCCAGGGGATTGGATTCTGCGGAGTTCTGCCGCAGGGGCGATAGGTCCAGCTTCTCTGGCCACCAGAACTGGTTTGGTTTCGCCTGCTGCGCGCTGGCTGGATTGCTTAGCAATAAGGGAAGTGCTGCGACAGCGAATGTGGCAAACAACTTCTTAAGATTTCGATTCATGTACTTCTCCTTGAGTCAACGGATTATCCGCTACGATCCAAGTGTAGTTAGGTTATGGCAAGTGTGCGCCTATTGCTCATATAGGCTGAGCCTATTGGAGGCGGGGCCGCTATAATTAGGGGTCGTGTCTGAAACCCATACCCACAAAGCCAGTTTCAAAGGCTTGGCTCTTGGGGCACTCGGTGTCGTCTTTGGAGATATCGGAACCAGCCCCCTTTACACCCTGAAGGAATGTCTGCACGCTGCGGGACATCATAAAGCCACTGAGGCTGATCTTTACGGAATTCTGTCGTTAATCTTCTGGGCTCTTACTTTAGTTGTAACGCTCAAGTATCTGACCTTCATTATGAAGGCCGACAACCATGGGGAGGGTGGGATTTTTGCGCTGCTGGCTCTGGTTCCAGAACAACTTCGCAGTGCCAGCCGTGGGCGGATCTCGGCTGTGGCGGTGTTTGCGATTGTTGGCGCTGCACTGCTTTATGGGGATGGCATTATTACCCCGGCTATTTCGGTGCTGGGAGCCGTTGAGGGATTGGTGGTGGCTGATGCGCGCTTTGGTGTGGCGGTGGTTCCGATCAGTTGCGTGATTCTGATCGGCTTGTTTTCGATTCAGAGCCGAGGGACGGGGCTTGTGGGTAAGCTTTTTGGCCCGGTGATGATTGTCTGGTTTACAACTCTTGGGGGGCTTGGGGCTTACCATATCTCGCACAATCCTGAGATTCTTGGTGCGGTGATGCCTCATCATGCGATTCAGTATTTTCTGACTCATGGTTGGTCTGGGGTTCATATTCTGGCTTCCGTTGTGCTGGCCGTTACTGGCGGGGAAGCACTGTATGCCGATATGGGGCACTTTGGCATTAAGCCGATTCGCTTTGTCTGGCTGGGATTTGTGATGCCGGCGCTGCTGCTTGCGTACTTTGGGCAGGGCGCGCATGCGCTGCGGGATCCGCGTTCGATGGATAATCCGTTCTTTGATATGGTGCCGGCGGGCTGGGCTACGTATGCGCTGGTGATCCTGTCGAGTATGGCGGCGATTATTGCGTCGCAGGCGTTGATCTCAGGGGCATTCTCGCTGACCCGGCAGGCGATGCAACTTGGCTTCTTTCCTCGTGTACAGGTGAACCATACCGCGCATCAGATGGAGGGGCAGATCTACATTCCTCAAGTGAATTACTTTATTGGTGCAGGGTGTCTTGCGCTGGTGATTGCCTTTGGTGCTTCGTCGCGATTGGCGGCCGCTTATGGCATTGCTGTGAC
>JBIPMY010000176.1:0-11536 GCA_044376335.1 Bryobacter sp.
CACTGCCCAAGATTCACATTGACGAGCCGACGATTGCAATGACGTTTACGATCAACACGTCGCCCTTTGTGGGCCGTGAAGGTCACCTCGTTACATCCCGCAACTTGAAGGATCGCCTCGAGAAGGAATTGCTGACCAACGTAGCGCTGCGTGTTGATGACACGGGCACTCCGGACAGCATGAAGGTAATGGGCCGCGGCGAATTGCAGTTGGCCATCCTGATTGAAACCATGCGTCGCGAAGGTTATGAGTTGCAGGTATCGAAGCCTGAAATCGTGACCAAGGAAATCGACGGCGTGCTCAAGGAGCCGCAGGAAATTCTGTTGATCGATTGCTCTGAAGCTTTTATCGGCGTCGTGATCGAGAAGATGGGCTACCGCAAGGGCAAGATGATGAAGATGGTGAACCATGGTTCGGGCCGTGTGCGGCTTGAATTCCAGGTGCCATCGCGCGGCCTGATTGGTATCCGTAACGAAATGCTCACCGAGACCCGTGGCACAGCGATCATGAACTCGTTGTTCAACGGCTACATGGACTGGCAGGGTGCGATCCCGATGCGTCCTACCGGCGTTATGATCTCCGATCGTGCTGGTGTTACCACCGCTTTTGCGATTAATGGATTGCAGGAGCGCGGCGAGATCTTTGTGACCCCGGCGACGGAAGTATACGAAGGCATGATCGTGGGTGAGAACTCGCGTGACTCTGACCTCACGGTAAACATCGTGCGTGAAAAGAAGCTGACGAACATGCGTAGCTCTTCTGCCGACGATGCGATCCGTCTGGTTCCGCCTCGTGTAATGACGCTTGAGCTGGCGATTGAATTCATCGAAATCGACGAGTTTGTCGAGATCACGCCGAAGTCGATCCGTCTGCGCAAGAAAATCCTCAAGGCCAATCAGCGTTGATCGAAACCCTCAAAGAAGCCCTGCGGGGTAGCCATCAGGACTTCACAGAGGGTAGCTTAAAGCGGGCAATTGCATTGCTTGCGATTCCGATGGTGCTGGAGCTTTCGATGGAAAGCTTGTTCGCCATTGTGAATGTGTTTTGGGTGGCCGGGCTAGGCCCGGCCGCCGTCGCAACTGTTGGCTTGACAGAGGCGATGGAGACGATTGTGTTTGCGGTGGCGATGGGGCTTTGCGCGGGGGCTACGGCTTTTGTGGCGCGAAGGATTGGGGAGAAGGACGCTGAAGGGGCTAGCGCTTCGGCTGGCCAGGCGGTGTTGATCGGGATTGTCGCGAGTGTGCTGATTGGGGTGCCGGCTTCGATTTATGCGCGGCCATTGTTGGGATTCATGACACCCGATTCGGCGATTGTTGAGAGTGGCTTTGGCTACACCACAATCATGTTTGGGGGCACCTATTCGATTCTGCTGATCTTTCTGATCAATGCGATCTTTCGGGGTGCCGGGGACGCGGCGATTGCGATGCGCGTTTTGTGGATTGCCAATGCGGTGAATCTTGTATTGGACCCCTGTTTGATCTTTGGTTGGGGACCTTTTCCTGAGATGGGTGTGGCAGGGAGCGCTGTGGCTACTACGTGTGGACGAACAGTGGGTGTGGCTTATCAGTTCTATCGATTGTTTACACCGGGCGAGCGCGTGACGCTGCGGCTCTTCCATCTGCGGCCCAACTGGCATCTGATGTCCGAGATGCTCAAGGTGAGTTTACCTGGGATGTTTCAATATCTGATCGGCACGGCGAGCTGGTTGATGCTGGCTCGGATTGTGGCGCAGTTTGGAAGTGTGGCCACTGCGGGTTACACGATCGCGATCCGGATTATTATCGTGACGATTTTGCCGAGTTGGGGGCTGGGTGGAGCGGCGGCTACGCTGATGGGGCAGAACCTGGGTGCTGGCAAGCCGGAACGAAGCGAGCGTGCAGCGTGGCTATGCGGCTTCTACAACATGATTTTTTTGGGCCTGGTGAGTCTGGTGTTTATCTTCTTCTCAGAGTTTCTGATTCGGATCTTTACGCAAGAGGAAGCAGTGGTGGCCGTAGGTAAGGATGCCTTGCGGTTGATCTCTTATGGCTATTTGCTCTATGCCTATGGGCTGGTGCTGGTGCAGGCGTTTAACGGGGCTGGGGATACCATTACGCCGACGGTGATCAATGTGTTTTGCTATTGGGTGTTTCAGTTGCCGCTGGCGAATTATCTGGCAGGGCAAATGGGACCTAATGGCGTGTTTACAGCGGTGACGCTGACCGAGAGCATGATTGCGATTTGCGGGATTCTGGCGTTTCGCAGTGGGCGCTGGAAGCGGGCTCAGGTTTAGATTCTAGAGCGCGTAGTTCTTCCAGGTGGGGGCGGTATCTTTTGCGAGCTTGATTTCCGTTTGAGTGTAGGTGGTGAGATCGCGGTAGCGGACAGCTGTAAGCGGTTTCAGTTTATTGGGGTTTGCCGCCAGACTCGGATTGTGCCACCAGATGAGAGGCCAAAGATCGAAGGTCTGGTAAACAGCCATCGACACAGCGGAGAGGGAGCGGCGTTTTGGGTCGTTGTAATCCAGCTTGAATTCCTTGTCGGAGCTGGTGGGTTTGTAAGGAACAGGGCAGGTACCGATGGGAGCGGTGCCAAAGGAGGGGAGCCGTGGGGTAGGAGCTTCTGCCATCGCGCGCTCGACAAAGTTCACAGCATCACGTAGGCTGACCGTTGCACGGGCGATCGCCGTAGCCAGATCACCAACGATTGGAAGGCTGGATTGGCCCTCAACCAGTTCCGACCCAAAAGCGATACCGGATTGAGCCCGAACCGCCTGGCCGCCGTTCCATTTGATGGAGTTGAACCAGCCGCTGAGGCCTTTTGGGAAACCGTCCCAAAAAGCTGCTCCGATATCGCGGCCATGGATACGAGCTTCTTCAGCTTTCAAGATTGGATTTTTGAGAGTGACATCCAAAGTTTCCCACCCAACAATTCCGATTTGCGTGATTGCCGGGCCGATCGCGACTTGCATAAACGCTGCTACAAAGAAGTGTTCGACTTCGGCAATGCACTCGCCGGAATAATAGCCAGGGGCTTTGCCGAGTTCGCGGTTCACGGCATCGTTGTCATCCGGGGCGCCATCCTGACGCCAGTGTGTGCACCAGTCTTTGGCGTGGAGAACGCGTCGAGCGTCGGGAGTGGTAAAGCGGTGTTCGTTGAGCCGGCAGATGGTGGAGAAGAAACCCGACTTTGCGCCGGCGATAGTCCAAACCTGAGTAGCCATCTCCTTTTGTTTAGCTTCGTAGAAGTAACGGAGAGGATTGGCCATTTGGCTAGTTTAGTAGGGTTTCACCAGTTGCGGAGTGTGTTTGCGATAAGTTCTTCCACTTTGGCCGAAACTTCGGGGTCGAATTCCATTTTGAGGTGTGGATTGACGACCAGGCGATGAGCGAGAGGCCACTCGGTGGTGTCGATGACTTTGTCGCGGGGATAGCGATAGCGCCAGTTGCCAAGGATGCGAGTTTGCTTGGGGTCTTCCGGTTTGATTTTGGATTGGCCGCGAATAGGCCCGAAGTCGCGCTGATAAAGGTTGGCAGCTTCCTTTACATTGCCTGGGATCTTGCCATCGCGGAGGCCAACGCTATCGATCTGAACGTTAAGGCGTACAGGGATTTGTTGCTTCTTGAGCCAGCGGCAGAGGTTAACGGTGGCGGCACCGCCCAGGGATTGGCCATAAAGGACGAGGCGAGCCTGCGTGCGCTCTTGTTGATCTAGAGTACCGTCGTGGTTGGCGTCGAGATGTTGGGTAATTCGGTCTTTGGCTTCGTCGAGATGGTGGTTGCCGAAGGTTGCAAAAGTGGTGTCGGGAAAGTGTTGGACTTCGAGGTGGGATGCGATGCGGCGGGTGATGGTCCAGGGTGCGTCAGCTGGTTCCCATCCGCCGGCAATGCCTAGCACGAGGGTTTGTGCAGGAGCGGAAAATGAAAACAGAAAAAGGAGCCCGCGCAGGAGGGAGAGCGCGGGCTCTTGGGGTAAACAAGGAGTTGGAAACAAACCTGATCTCATAGCCCTTACGGGATGCCAGGATTTACTTTTCAACCGTCAGATGGTTGGTGACGCTGAATACACCAGCCACTTGGTTGGCGAAGAGCCCGGCCATGTTTTTGTCCATCTCGTTCATGACTACGCCGCTGAGTGTGACGTCGCCATTCTTTACGATGATGCGTACCGGTGGGATGGCCCCCAGGGTATAGCGGCCAAGCGAGGCCTGACTGAAGATGGTGCGGTAGAGAGCAATGCGGAGCCGGTCGTCATTGGGCGACAGAGGGAGCACCTCGATGTTGTTGACGACTTCTTCGACGCCGGGAATACCCTTAACTACGTTAGCGGCAGAGCTTGCAAGAACGGGTCGGGTAACTTGCCCGAAGAGGGTTACTTTGCGGCCACTGAGTGAATAACTCATCTGGTCGAATACGCCGTAGAAGGGGAGCGTGACGAGCTCATGACGGATCTTGTTAGCCAGCCGCTGCTCGTCCGTTTGCGTGGTCGGTAGACTTGCGCTAAAGAGAGGAGTGGTGGCCAGGACGGTTGCAAATACTGCAGTGAAAATGGTGTTTTTCATGTTCTTGGCCTTTCGTACTACCTGCTCGATTGGATGCAGGCATCTATTAGAACGTTTCGAAAATCGGAATGGATGTGATACTGCTTTTATGGTGCCAGTGAAGGAAGCTAGTGAGCTGAAGGGACACGCGCGGATTGATGCGCGGAGCCTGGCGATGTACCGGGCTGTGGCTGAGAAGCTGCGCAAGTCGCCTGAGTTGCTTGCGATTGCTCATGATAATTTGCAGCGCTGGTCGGCGACGGCAGGGCGGTCGCAGCCTTATCTCGATGCCTGGGGGAACTTGTTGAAGCTGCCGCTGGAGGAGTTGTTTGTGGTGATGGTGGAAGAGAGCGAGAAGATGACGGCGATGCGGCAGGCGGGTCCGTTTGCTGGTGTACTGAGTCCGAAAGAACGGTGGGAGATCTATGACGCGTTTGCAGTTGGCACATTGCGAATCGCTGTGGCAGGGTAGCGAACTTAAGAAGGTAGATCTCTCATGGTGCAATCCCTTGAGAACTATTGAGCCAGGCCAAGTAGTCTATGCGCGGAGCTAGCCAGCCTATGGAATTGCAACTGTGGATTAGTTCCGGTCTGACTCGGTTGCAGCTGCTTGAGATTGCAAGGCTCGTTATGGGGCGGCTCAAGACCAGCGGCAATGCTGAGGTTGACATGTCGTTTGGGTTCATTTCTCACGTGGCTTTAGATCAGAAATGGGTTGATGAGCGGATCGATAGTCAAGAGATCCTGACCTGGATGTTGAAGGCGGAGCTCGTCGAAGGGCTTGGGCTTGGTGCTTTCGATGTGCACGTGGGAGTGACTGGCGAGTAGACGGTGATCACCTTTGATCATGCATCGTCTCTTCAGGTTCAATCTGAGAACGAGGATTGGGTCGAGTTACTCAAGGAAGCGGTGCTAGGATTTGGCGGCGAACTCAGGCGGATTTGACTTCAGTCCAGAGGCGGTCTCGGAGCCGCTGGGTGGGGGCGGAGCTGGTTTGGAACCATTCTCCCTTTGCGAGGACTTGTTCGTTAGCCGTGGTGCATGGAGAAGAGGCGCGGCTGGCTTTGCTGTTGGCTGCGGCGACCTGGGGGCGGTAGAGGTAGTTCAGGAATTCGTGGGCTAAATCTTTGCGGCGGGATTCGGCCAGGATCGCTACGCAGTCGCAGTAAAGACTATAGCCCTCCTCGGGGTGGACGAAGTGGAGGTGCGGGGCCTCATCTATCGTTAGTTGCGCGCTGCCTTGCCAGAGTTGGGCCGCAGTGACGTCGCCTGAGGCTACCTGGTCTCGTACCTCTGTGTTCAAATAGGCGCGCAGGATTTTCTTTTGCTCTATGGCCAGCTTTTGGGCTTTCCTGAGTTCATCCACGGAGTCGGTATTGATGGAGTAGCCCAGGATCTTTAGACACGCAGCGAAGACTTCACTGGGCTCGTCGAGCATCGTTACTTTGCCTTTATAAGTTTGGCTCCAGAGGTCTTGCCAACTGTGGATTGCAAGTTTGCTCGGGCAAAGGATGCCGCAGTTGGACCATAGATAGGGGAGGCTCCACTCGAGGCTCTTGTCCCAGTCCGGCTTTTGGAAGCGGGGTGCCAGATTCGCTATGTTGGGGAGCTTTTTGTGGTCTAGCGGAGTGAGGAGGCTCATCTCGCGCATGGGGTTTACCAGACGGTTCTCCGGGAAGACTACGTCCCAACCTGAGTTGCCCGACAGAGTCTTCGCGATCGTTTCTTCGCTGCCTTCGATTACCGCTGAGTACCTTACCTGGACGTTGAATTCTCGCTCGAAAGCCGGGACGGTTTCTTTTGCGATGTAGTCGGAATAGTTGATCACGTTCAAGCGCGGTTTGGTTTGGCTGGTGCAACCGGCCAGCCCGCTCAAGGACAGAAAGAAGTGGCGGCGCCTCACGTGCGTTGCTCCAGACGCTGGCTGATTACTATCAGGACCCCGAGGCCGAATACGATGATCGTCGAGATCGCGTTAACCGCAGGGTTGACGCCCCTTCTGGCCATTCCATAGATGATCATTGGAAGGGTCTCACTGTCTACTCCGGCGACCAGGCTAGTGATTACGTAATCATCGAGCGACGTCGTGAAGGCGAGCAAGGCCGCAGCGATGATACCGGGCTTCAGCATCGGCAGAGTGACGTGCCAGAAGGCTTCAAAGGGGGTTGCGCCCAAGTCTTGCGCGGCTTCTTCAAAGGTGTTGTCCATTGTGCGGAGACGCGCCAGGATCACCATCACTACGTAGACGAGGCAGAAGCTGAGGTGGGCCAGCACTACGGTGTGCATTCCCAGTTGCAGCCTGAGGGTTCTGAAGATGATCTGGAAGAGGGCCAGCAGCGAGATGGCGGTTACGATCTCAGGGGTTACCAGAGACACTGAGAGAGAAGCAGTGATCCAGCGGGCTTTTTTCTTCCAGAGGGCGTAGGCGGCTAGCGTCCCGATGATTGTGGCGAGGATCGTTGAGAAGGTAGCGATGATGAGGCTGTTGGCGGTGGCTTCGAGTAGCGCCGGGTCGGTTAGGGCGGTCTGATACCAGATCAGCGATGCGCCTTCCCAGTGTGTGAGCTTGGATGAATTGAAGCTGAAAATTGCCAGGACAACCAAAGGCAGATGAAGGAAGACGTAGATGAGTGTTGCGTAGAGGCCGAGAAGAGTTGGTCTCACAGGACGTCTTCTCCGTTTCTGGTCACCGCCCAGAGACCAACGAGGACGATTGCCATCAGGATGAGCGAGGCAGCGGCGCCGAAGGGCCAGTCTCTTGCGGTGGTGAACTGGTTCTGGACGAGGTTGCCGATCAGGATCGTGCTGCCTCCTCCCAGGAGATCGCTTGTCAGATAGGTGCCGAGGCTGGGGACAAAGACAAGAAATGCGGCGGCGCGGAGGCCGGGAGTTGCGATGGGGAGGATGACCTTGAAAAGCGTTGTTGCTGGCTTCGCGCCCAGGTCTGCAGCGGCTTCTACCATCGAGTAGTCGAGGCGCTCTAGCGTTGAATAGATCGGGAGGATTGCTAGCGGGAGGCTGGTGTAGACGAGGCCTAGCAAGACCGCGCCGTGGTTATACAGAAGGGGGAGCGGCTCGCTGATCAGGCCGGTGGCCATCAGGATCGTGTTGAAGAGGCCAGTGTCACGCAGCAGGAAGACCCAGGCATAGGTGCGGACGAGGAAGCTGGTCCAGAAGGGGAGCATTACGAGCTGAAGGAGTAAGTCGCGGCGCGGGCCGCTGCGGGTGATGTACCAGGCTAAGGGGAAGCCGAAGATAAGGCAGAGAACTGTGGTTTCTCCTGCAATCCAGAAGGAGCGGAGGAGGATTTCGCCGTAAAGCGGATCGAGGAAGCGTTGGTAGTTTTCGAGTGTCAGCGGCAGACCCTGGCCGCCGTAAGGCCCTCGTGTCATCAGGCTGTAGGCCAGCACAATCATCATCGGGACGAGGAAGAGCGCGATGGTGACCAGCGAAGCCGGGAGGAGGAAGATGCGGCGCAGACTCATTGGAAGTGAAGCTCGTCTTCTTTGCGCCACCAGAGATGGACTTCGTCCCCCGGTTGGTAGCTTTGGTCAAAGCGGGAGACTTCAGCCGTGAGGGTTTCGTTGGCCTGAGTTCGTGCCTGAATGTGGATAAAGTTGCCGAGGAAGGTGGAGTGGAGAACGGTAGCCGGGGTGGAGTTCTCTGTGGGAGTTTTTGAGATGCGGGTGGCCTCAGGCCGCAGGCCCATCTTGCCGAGCCAGTTCATATCGCCGAGGAATTGGGCAACGAAGGGTGTGGCGGGTTTCAGATAGATCTCATGAGGCGTGCCGGTTTGCTCGACGCGGCCTTTGTTCATGACGGTGATGCGGTCTGCCAGGGTAAGGGCTTCTTCCTGGTCGTGCGTGACCATCAGGAAGGTGATGCCAACGCGGCGCTGGAGGGCTTTGAGTTCGAGGCGGACTTGCTGTCGGAGGTTGGGGTCGAGGGCGCTTAGGGGTTCGTCGAGTAGAAGGACGGCGGGGGCGAGAGCCAGGGACCTTGCGAGGGCGGCACGTTGTTTTTCTCCGCCGGAGAGTTTGGCGGGGAGACGGTCTTCTTTGCCAGTGAGCTGCACAAGGTCAAGGACTTCGGCCACTTTGTCTTTGATGTTGGTGGCGGATTTGCGTTTGAGGCCGAATTCTACGTTTTGACGCACGGTGAGGTGGGGGAAGAGAGCGTAGCTTTGGAAAACAGTGGAAACGTTGCGCTCATAGGGTGGGAGGTCGGCTACGTTTTGGCCTTCCAGCAGGACGGTGCCGGAGGTGGGGATTTCAAAGCCTGCGACCATGCGGAGCGTGGTGGTTTTGCCGCAGCCGGAGGGGCCAACCAGGGCGTGGAATTCGCCGGTGGGGAGACTCAGGTGGACGTCGTCTACGGCGCGGTGTGTGGGAAATATTTTCGATACGCCGGTGAGGGTGAGGACGTCAGCCATTGCATCGAATCGTAACGCAAAAAGGCCCACCTTGCGGCGGGCCTTTTATGGAATTGCAACTTAGCTGTTGAAGCGGGTGTCGGCTTCTACCCAATTCACGACGTTCCACCAGGAACCGATGTAGTCGGGGCGGCGGTTCTGATACTTGAGGTAGTAGGCGTGTTCCCAAACGTCGAGACCGATGATGGGGAATTTACCTTCCATCACGGGGTTGTCCTGGTTGGGAGAAGAAGAGATTTCGAGCTTGCCGTCAGCAGTCTTGCTGAGCCAGGCCCAGCCGGAGCCGAAGCGAGTGGTGCCGGCGGCGGCAAACTTCTCTTTGAAGGCATCGAAAGAACCAAAGGTGGCGTCGATGGCTTCAGCAAGCTTGCCCACAGGGGTGCCACCGGCACCGGGGCCGAGGATGGTCCAGAAGAGGGAGTGGTTATAGTGGCCGCCTCCGTTGTTGCGGACTGCTGCCTTGATCGCGTCGGGTACGATCGCAAGGTTGTTGGCAAGGAGCTCTTCGATGGTTTTGCCGGCGAGCTCGGGGGCAGATTCAAGGGCCTTGTTCAGATTGGTGACATAGGCGTTGTGGTGTTTGCCGTGATGGATCTCCATCGTGGCGGTATCAATGTGCGGCTCGAGGGCGTCGTGCGCATAGGGGAGTGCGGGTAATGAGAATGACATGAGTTTCGGTGTTTTTCCTTTCACCAGTTTAGATGACACAATAGGATTTATGTCTCAGCTTCTTGCCGGAAAAACGGCGATCATTCTTGGTGTTGCCAATAAGTGGAGCATTGCTTACGCGATTGCAGAGTCGTATCGACGGGAAGGGGCGCGCCTGATCCTGACTTATCAGGGCGAACGCCAGAAGCTGACCGTGGAGGATCTGGGTAAGGATCTGGGCGCAGCGATGGTGCTCAATTGTGATGTGACCAAGGAAGACGAGCTGGCGGCCACGGTTGCGGCGCTCAGCGGAGAGCGGCTCGATGTTGTGGTTCATTCCATTGCCTTTGCCAATCGTGAGGATCTGAGCCGGCCGTTTCTCGAAACCTCGCGCGACGGCTATTTGCTGGCGCAGGAAGTCAGCGCTTATTCGCTGGTAAGTGTGGCCCGGGCCTTTGCGCCGTTGATGACCGAGGGCGGCTCGATCATGACGCTTACCTACCTTGGAGCGGTAAGAGTGGTTCAGAACTACAACGTAATGGGTGTGGCGAAGGCGGCGCTGGAGGCCTGCGTACGCTATCTGGCCAATGATCTGGGGGCTAAGAACATTCGCGTGAATGCGATTTCTGCCGGGCCGATCAAGACGGCTAGTGCTCGCGGGATCAAGGATTTTTCGAATGTACTGGACGGCGTGTCGGCGGTTGCGCCGCTGAAGCGGAATACCGATCCGGCCGAGGTGGGCGATACGGCTGTTTTCCTGGGCAGTGCGCTCGGACGCGGCGTTACGGGTAATGTGATTTACGTCGACGCTGGCTTCCAGGTGATGGGTTTGGCGACGCCGGAATAGCGGCACAGCGAGCGGCACAAGAGGCGGCACAATTGCGTGCCTCTAAATGATTATACTCTTATAGTACAATTATTTAGAGGCATTATGGCAGCGGCGAAAAGAGCGGCACAGACGACGGCGAAAACGAGGCTGAAAAGCGTCGGTTCGCTGTCTGGCGACGGCATGACGCCCGTCCTGCCTGCCGAGGGTAAGGGTGAAGTTGATGCCCTGGGCTTCAAGTTGACCCAGGTGGCGAGTGCTTTCGCCGCGCAGGTGCATCCAGAAAACAGATTGGCGATTGGAGAGCTGGTGCGGTCGATGAACTGCTACTACTCGAATCTGATTGAAGGGCATCATACACATCCGCGAGATATCGATTCGGCACTGACCCGAGACTATGTTGGCAAGCCGGAGAAGCGGAATCTGCAATTGGAGGCAGCGGCCCATATCCACTTGCAGGGTTTGATCGATGAAGGCAAGGGGCCTGATATCGAACCGGCGAGCGCGGAGTACGCGCGATGGTTGCACAGCGAGTTTTGTTTACATTTGCCGAAGGAATTACTCGCGGTTGAAAACCCGGAGACGGGGGAGCGCAAGATCGTGATCCCGGGTGAATTTCGTGACGGTGGAGTGGCTGTTGGGGCACATGTGCCACCTCGCGCGGAAGAGGTGCCCGCTTATCTGAAGCGTTTTGAAGAAGCCTACAGTTCAAAAGCAATGTCCGGGCATCGTTATGTGATTGCGCTTGGGGCCGCTCACCATCGGTTTGCCTGGATTCACCCCTTCTACGATGGCAATGGCCGAGTAGTAAGGCTGATGTCTCATGCGATGTTGATGCGCTCAGGACTCGGTTGCAGCATGTGGAGCGTGGCCCGCGGTTTGGCTCGCAGTGTAGAGCGTTACAAGGCGTTGCTGGCTGCAGCAGACCAACCAAGATATGGCGACTATGACGGTCGGGGCATGTTGAGCGAGCGAGCGTTAGTGGAGTTTTGCGCGTATTTTCTCGAGACTGCCATCGATCAGGTAGGTTTTATGGCGAAATTGATCGAGCCTGGAGCTTTGCTGAGGCGGATCGAGGTCTGGTGCGCGCGGCAGGTGGCGGCGAAGAAAT
>JBIPMY010000569.1:0-3493 GCA_044376335.1 Bryobacter sp.
CAAGAAGATGGCGCAGCTCTCGATTTCCGACACAGATTCCAATCCCAGTGCTCGCGATAAATTCAAGCCCGGAGCGCGTACGATCGCTGGCCATCCGTCGGCGACTGTTGGCTCCCTCGGCACTGCAATCCTGGTGGCTAATCGTTATCAGGTGCAGGTGAGGTCTATCGATCCTGCCTTCACGGCTCAAGAGCGCGAAGCGTGGCTCAATCAATTTCAACTCGGAGGTCTCAAGTAATGAGCAAAGCAATCGACCAGCTTGTCGACGAATTACCCACTAGCGGGATGACGGTGCGCGTTCTCGGGCTGCTCGACTTTGCCGCACCAGGGCAGTGGCAGAATACGACCGGTTTTGACAATACAATCCGCTATGTGACTGGGGAATCTGACGCAGACTTCATTGCTCAGGTGAGGCAACGGGCCTTGACGCTCTATGCGGACCCGAACGAAGGCTACCAGCGCGCTGTATCGATCTATCAATTGGTGGATAGCGCAGGCGGCAAAGTGGGTCTATCGTCCATGGCTCATATGTTGGGAGAAAAGGTAGGCTTGCTGAGCTTTCTTTCCAAGTTGACTCCGAAAGAAGACCAGGCCCAAACCGTAGACCTTGGCCTGAAGCTGGTTGCCGAGATGGTGGCCTTCTGTTACACGAATGGTTTTCCCGGCGATAGTATCTCTGATTTCATGGGTGCGGTGAAGTCTTACGAGAAGGAGAACCTGATTCGCCTTTGCGGCATTGCAGTGTTTGACGGATTGATTCCGTTGGGGCCCGATTACGCGCAGAAGCTGATGGATTCTGCCGCTGGATGGAGCGTTGACGATCTGGCCAAAAGCCCAATCTATCAGCGAATTCAGGGAGTGATTCCGGGCGGGGAAGCGCTGCCCTTTGTTAAGAGCGGCCTTGGTGCCTTTCATTCGTATCTCTCGAGCTTTGCTTCAGATCGTGGCATCACCCTCGACAAGGTTCTCGATCAGATGCGGGGAGTCATTGATTTCAGTGAAGGGAAATTCGATTTGCTGGCAGCTTTTCTCGATATCGGCACCAACTACATGGAGCATACGGGCATACAATCGGTGTCACGTAGTTTGATTCAACGAGCCGTAGGAGAGATCTAACGAGTCTTATGCGAATTCCGATTCTATTGCTGGTTCTGGCGTCTACAGGACTCGCCGACTTCAGCTTTACTACAACCCTGCAAACTTCCATTTCCGGACCAGGTGTCGTCTCCAGACATCTGATCAAGGGACACAAGATGAAGATCGCTAGTGGGTCAACCATCACAATTTCTGACCTGGATTCCGGGACAACAACAACGATCGATACTGCTGCAAAAACCTATCGCGTTTCGACAGCCAAAGTTTTGTCGAAGCCTGGAGTGGATGCTCTTGCTGCAGTAAAGGACACGGGCGAACAGAGGCGAATTCGAGGCCTGGATTGCCGTCAGATCGTCGTGTCGATGACCAGGACCGGCCAGGCAAGGCCAATGTACGTTGAGAATGACGTGTGGCTCTCAATCGATGTGCCAGGGGCTGCTGAATGGAAGGCGATGCAACTCAAGTTGGCCGAAAAAGGCATGCTTTCAGACTTACAAACTAAAGTTGCCAAACTGAACGGAATTCCAGTTCGACAGATCACCCGAATGAAACCAGTTGAAGATGAGGAAGTGAGACGGGCGAAGGCTGCAAAGCTGGCGAAACGTGCGCTGGAGGAGGCATCAAAAAAGTCTGATGTCTGGGAGTCAGAGGCAGTACGGTTGGCCGTATTGGCTCAGGGCAAGCCCGACGATTACAAATTCCTCGTCGAAATTCTCACGGAATCGAGCGCCTTCTCAACAGATACGATTCCTGCTAGCGAGTTCGTCATTCCTGCCGGATTCAAAAAAGCAATTCGTTAAACCATGATCCATCGTCTCGTCGCCATGGTGCTGTTACATGGCTTGATCGACTTTGCTCAATATCAATTCCAACTGCAGAGAGCTTGCGGGCATACAATCGATGTCTAGCAGTCCAATTCAAATAGCAGCTGGCGAGATCTGATATTTACTCATGCGTATTCCAATCATTTTCCTGGTGATGGCGGTTTCCGGCCGCGCCGATTTCAGCTACACGACCACCATTAAAGGCAGCGGCCCGGCAGCGGGGGCCGTTACGAAGCACAAGATCAAGGGCAACAAGATGAAAGTCGACACCGGTTCGAGCATCATCATTTCCGATCTCGATGCACAGACCGTAACCATCATCAACGTCACCGCCAAGACCTACAGTGTCACCCCGATCACGCAAGCTGGTGCAGCAATGACAAAGGCTGGAATGGAGGTTAAGGCGGATGTAAAGGATACCGGCCAACAGAAGCGCATCGGCGGATTCAATTGCCGGCAGGTCATAATGTCGATGACCATGAGTGGCCAACCGATGGCGATGAACATGGAAAACGAGCTGTGGGTCTCGACCGACGTGCCTGGAGCAGCAGAGCTAAAAGCAATCGGTCTCAAGATGGCCGAGAAGGGACTCTTCCCTGCAAGCGGCGATGCGCGAAGCACTCGCATGATGGCCGACCTGCAAAAGCAGATGTCCAAAGTGAATGGGATCCCTGTCCTTCAGATCACCCGGATGAAATCAGGTGATGATGAAAAATCCAAACAGATGCAGGCTCAGATGCAGGCAATGAGAGCTCAAATGGAAGCCATGAAAAAGGCTGGCGGCAAGCAGGCCGAAATGGCCGAAAAAGCACTGGCCACCATGGGTGGGACTGGCAATAGCAAGTACCTGATGGAAATTACTTCCGAGTCCAGTGCCTTTTCTACAGCGACAATTCCGGCTAGCGACTTCGCCATTCCTGCCGGGTTCAAGAAAGCAGATCGTTAAACCATGATTCCAATGCGCCATCGCGTGATCGCGATGACTGTCCTGCTGGCAGGCGTTACTTACCTGGATCGAGTTGCTATCGGTGTAGTTGCCCCGCAAATTACCAAAGATCTGAACCTCACCAAAGTCGAGATGGGCTACGTCTTCAGTGCCTTCACGATTGCATATGCCGTCTTTGAAATTCCCACGGCAGCCTGGGCCGACCGCATTGGTTGTCGCGGCGTTTTGACGCGTATCGTTGCCTGGTGGAGTGCATTCACGATGGTGACTGCTGCAGCCTGGAGCTACCTCTCGCTGCTGGTGATTCGCTTTCTGTTTGGAGTTGGAGAAGCAGGCGCATGGCCTTGCGTTGGCCGTGTCTTCTCGCGCTGGATTCCAGCGGGCGAACGCGGCAAAGCGCAAGGCATATTCTTCTCTGGCGCATTTTTAGCTGGTGCTTTTACGCCAAAGCTGGTGGGCTGGCTCAGTACGATGATGCCCTGGCGATACGTGTTTCTGGTATTCGGTTTGGTTGGCTTTCTCTGGGCTCTTGCCTGGTGGTTGTGGTTCCGCGATGAGCCGCGCGACAAGGCCGGCACTTCACCTGACGAAGTCGCCTTGATCGAGCGGGAACGTGGTTTGGCTGTTT
>JBIPMY010000568.1:0-3493 GCA_044376335.1 Bryobacter sp.
ATCAGGTTGGAGCGGAGTTGGTCTATCGGACGGCCAACGTCAGATTCAATCAGATTGATCAACGATGAGACGGAGGGGGTAAAGCGGAGGATGCGCAGGCGAAGGTCTACAAATACCGTGCCAATACCGGTTCCGCTGAGTAGATTCTTCATGTCATTGTTTGAGCGGGACAAGTCAGTAACCTTGGCTTGCAGTTCACTGTTGACGGTGGCGAGCTCTTCATTAACCGATTGCAGTTCTTCTTTTGAAGTTTCAAGCTCCTCGTTGGTGGACTGCATCTCCTCGTTAACAGACTGCATCTCTTCATGAGCGGAGCGCAATTCTTCGTTGGCCGTTTCTAATTCTTCAACGGTTGTTTGGAGGTATTCGTCCTTATCGCGGAGTTCCTGTTTGAGCCTGAGCACGTAGTCGTTGAGGTTGGGCCCGATGGCAGGCTCAGCGTCAGTGTTGTCTACCGCAGGTTCAGAGCGCAGCCTGGGCTCCAGATTGACAACCTCTTCCAGAATCACAAGGAAGAGATTGCGGGCAGGAACTGGTTCGAGAATCGCGGGAACGGGAATCACCGTCAGGTTGACGTGGCTGACGGATTCCTCGCTTTGGACTGTGAGGCCAAAATGACGCGAGACAATCTGCATAGACACCGAACGATGCAGGGCTACAGTCAAGTCTGCACGGAGACCGGCGCGGGCCATCTTAAAGATGTTGAGACTGGCTTCCCCTGGGGTTGGTTCGAGATATTTGCCTGTACGTCCCAGCAAGTAGAGGATGTCACCGCGTTCATTGACAAGAGCACCGACGGGGGCAAAATGATCGAGTACTGTGCGTGCAGCGATTTCCTGCAGCGGAAGCCTGGTTTCACCGGTTAAGCCGGTCTTGGTTGAGCCGCCATTTTCATACGATTTTGGTGGGGGCAAAATTCTATGCAAAACGGAATGGCGGGCGGTTGGGTCTTCGGGTTTTCGCTGAAAGATCTTTGCCGCGCGATCGACAGTAGAAAAGAGATGTGAAAAGTCGCCGATGCTTTCAGAAGAGCCAAGCACAAGCAAGCCACCGGGCTTGAGAGCGTAGTGGAACAAGGGCATCAGACGCTTCTGCAAATCCGTGCTCATGTAAATCAAGAGATTGCGGCAACTGATCAGATCCAGCTTCGAGAACGGAGGGTCTTTGATGAGGCTATGTTCGGAAAAGATGAGCATGTCCCGTAGTGATTTGCGAACACGATAGGCGGTGCCATCAGCATCTTCGGGATCAAAAAAGTGGGCGAGCCGCTCTGGAGAAATATCAGCGACGATGCTTGATGGATATACGCCAGCCCTGGCGTGCTCGATAGATTCGCGATCGATGTCGGTTGCGAAGATACTTACTTTTGAGCCCAGCTTGAGTTCGTCCATCTGCTCGCGGACCATCATGGCGATGGAGTAAGCTTCTTCACCAGTGGAGCAGCCGGGAACCCAAATCCGTATGTCGGTGGACTCGGTCTTCGCTTTCAATAGCTCCGGGATTGCCTTGGTTTGAATTTCGACAAAAATCTCAGCGTCCCGAAAGAAGCTGGTGACGCCGATCATAAGGTCGCGGAAGAGTGCGTCTACTTCTGGTTTGGTGAGCTGGAGATAGCGCACATATTCAGAGAGGATCTGTATTTGGTGAACCGCCATCCGTCTTTCTACGCGGCGAAGAATGGTGTTGCGCTTGTATTGAGAAAAGTCGTGACCGGTTTGAGAGCGTAGCAGTTGGAAAATTTTGTCGAGACCTTCGATGGGAGCGGATTCGTTTTCCAGGGGTGAAAGAAGGGAGGGCGTGAAAGCCTGGGAGACATAGGCCAATAACTGAGCGGGCATCTGATCGGGAGTCAAAACGTAATCGACAACTCCAGTTTGAATTGCGCTTCTGCACATTCCGTCATACTCTGCGGACTCCGGGGCCTGGACCATCACCATTCCACCCTCACCTTTAACGGCACGGGCACCGAGAGAGCCGTCGCTCCCGGTACCCGAAAGGATGACGCAGATGGCGTTCTCGTGCTGATCCTGCGCCAGAGACCGGAAGAAGAAATCAATCGGTAGACGTAAGCCGCGAGAGCTGGCAGGTTCAAAGAGCTGGAGCTTGCCCCCAACCAGGGACATGTCTCGATTGGGCGGGATGATGTAGGCGCAATTGGCTTCGACGCTAAGGCCATCGACGACATCGAAGACTTGCATGCTGGTGTAGCGGCGGATCAGTTCTGCAAGAATGCTCTTGTGATCCCGGGCCAAATGCTGCACAAGAACGATAGCCATGCCAGGGCTGGAATCGGCAGGCATCTGGGAGAAGAACGATTCGAAAGCGGCCAAACCACCTGCGGACGCACCGATGCCAACAATCGGGAACCTTTGGCGGGCGCTTTGCACACCCCCATCGGCCTGAGTTGAGCTCACGAATTTGTCCATTGATAGATCACCTGATCTAGAGGGTAGACCATTACAGGCGAGCAGGCTGCACTATTACAGACCCAGCCGGGCCGACAGGTATACAAAAACTGTCATCATGACAGTATGTCTGTTAACCGACGGGTCTTTCTTGCCGCCTCGGCGACTACGCTTGCGGCAGCGCCATCGAAAACTGTAAAGAATATGAACCCCCTTCTTGAAACCTGGAAGACGCCCTTCGGGCTGCCCCCTTTTGATCGCATCAAGGCTGAGCATTTTGTTCCGGCCTATGGGGAGGCGATGAAGAAGGCTCTGGCTGAAATCGACGCGATTGCGAGTAATCCGGCTGCGCCGACATTTTCCAATGTGGTTGAGGCGCTGGAGAAGCACGGAGAATTGCTCAAGAAGGTGAACGGGGTATTTCAGAACCTTACCTCGTCCCACACGTCGGATGCGCTGCAGGCAGCAGAGCGCGAAATGTCACCGAAGCTGGCAGCCCATTCGAGTGCAGTGCTACTGAACAGCAAGCTTTTTGCAAGACTCGACAAGGTGTTTGAACAGCGCAAAACTCTGAACCTGAATCCGGAGCAATTGAGGCTGGTGGAGCGCTATCACCGGCGCTTTGTTCTCTCGGGCGCAAAGCTCGCGCCGGATGCCAAGAAGCGCCTGGCCGAGATTGATGAACAGATTGCAACCAAGACCACGCAGTTTACCCAAAACGTGCTCAACGACACCAAGCAATACAAGCTGGTGCTGGACAAGGCAGAAGACCGCGTGGGGCTGCCTGCGGATGTCAAAGAAATCAGTTTGCAGCGGTCTTCGATCGAGCCTTTCCTGATGTTGAGCCCGCGCCGTGACCTGCGCGAGAAGGCCTTCCGGGCCTGGGCCAAGCGCGGGGATAACGACAACGAGTTTGACAACAAGGCTCTGATTCGCCAGATTCTCACGCTTCGGCTGGAGAAGGCCAAGCTGCTCTCCTACAACACGTACGCCGACTATGTGCTGGACGATGTGATGGCAAAAACGCCTGCGGCGGCCAGTGCGTTGATGGACAAAGTATGGAAGCCGGCTGTGGCGACAGCCCAGCG
>JBIPMY010000177.1:0-11512 GCA_044376335.1 Bryobacter sp.
GTCTGGTGGAGCGGGGCGTGCGCTTCGTTCAGATTTACCAGCGCGGTTGGGATCTGCACGCTACCCTGCCGGAGGTCCTGCCCAGCCAATGCAAAGATATCGACCAGGCGTCTTTCGGTTTGATTGAGGATCTGCGCAGCCGCGGACTCCTCGACCAGACGCTGGTTCTCTGGGGCGGTGAGTTCGGCCGCACTATCTACTCACAGGGGAAACTGACACCCACCGACTACGGTCGCGATCATCACCCGCGCTGCTTCACAATGTGGATGGCCGGGGGCGGCTTGAAGCCCGGTGTCACTCACGGCGAGACAGATGAGTTCTCGTACAACGTGACACGCGACCCGGTTCATATTCGAGATTTGCAGGCCACTATCCTCCGTCAAATGGGCATCGATCACCAGCGCCTGACCTATGCGTATCAAGGCCTCGACCAGAAGCTTACTGGCGTCGAGAAAGCACGAGTTGTGAGGGAGATCTTGACATGAGCACCTACCTGGGTTCAGCAACTCTTTGGCTTGCTTTGTTTGCCGGATTTGCGGAATTGTCGTTCGGTAGCATCCGCATTTTGTCGGTGGAAGCGACCGTACTGTTCCCGAAAGGGACGCCGTTGCGGCAGGTCGCTATCGTGAGCCTGCTGAATGACGGCGTGGATGCCGTTTCCTGCGAACTTAGTGCTGCGGTTCGGGCTGGCGAAGCCGGGCCCAAGTTGGGTGTTCAAGCTGTGCCCGGGGTGAGCCGCCACCGGGTGCTGGTTCCAGACATTTCCGCTGCCGCTGAAGTAGAGTTCGCTGTCACGGCGAAGGGGCAGACACTCGATCAACGCAACGAACAATGGCAGCCACAAAGGAAGTGGAAAGTCTATGTCGTTAAGTCGTCGCACGAGGACCTGGGCTACGAGGAGTACATTTTCAAGAAACAGTACGACATCGCGGAGTTTATTGACCTGGCTGGCGGGCTTGCGGGTCCACAGGAAAATATGAGTGATGTCGAGCGCAAGGGCGATGCGCGCTTCCACTACACGCTGGAGACTCTGCTATTTCAGCGCAACTACATTGAGGAACGCGGCCAGATTGCCTGGCGGAAGTTGGTCGACGAACAACTCAAGACGGGCCGCATGCATTTGATGGGCGCTCCGAGTGGAGTGCATTCGCATTGGATGGATTATGAACAGTTGGCCCGGATGACTTATCCAGCGCGCCGTGAAGTGAAGGATCGCTACGGCCTGGATCTGAAGACGTTCATGATCGTGGACAACCCCAGCCTTTCCTGGTCAGGCGCACAGGCGGTTGCCGATGCGGGCTTCAAGTATGTTGCCCGATGGGGACAAGGCTGGCGCACGGGTGCTAACAACAACTACAAAACCACTAAGCTGCCGCCGCTGTTCTGGTGGAAGGCGCCAGACCAGGAACACCAGGTTCTGTTTGGCTGGCGCAGCCATTATGGCCTTAGCTTCTGGTATGGACAGACTGGGGGCGGCTATCAAAATCTGATTGATTTGGCGAGCGAGCATGTTTCCAAGCAACTGGAGAAAATCCAAAGCGGCATGGAATTGGGGCCTTATCCTTATGATGCCGTCGTCAATCCGGAATATGTCGATCACGACACACCGCGCTTTGACAGCCGCGTGTTGCCGGCATGGAAACAACAGTACGCCTATCCCGAAATACGCATTTCCGGCCCGACAGAGTTCTTCGAGTACATCGAATCCAGGTATGGCCGCGAGCTTCCCGTTTTGTCTGGCGATCTGAATAACTTCTCGGCCGACTATGCGACGATTGACCCGGAGTCGCAGGATTGGAAGCGGCGGGCGTCGCGAATGCTGCCGTTTGCCGAGAGTCTTGGTGCACTGGCGTCACTGGTGAATCCGAAATTCCTGCTCTCACCGGCGATGGTGGACCGCACCTACACTCGCTTTTTCGACTACGACGAGCACTGCTGGCCGACTCTGCCGCCGGCCAGCGAAGTGCAGCTCTTCAATGCGGCCTGGGTCAAAAAGCAAGAGGCCAGGCGAGCCCTGGACGCCACTGTTGGCGCACTTAGAGAAGTAGTTGGCGAGATGGGACGCAACATAGCCACTGGAGCGGAGCCCACGGTTGCGATCTTCAATCCACTCGCTCACTCCCGCACTGGACTGGTGGAACTGGACGGAAGCGTGCCTGGCTTAGTGGATGCAGTTACAGGAAAAGCGATCCCGGTACAAGTACGTGGCGGCAAGACCATTTTTGTTGCCTCGGATGTACCGGCTTTGGGCTATAAACTTTTCTATCTCAGGAAAGCGGCGGCAAGCAGTTCAACACTGAGCAAGACTGAGAGTTCGATTTCAAACGAGTTCTACGAAGTGCGTTTTGATCCGGTCACGGGAAGTGTTAGCAGCATCGTTGAGAAGGCGTCGGGCAGGGAACTCCTCGACAAAAAGGCTCCCTACCAAGCCAATCAGATGATCTACGTGCATAAGGACGCGCGTGAATCGAAGGCCGGATTCATGCACGTCCCCGCGCGCGCCAAGCAGCAGGAAAGCAGCGTGGGACCGGTATCGGCGGAGTTTAAGGTTTGGATTGATGATGACAAAACCGGCGCGGCAATTCTGCAGACCGTGACGCTCTACGCCGGCTTGAAGCGGATCGACTTTGTGAATCAATTGGAGCACGCAAAGGCGCTCTACACGGATCAACACGAGGAACGCTACCGGGACAATATCTTCTACGCGTACCCGTTGCAGGTCGCCGGCGGCCAGTTCCGTGTGGAGTACCCGGGCGGCGTTGTGAAGCCACATACGGATCAGTTGCGCTGGGGTTCGCACGACTATCTGTATGCGAATCGTTGGGTGGATGTCAGCAACGCCTCGCACGGTATCACGATGGCCCCATGGAATGCGGCGACGTTTCATCTGGGGGACATCCGTTACAACGAGTTTTCCATTGATTACAAGCCTTCCAGTTCGCACCTCTATAGCTATGCCTGGTCCAATCGCATGGCGGGTTTGTTGACCTTGGGTCCGGACGATCTGAACGCTACGCTTGGCTACTCGCTCACATCCCACGACGGGGACTGGAACACTGGAGCAACGACGCAGTTCGGTTGGGAAGTGGCGAGTCCGCTGCATGCAGTTCGGTTGCCTGTGAGCCAATCGGGTTTGTGGCGGGAAACGCAAAAAAGCTTTCTTGGCATCGAGCCTCGCAATGTACAGATGACGGTATTGAAAAACTCCGAGCAGCCGGGCCGGGGGTTGATTCTTCGGCTTGTCGAGACCGATGGTCAGGCGGCGGACTTCGAGCTCGACCTCAAGGCGCTAGGCGCAAGCCGTGCGTACCTTTGCGATTTGGTGGAGAACGACAAGCAGGAGCTTGCTGTTGTGAATGGGCGTGCGAAGTTAAGGATGAGTCCCTACAGCTTTGCAACGATCCGTCTGGAAGCAGCAGGCGAAGTCCCAGGCAAGATTTCTCTACAGGCGGCCGCAGTTGCGGACGATGCGATCCGTCTGAGCTGGTCAGGCCCAGCTGCGGCGGCATACAACGTCTTCCGCTCGGTGGACCCCAAAGATCCCCCTACCCCGCAAACGCTTGTTGGCCGAGCCGCGGGCTCCTCGTTTGTTGACCGGGGGCTGCACTACAAGACGCGCTATTACTATCAAGTTGCGCCGGTTGGGGCGGGCAATCGGCAAGGTTCGGTAGCCAAAGCGGATGCCGAAACGTCTGGACGCAATTTGGCTGCACCACTGCCGGTTGATGAACTCGGCGTCATTCGCAGGGCCAAAGACAAGTTGATGATTTACTGGCGGAGCAACACTGAAACGGATGTTGCGCGCTACTACTTGTACCGCGGTGAGACGGCTGATTTTAGTCTGAACGGCCGCAAGCCGCTTGCGGTGATCGAGCCGGCACGATACTTCTTGCAGCTCTATATCGACACCGGCTTGGACGCTAACCATTCATACTTCTATAAAGTGGTCGCCGAGGACTTTGCGGGAAACCGCCAGACCCAGTCGCCGGTTGCCACAGCAGTAACTCCAAAATAACTCTGAACTATGCAAAGAAGCAGACTTGATTCCCGACAATTTGATGTGATCGTTTGCGGAGCCGGCAGCGCCGGTGTGGCTGCTGCCTACGGCGCTGCCCGAAGTGGCGTGCGAACGTTGCTTATAGAGCGCCTTGGCTTTGCCGGTGGCACTCCCGTCGCCGGCATGATCCACACGCTGGATGCCATTAACTCCTGCCTTGATCCCACCCAGGCTGTTGTCGGGGGCTTTGTGCGCGACTTGCTTGAAGAACTGGAGAAGATGGGCGGACTCGGAACTTCAGACAATCCTGAGGAAGTGGTAAGTTTCCATCCAGAGTACATGAAGGTGGCCTTAGACCGGCTGCTGGGCCGAGCCGGAGTGACAACCCTTTACCGTGCAAGCGCCATAGACGCACTGATGCACGAGAATGCCGTCGTTGGGATCGAAGCAGCACTACTCGATGGGCGCGCGCAACTGTTGGCTCAATGCGTGGTGGATGCCACCGGTGACGCTGAAGTTGCCAACTTCGCGGGAGTCCGTTGGGCGATGAGCCCGGAATTGCAGGCGATCACTTATCACTTCCGGCTGGGGAACGTTGCTTCTGGCGTGGATTGGCGTCAACTGGAAGCCGACTGTCAGAGGGCGATGGAAGGCTCCGGCATTCGCTACGGTGGCCCTTGGGTGATCCGTCTGAATGAGCACGAGGTGTCCATCAATTCTACGCGCGTGGTGGGAAATCCGATTGACCCGGAGGAGCGTACCGCACTCGAGCAGAACGCGCGTGAGGATATGCTGGCGATCTTCGGCCTGCTTCGCCAAGGCGTTCCCGCATTGCATGCGAGTTACATTTTGTCGGGCGCTACGGACCTTCATGTGCGGGAAAGCCGCAAGATTGAGGGGGTCTACACGCTGACGGAAGACGACATCTGGCGGCGGCGTGAATTTGCTGACACGATTGCGCTCGGAGCTTGGCCGATCGATATTCATCCCAACGACGGATTTGTGGGAGTGCATCCGCATAAGGAGAACCCCCCGGCGCCCTATGCGATTCCCTATGGATGCCTGGTGCCGGCGGCCGTGGATGGCCTGCTGGTGGCCGGGCGGCCGATCTCCACTACACACCGGGCGCACGGGTCAACGCGCGTTCCTGGCACCTCGCTGGCTACGGGGCATGCGGCGGGCGTAGCTGGGGCCTTGTGCGCGGAATTGCGAATCGCCCCGCGCCACGTGCCCGTGGATGAGCTTCGCCAGCGTCTTTTGGCGCAAGGCGCAATTCTTTCGCTGCAATCGCCGGTGAGCCGATGATTCTTGCTTTCGAAAGTGGTGGGACCAAGCTGGTTGCCGCTGCCGCCGCCAGTGACGGGACCTTGCTGGAGACGCTCCGCGAGGCGCGCCCTCACACTAATGATGCGGCTGCGACCATGCGGCAGTTAATCCAAATGGGCCGCCAATTGGCACAGCGGCATTCGCCGCTGGAAGCGATCGGATTTGGCTATGGTGGCCTGGTGCGCCGCGCGGCACAATCGGCGTATCTGTGCCTGCATGAGGCAGGCTGGGAATCGATCGATGCTTTGGGATTGTTGCAGGAAGAGTTTGGCGTGCCGGTTCACATTGAAAATGACTGCAAAGTGGCCGCGTTGGCTGAGGCGACGGCTGGGGCAGGGCGAGGTGCGCGGTCGGTTTTCTATGTGACCGTGGGCACTGGAGTTGGCGGGGGCCTTGTGCGCAGCGGGAGCATTGTAGCCATGCACGATGCCGGTGAATGCGAGATCGGGCATCTACCCGCACTGCCTGGCGGCCCACTTTGCGGCTGTGGAGGCGCAGGCTGCGTGGAGGCCATTTGTGCGGGACCGGGCATGCTTGCCCTGGCTGCCGGACGTTTCTCCTCAACGCCCGAAATCTTCGCCGCGTGGCGATCGGGCAACGAAAGTGCGACGGCTCTGGTCGAGTTCTGTGCCGGGCACCTTGCACGTGCCTTGGCTTCTGTGTCGGCGCTCTTGCACCCGGATCGTATTGTGTTGGGTGGTGGCGTCGCGTCTGGTAACCCGGATTATGTAGAACTCATCCGTACGCTGGCAAGACCGCTGGTTGTTTCCTATTTTCGGGATTCGTTCGACCTTCGCGTGGCGCAACTCGGCGAATCGGTGGTGACCCAGGGCGCGGCGCTGCTCGCTGTCCAGAAAGAATTGTTATGCAAACCCGTAAACTGAAAATTGCCCTCGCCGGATGCGGCGGAGTGGTGAAGCGCTACCGCCGGACGTACTCTAATCTTCCGGATGTGCAGGTGACAACCTGCGTAGACGCGAACGAAGACGAAGCTCGCCATGCAGCTTTGGAGTTGGGCGCTGCAAAGGCGTCGGCCAATTTTGTCGACGCGCTGGGAGAGGATGTGGACGCCGTCGTCATCTCTACGCCGAACCACCTGCACACCGAACATGCCGTTGCCGCATTCGAGGCGGGAAAGGATGTCCTGCTGCAAAAACCCATGGCCCGTACGGCCGCCGAGTGCGACCGTATTCTCGCGGCACAAAAGCGGTCTGGACGGAAACTTGGCGTCTACATGAATCTGCTGGACCATCCGCTCTTTCGCGATATCCGCAGGATGGTAGCCGAAGGCGGGCTGGGCAATGTTGCGCTCTTCAGCGCTCGCCTCGCTCATCGCGGCGGATTGAATTGGGGCGGCACAGACCGTAACTGGCGTGCCTCCAAAGAGCGCACCGGCGGCGGATCCTTCATTCAGCTCGCCGTGCACTACCAGCACCTCATGCGCTGGCTCCTCGACCAGGACGTCGCACAAGTACAGGCCATGGCCACCAACTTTGCCTGCCCACACCTGGAAGGCGACGATCTGATGCTGGCGCAGTACCGGCTCTCGGGCGGCAGCCTAGGCGAGATTCAAACATCCTGGTGTTGTCTCGAAGAACATGTTTCGTTGCTCGGCACGAAGGGGTCCATCCACTATCGCGACAACAACGTCGTCGAATTCACCGCAGAGACGGGTGCCTTCGATGGTGAGTATCTCAAGCTCAAAGGCGACGGCTCTTTCGAGCGTTTCGAGAATGCCCTCGCGCCCGAGTGGGATGATGCCGCAAACCCCTACAATCAGCACCGAAGATTCTGCGAAGCGCTACTCGCCGGTCGCGATCCGGAAGTGAGCGGCGAACAGGCGCGAGAAGATGTACGCATTGTCGAAGCCTGTTATGCTGCCTCGGCAGGAGCTCGCTCATGAAACCGGTCGCCATCATCACCGGCGCAGCCCGCGGCATCGGCCGCGCTACTGCTGAACATCTGCACAAGTCGGGCTTCGGGCTCGTGCTCAGTGGGCGCTCAGCGGAAGAGTTGCAAACGATGTCCGCGCAACTCCCTGGCAGCACTGCGGTCATCGCCGATCTGCGCGACGACGCAACACCCGAATTACTTGTGAAAACTGCCCTCGATACCTTTGGTCGCCTCGATGCGCTGGTCAACTCGGCCGGAGTTGCCAAAATGGCCCCGCTTCTCGAAATAGATCTCGCTACCTGGCAAGGTTTCTTCGATCTTCACGTCACTTCGTCCTTCCGTTGCAGCCAGGCGGCTGCACGCGCGATGGTCGCGCAGAATCAAGGTGGTTCCATCATCAACATCGGCTCCATCGCCGCTTCAATGGCGATGTACGGGACAGGTGCCTATGCCGCAGCAAAAGGAGCAGTCGCATCGTATTCACGGGTACTGGCCGTGGAACTCGCGCCGCACAAAATCCGGGTCAATACCGTCGCGCCTGGCCCAGTCGCAACCGAACAACTGCGCAAGGTTCTCGAAGGGCCGAAATACGCCGAACGCAGCCGTAGCATTCCCCTGAATCGGCTGGCTGAGCCTGCAGAGGTCGCCGAATTGATCGCGTTTCTGGTTTCGCCCGCCTCCCAGTACATCACCGGGCAGACCTTCACCATCGATGGCGGCGCTTCGGCCGTGGGCGCCTATAGTTACGAAACCTATAAACGTCAGGCGCCGCCCGAATGAGGTCGTGGCTCATCATCGCATTGCTCTGCGCCGCTACGACGATCAACTACATCGACCGGCAGACCCTATCGATTTTGAGCCCATTGCTGCGCAAGGAATTCCAGCTCTCCGAGCAAGACTACGCCAACATCGTTACCGCCTTCCTGGTGCCGTACACCGTCATGTACGCGCTCGGCGGTCGATTGATGGACCGGCTCGGCGTGCGGCTCGGCCTCAGCCTTGCACTCGGCTGGTGGTCTGTCGCCACTATGCTGACGGCCTTTGCGCGCAGCGCCTTCTCTCTCGGCGCTTTCCGTTTTCTCCTCGGCATCGGCGAACCCTGTGTGTATCCTGCTGGCGTCAAAGTCTGTGGCGAATGGTTCCCGCCGAAGCATCGCGGCATCGCTTCGGGCATCTTCTCCTCTGGCAGCACGATCGGTGCCATCGCCGCCCCGCCTCTCATTGCGTGGATCACCTTGAAGTTCGGATGGCAATACGCTTTCCTGATCCCCGGCGCGCTTGGCCTGCTCTGGCTCCCGCTTTGGTGGATCACCTATAAACCCAAGGCATCTGCGCAGGACAATCCGGTACCCAGCGCAAACTGGCGGGATCTCATCAAACAGCGCCAGGTCTGGGGACTCGTTCTGCCCCGTTTCTTCAGCGATCCCGTCTGGTATTTCTACATCTTCTGGCTGCCAGACTATCTCCAGCGCGAACGCCATCTCAGCCTAGCCGAGATCGGCTTCTACGGTTGGATCCCTTTTCTATTTGCCGACCTCGGCCATTTGGGCGGGGGTGCCCTGTCCGACTGGCTGGTGCGCCGTGGCATACATCCGCCGCGGGCTCGCCTCTTCATCCTCACCACGGTCGGTATTCTCGCCCCGCTCGGAGCGCTCGTCGGCCTTGCCCCCACCGCCGCTACTGCGATTGCGGTTACCTGTTTTGTCGCCATGCTCACCCAAGCCTGGGCCACCACTACTGCGGCATTGTGCGCAGATGTCATTCCGAATCACTCCACGGCGACCGTTTTCGGCATGATGGGCATGGCTGGGAGCCTCGCTGGTGCCTTCTTTGCCCAGATTCTCGGCTTCGTGATTCAGACCTTCGGATACCCCGCAGCGTTCTGCCTCGCCGCGCTACTCCATCCGATAGCAGCAATCATCCTGAGACTGGCACTCCGAAAGACCATATGACCGAAGCACTTTCCCAAGCCCTCTCCGTCTTCTCTCGACTCAACGAGCTGAGTGACGGCCTCCAACACGCCGCAAATCTTGCCTCCTCCACCTTGCGCACCGGCCACAAGCTCCTCATCTGTGGCAACGGCGGCAGTGCCTGCGAAGCGCAACATCTCGCCGGAGAACTCGCCGGGCGCTACAAGCAAGATCGTCGCGCCCTGGCGGCGATCTCCCTCAACTCTGACGGCGCTGTCCTCACCTGCATCGCTAACGACTATCGCTTCGAAGACGTTTTTGCCCGTCAAATCGAAGCTATAGGCCAACGCGGCGACCTGCTGGTCGTCTTCACCACCAGCGGCCAATCACCGAACATTCTCCGCGCGCTCGAATCCGCAAAATCTCTCGGCATTGCCTCACTTGCCTTTCTCGGCCGCGATGGTGGAGCCGCAATCCACCTCGCAACTCATGCCCTCGTTGTTCCTCACCACGATACGGCAAGGATTCAGGAAGCCCATCAGTTTCTCTTACACTGCCTGATGGATGAAATCGAAATGGAGTTGACATGATTCGCAGAGAATTCCTCGGCACCAGCATGGCCGCATTGGCAGCCGCTCCACCCACTGCCTGCGATGTCTTCGTCTACGGCTCTACGCCCGGAGGTGTTACCGCCGCTGTAGAGGCCGCTCGCCGTGGTCTACGTGTCATCCTGGCTTGTCCCCAACGCCATCTCGGCGGCATGGCTGCCAGCGGGCTCTCCACCACCGATGCCGTGCGTACAGACTTGTTCGGCGGTCAGGTGGCGGAGTTCATTGCTTTGGTTCGCACCCACTACCAGCGCACCCTCGCCAACCAGCCCGAAGAGTATGCCCGCACAAAGGACGGCTGGTTCTACGAGCCCTCGGTAGCAGAAGCCGCCTTTGACCAAATGCTCCAGGGCGAAAAGAGTTTGCGATGGCTTCCGGGCCATCACCTCTTCAGCGCCAAAGTCACTGGCCGCCGCATCACCAGTGTCGAAATCGACGCCCCCGACAACAGCAAACTCACCATCACCGCACGTACTTTCATCGATGGCACCTACGAAGGCGATCTCGCCGCTGCCGCCAAGGTGCCCTACCGCGTGGGTCGCGAGAGCCGCGCAGAGCACGGCGAGCGCTTTGCTGGCATCCACTACATGAACTGGCGCACAGGCCAGCAGATTCTAACCTCAGACACCGGAGAAGCCTCACCTGCCATTCAGGCCTTTTGTGCTCGTTCTATCTTTACTGACGATCCCGCGCAAAAGGTGTCAATTGAAAAGCCTTCCACTTACGATTTGCATCTCCCCGACTATCTTCCGATTCTCGACGACTTCGCGAGCGGCCGCCTCAGAAGCTTCGGTCGAGGTACCCAACTGCCTCATCGCAAGTTTCAAATGAATGGCAACATCGAGGGGCTCACCAGCACCAACTTGCCAGGCGCGAGTTGGACCTGGCCCGAAGCCAGCCGTCACCATCGCGCACGTCTCGCCCAATTCCACGTGGACCATATCCACGGCCTCATCTGGTTCCTTCAACATGACCCTCGAGTCCCTTCGGCGATTCGTGACAACCTCGCGCCGATTGGCCTGCATCGGCAGGAGTTCAAAGATTCCGGCCATTGGCCGTGGCAGATCTACGTTCGGCAGGGGCGGCGTATCGAAGGCCGCGCCCTGGTAACGCAGCACAACTTCACCGTTGACCCAAAAACCGGGCGTACGCCACGCGTGAGTCAGCCCATCGCCATCGGTGAGCACTCATTCGATGTCCATCCCTGCCACGATCGCCGCTTCGCCGTCGATGGTTTTATGGAAGGCGTGCTTTGGTATCCGAAAAAAGCCTTTGGCCCTGCACAGCCCGGGCAGGTGCCATACGGCGCAATGTTACCCAGGCGGGTCGACAATCTACTGGTGCCGGTAGCTCTGTCTTGCACACACGTGGCAATGTCCGTACTGCGTATGGAGCCGGTATGGATGACCCTGGGCCAGATTGCCGGTCTTGCCGCCGCCGACGCTCAATCCCAGCGGATCGATGTGGCCTCGATTGACCCTACACCGCTTCCGGCCAAGTTGAAGATCAAGATTGATCCTTACGCCGCAAACACCTCGATACAAAAATGATTCCAATAATGTGCCCGCCAAGCCCGTCACAAAGCGCTTGCTTGATAGCATGGTTCCCACTGTGAATCGCATTCTTTCTGTTTTTCTTCTCTGTCTGATCCTTTGTGCCTGCAAGCAAAGCGTCCTCGAACCCGTCCCCGAATGGGCCTATCCCACCAATCCGGCCCCACCTCCAGGACAAAAAGCCCCTGCACCTCCGCAAGGCACTTTTCAAATTCCGACAAGTAA